>JAJUFT010000004.1 GCA_029263615.1 Alcaligenaceae bacterium | reverse complement strand
CGGCTTCATCCAGTGGGACGCTTCCTTGGAGAAATCGATCTTGGTCCAGGAGTCGCCCACACGCACGCGATAGGGCTGGAAATCGTGGTGCATCAGGCTGTGGTCGTACTTGATGCCCTTCTTGAGCAACAGCTCGTTGGTGATCTTGCTGAATTCCCACCATGGCGCGACATAGCCGGTCGGCGGCTTCCCCACCACCTCGGTGATGAGCTCGATACTGCGGTCCATGACGTCTTCTTCCTGCCGAGCGGTCATGGCAATGGGATTCTCGTGCGAATACCCGTGCATGCCGATCTCGTGGCCCGCCGCGGCCACTTCCCGGATCTGACCCGGAAAGGTTTCGATGGAATGGCCCGGCACGAACCAGCTGGTCTTGATGCCGAAACGGTCGAACAATTTCAGCAGCCTGGGAGTGCCGACCTCGCCGGCAAACAGACCCCGTGAGATGTCGTCGGGCGAATCTTCACCCCCGTAGGACCCCAGCCAGCCGGCCACCGCGTCGACGTCCACACCAAACCCGCACAGTATTTCCTTTGCCATATCAGTGATCTCCTGGTTTGTAATGCGCGTGAGGTTCGGACCACGACGGCAATGCGCCCCGGCCGAGCCAACCCATTTCAGGCTCCCGGGCACTGAGCAAGATCGTTACGTTTTCACCCTGCCCGCACCCGCTACGCCTGCATACAATCAAGCAAACGGAGAGAGAAGATCATGACGACCACCTTCCTGCTGGAAAGACTGGATACACCGCTCGGGCAAATGCTGCTGGCCTGCGACGAGCAAGGAAAGCTGCGCATCATCGACTGGTTCGATTATGAAGGAAGAATGCGGCTTCTGGTGAAACGCCAGTACCCGGGCCAGCCTGTTGAACTGCGCGAAACCCGCAGCCTGTCACCGGCCTCGCTGGCCATGCAGGCCTATTTCGAAGGCGAACTGGACGCCCTGGACGACCTGGAAGTCGTTACCGGTGGCACCGAGTTCCAGCGCACTGTATGGGCTGCGCTGCGCACCATCCCGAGGGGCCAGACCATCAGCTACCTGGAACTTGCCGAGCGGATCGGCCGCCCGACGGCCGTGCGTGCCGTGGGCCTGGCAAACGGGGCCAACCCGGTCAGCATCGTTGTCCCCTGTCACCGAGTCATCGGCAGCGGCATCAAGGGTGCGCTAGTGGGGTACGGTGGCGGGCTGGAGCGCAAGCGGTGGCTGCTTGAGCACGAACATGCCATCGCACGCACACCTGCCGTTCAGCCGGCCCTGCAGGCTGCCCTGCCCGGCTTCTGAACTGCCATCGGACGAATGTTTTGAATTTGGAGAGAGGTCAGGAGGAAGCGGTGGCGGCCGACTTTTCGACGACCCGTTGGCTGGTCTGAAGATCGTTGTCGGCGGCGAATCCACATACGAAGCGCCACGCCAGCGGTTCAAGTTCTCGCAATCGTGTGTCGACAACCACACAACGCACGCCATCAATATTCACGGGAACCACATAGGGTGAGTAGCTGAGCGGGCCGCCCGGTGAACCTTGGGGCCTGAACTGGGACATAACCCCTGCCAAACGCTCGGCCCAGTCGCTGGGGCGAAATTTCCGCCCGGAGTTCGTGAGACCGTGAATGATGAACTGTTCCACCTGTTGAGTCATGAAATATCCCGGCCTGCTGGCCCCTGAACGAGCGGAGGATAGGCTGCATCCATCGCAGCCGCCGCCACTCCCCATTGTAGCCGATTCGTGAAAACCCGGTCCGTGGACCAGACGTTGAGAAGCGCGTGCACGCTGGCTTGCGCCGTATCCGGCCGACTTCCGGCGGGCGCTTTGCCGCGGACAGCCCGAGCAGGTAAGATTGTCGTTTTAGAACAAGGCTGAATATGTCAGACGCCAATCAGAACTCGCTCCCGAACGGGCCGCTTCGGCACTTCCTGCAGTTTCGCGATTTCTCTCGCGAGGAAATCGAATATGTCCTGGCCCGCGCCCAGATCATCAAAGACAAGTTCAAGCGCTACCAGCCGCATCACACGCTGCACGATCGCACGCTGGCCATGGTTTTCGAAAAGGCCAGCACCCGCACCCGCGTTTCGTTCGAAGCCGGCATGTACCAGCTGGGTGGTTCCGTCATCCACCTGACCACCAACGATTCCCAGTTGGGTCGTTCGGAACCCATCGAAGACACCGCCCGCGTCGTCTCACGCATGGTGGACATTGTGATGATCCGCACCTTCGAACAGACACGCATCGAACGCTTCGCAGCGCACTCGCGGGTACCGGTCATCAACGGGCTGACCAACGAGTACCACCCCTGTCAGATTCTTGCCGACATCTTCACCTTCATGGAAATGCGCGGCTCCATCCAGGGCAGGACGGTGGCCTGGATCGGCGACGCCAACAACATGTCCTACACCTGGCTGCAGGCGGCCGAGATCCTCGGCTTCACGCTGCACGTTTCCGGGCCCAAGGGTTACCAGCTCGACCCCAAGCTCACGGGCCAGGTCGCCCCCCACGTGCTGCGCGAATTCGATGACCCCATGGAAGCCGTGAAAGGCGCCCACCTGGTCACGACCGATGTCTGGACGAGCATGGGGTTTGAAGAAGAAAACGAAGAACGCCGGAAAGCCTTTGCCGACTGGTGTGTCGACGCCGAAATGATGGCGCAGGCCGACCCGGACGCCCTCTTCATGCACTGCCTGCCGGCGCACAGGGGCGAGGAAGTCACCAGCGATGTCATCGACGGCCCGCAGAGCGTGGTCTGGGACGAGGCCGAGAACCGCATGCATGTGCAGAAGGCGCTCATGGAGTTCCTGCTGCTGGGCAAACTGTGATGGCAGCAATCCCGTGGTCGTCGGAACGACCGGCAGATGCAAATTGGGCGCCTCATCGGCGCCCAATTTTTGTGGGGTGGCGAACCAACCGTCTTATTCGCTCTTGCCCTTGAGCTGGGGCAGCGTGACACCATCAGCGGCGGACAGCAGGCCTGCCTTGGTGTAAGTGAAGAGCTTTTCACGCGTATCGGTGATGTCGAGGTTGCGCATGGTCAACTGACCAATGCGATCGCGCGGCGAGAACGTTGATTCGCCCTTTTCCATCGTGAGGCGCTCGGGCTTGTACGTAAGGTTCTCGGAACGAGTGTCCAGTAGCGAGTAGTCGTTTCCACGACGCAGTTCGATGACCACTTCGCCCGTGATGGCGCGGGCCACCCATCGCTGTGCCGTTTCACGCAACATGATGGCCTGCGGGTCGAACCAGCGGCCCTGGTACAACAGACGGCCCAGACGCAGACCGTTGATGCGGTACTGCTCGATGGTGTCTTCGTTGTGGATGCCGGTGACCAGACGTTCGTAGGCAATGTGCAGCAGTGCCATGCCGGGAGCTTCGTAAATGCCGCGGCTCTTGGCCTCGATGATGCGGTTTTCGATCTGGTCGCTCATACCCAGCCCATGGCGCCCGCCAATGCGGTTCGCTTCCAGCATGAGCTCGACCGGATCGGAGAACTCGACGCCGTTCAGCGCCACCGGCTGCCCTTCTTCAAAACGCACTGTGACTTCTTCCGGCTTGACTTCGACGTCTTCACGCCAGAAGGCCACGCCCATGATGGGTTGAACGATGCGAATGCCGGAATTCAGGTATTCCAGATCTTTCGCTTCATGCGTGGCCCCCAGCATGTTGGAGTCGGTGGAGTAGGCCTTTTCTGCCGACATCTTGTAGTCGAAACCATGCTCGCGCAGGTATTGCGACATTTCAGCACGACCGCCGAGCTCGTTGATGAAGGTTTGATCCAGCCAGGGCTTGTAGATGCGCAAGTCCGGGTTGGTCAGCAGGCCGTAGCGGTAGAAACGCTCGATATCGTTGCCCTTGTACGTGCTGCCGTCACCCCAGATGTGGACGTCGTCTTCCTTCATGGCGGCCACCAGCATGGTACCGGTGACTGCGCGCCCCAGCGGCGTCGTGTTGAAATAGGTGACACCGGCCGTGGAGACGTGGAACGCGCCCGCCTGCAGGGCGGCAATGCCTTCATTCACCAGCTGGCTACGGCAATCGACCAGACGCGCGAGTTTGGCACCGTATTCCAGCGCCTTGCGCGGAATGGCGTCGTAATCGGGCTCGTCGGGCTGGCCCAGATTGGCGGTGTAGGCGTAAGGAATGGCACCCTTGTTCTTCATCCACAGCAATGCTGCGCTGGTGTCCAATCCACCGGAAAAGGCAATGCCGACCTTCTGGCCGACAGGGACGTCTTCAAGTATGGTTGTCATTGTGGGGCGGGCCTTGGAAAAACATCAGAATAACAGCACATTATATCTCTCGAAGCCGCCCCGTGCGCCGCGGGCCCCCGTCCGGAAGCGGGCTGCCGGCCTTCAGTCGCGGTCGCCCACCCAGGAATCTTCACGTAGTTTCTCGGGGGATTCAGAATCAATCAGCTTGTACCCGTCGGCGACGTAGCCCGGCCCTTTCATCAGTGTGATGAGGATCGCACCGATCGTCAGCATGACGGCGGCGTTGAACAGGGCGAAGAAGATGCCCGCCGCCATCATGTCGACCCGCCCGATGAACGCCGCCACGGCATGTTCACTTCCTTCCCATTCCATCAGACGAACGATGACAGATGGCGCCCCACAGAGGAAAATGATGGTGAGAAATACGTAAGGCATCCATCGCAGTATTTTGCGTTCGAGCCCTGGCTGAGATTTGCCCCGGCTGGTGTAACCCGGAAGCTTGCTGAATAAAGGTAAAGGCATGATGGTTCCCCCAAGGACGATTCTACGCCCGAACACCAGCACCGATCCAATCGAACCGTCGCTCGCTGGTCGCGCGCGCTGCTTCCGGACGCGTGCAATTGCTGCGCCCGCGACTGGAGTCCTGAAAATACACGTGCTAGAATTCCTGCCCGTCGGGGCGGTAGCTCAGCTGGGAGAGCGTCGCGTTCGCAATGCGAAGGTCGGGAGTTCGATCCTCCTCCGCTCCACCAGGAATTTGAAAAGCCCACTGGTTCGCCAGTGGGCTTTTTTGCGTCTGCCGTGTGTGAGAGGCGGGAAAATCATTGCCGATTCAATGCCTTGCGGTTCGCTCGTGAAAGCAGGCAATCTTCATACGCCACAATTCGATACATAAAAAATAAAGAATACGAAGGATATGTGTCGAAAGTTTTTGATGAAACACAGAGCGTCGGATACTAGGGTTTATCACAATAGCGTTACGTGCTTATGTATGCATATGAAGAACTCAATCCTCAATCCAACCATCAAAGGGGTACGCGACCATGTCAACCGTCGCCAACGGAAGTACCAGAACCTATCAGGGTAACGACAAGTTACTGTTTGGCATCATCATGGGGGTCATTGCCTTCTGGCTCTTTGCGCAGACCACCCTCAACATTGCTCCGGACATGAGCCGGGACCTTGGCATGACCGCCAATACGATGAACATTGCGGTCGCCATCACTGCCCTCTTCTCGGGCATTTTCATCGTTGTCATGGGCGGGGTCGGCGACCGCGTGGGCCACATGAAAGTCGTGCGCTGGGGCTTTTATCTCAATATTCTGGGCTCCTTGCTCGTGGGCCTCACCCCCACCGGTGACTTCGGTGTCCCCGTACTCCTGATCGGACGCGCCTTGCAGGGCCTGTCGGCCGCCTGCATCATGCCCGCCAGCCTGGCCGTGGTGAAAGCGTACTGGGACGGCGCGGGTCGTCAGCGTGCGATCAGTATGTGGTCGATCGGATCGTGGGGGGGCTCCGGCCTGTGCTCGCTCTTCGGCGGCCTGATGAGCGAGAACTTCGGCTGGCGTTCGATCTTCTTCATCTCAATTGCCGTTTGTCTGCTCGGCCTCTGGATGATGCGCGGTACCCCGGAAACCGAACGCAAAGTCCAGGAGGATTACAAGTTCGACCTGCCCGGCGTACTGAGCTTCATGGTGGCCATGATCGCCATCCAGGTGGTCGTCACCCAAGGCAACCGTCTGGGCTGGACCAGCCCGCTCGTACTGGGTCTGGTCGCCATCACCCTCATCTTCGGTGCCTTGTTCCTGCGCATTGAATCGCGCTCGGCCAATGCCTTCTTCGACTTCAGCCTGTTCAAGAATGCTACGTACACCGGTGCAACCATCTCGAACTTTCTGTTGAACGGTGTGGCGGGAACCCTGATCGTTTCCCTGCAACTGGTACAGTTCGGCGGCGACATGACCGCTCAGGCGGCCGGCATGCTCACTCTGGGCTACGCCATTGCCATCATTGCCTTCATCCGGGTTGGCGAAAAGCTGCTGCGCCTGTACGGGGCACGCAAGCCCATGATCTGGGGCTGCCTGATCACCGGCCTTTCCATCCTCCTGCTGTCGCCTGCCAACATGCTCCTGAGCAACTACATGATTTCGGCCGTGATCGGCTACACGCTGTTCGGTGTGGGGCTGGCTTTCTATGCCACCCCCTCCACCGACGCCGCCCTGGCCAATCTGCCGGCCGAGCAGGCCGGTGCCGGCTCCGGCATCTACAAGATGGCCTCTTCGCTCGGCGCCGCATTCGGTGTGGCCATTTCAGCAGCCATCTTCACGGCCTTCAGCGCCGACAACAGCAGCATCACCTGGCTGGAGGGCGTCATCACCTTTGCCGGTCGTTCCGACAACCTCGCGGTACGCGAAGCCGCCATCATGGCCCTGGGCTTCAACGTCCTGATGATCGTCGTCGCCATCGTCTCCATCATGCTAGCGATTCCGAAGCACAAGAAAGCCTGACCATCGAACATCGATGACCCCACCCCCACCCGAGCGCCCGATCGGGCGCCCGGACACTCAAATCGCTCCCGGCACCTCACGGAGGAAAACCATGAATGCATCCACCGCCCTCGAACTCAAAAGCATTGAGCAGCACTTCCACTACCTGCACCAGAACCCCGCCGTCGCCTTTGAAGAACAGCTTGCGGCCGACTACATTGCCGGGAAACTGCGCGAATGGGGCTACGAAGTTGAAACCGGTATCGGAAGAACCGGCGTCGTCGGGCGTCTGAAGGTCGGCGACGGCAAGGCCAGCATCGGGCTGCGTGCCGATACCGATGCGCTGCCCGTTGAAGAAAAGGCCGATCTGCCCTACAAAAGCCAGGTTCCCGGAAAGTCGCATACTTGCGGCCACGACGCCCACACGTCGATGCTGCTGGGTGCCGCCGAATATCTCGCCAAGACCCGCCAGTACAACGGCACGCTCAACCTCATCTGCCAGCCTGCCTAAGAAATCATGGCCGGTGCACCGGCCATGATCGCCGACGGCCTGTTCGAGCGTTATCCGATGGACGTCATGTTCGGCATGCACAACATGCCCGGCCTCCCGGTCAATACGCTGCACTTCACCGGCGGCCCCATCATGGCAGCGGTGGACAACTGGGAAATCGTGCTGACCGGGGTGGGCAGCCATGGGTCGATGCCCGAGAAAGGCGTGGACCCCCTCGTGGCCGGCGCCGCCCTCGTCATGTCGTTGCAGACCATCGTCTCGCGCAATGTCGCACCGATGGATGCCGCAGTCGTGAGCATCGGGGCCTTCATTTCCGGCGATGCCGGCAACGTCATTCCGCAGGAAGCCATTCTGCGCCTGAGCGTGCGGACCCGTGTCGCTGAGACCCGCGAGATGGTCCTGAACAAGATCCGTACCATTACCAGAGCCACGGCCGAAGCCTACAACGTCGGTTTCGAGTTTCGGGAAGGCCCTCCCGGGGCGATTCTGAACAATGACCCCGCTCACACCGAGACCTGCTTCAACATTGCCCGGAAAACCTTCGGTGATGAAGCCGCCTTCATGCCCGGCCCCACCTTCATGGGTAGCGAAGACTTCGCCTTCTATGCCCAGAAGGTACCGGCCGTGTATTGCTTCATCGGCAATGGCCCGACGCCCAACGTGCATCACCCGATGTATGTCTTCGACAAGAGCAATCTGCCCATCGGCGCAGCCTACTGGGTCGCCGTCGCCGAGCACTATCTGAAATGACCGCTGGCCGGCCTTGCATGGCCAGCGCCGTCTGGGCCTCCGGGCCGGACGGCGTTTTTTTTGCAGCCCCGATTGACGTCTCACAATCGCCGTGCCGGTCCTTCAGGCTCACGTCATGCGGAGCTTTTGCTTTCAGTGCTGAATGTCACGAATTATAATTTTCATACCCAAGGTTTTCGCCCTTGTGGAAGGAGACACATCATGTGCCAACGCTGTGCCATTGATGTTGTATCAAACCGGTCGCCAGCCTCGCCTTCCAGACGAACCGCGCTCGGCAAGCTGGGCGCCATCTCCCTGCTGGGCCTGCCGGGGCCCATCCGAACCGCCTACGCCAAACCTCCCCCCAAACCCGACAACGCCCTGTCTCCGGATGACGCCATCGAACGTCTGATGGTCGGCAACAAGCGTTATATTTCGGGTGAGACGCTCGACCGGGATTTTTCCGCAAACCGCGCGGCGCTGGTCCGGGGGCAGAACCCGTATGCGTGCATTCTGAGTTGTGCCGACTCCCGCGTCAGCCCTGAACTCTGCTTCGACGAAGAACGTGGAGATCTCTTCGTCACGCGCGTGGCCGGCAACTATGTCACCAACGACCTTCTGGCCAGCCTGGAATATGGCGTTGCCGTTCTGCATGCGTCGGTGATTCTGGTCCTGGGGCACACCCGCTGCGGGGCGGTGAGTGCGGCCGTCAATTCCTTTGAAAATCAGACCCAGTTTCCGGGCCACATTCAAACCGTCATTACGGCCTTGTTGCCGGCCGTACGCAGCGCCGCTGCCACTTCACACACTGGCACGCTCGCCGAAGCGGCAACGCTCGAGAACATCCGGCAGAACGTGGCCCGTCTTGCAGAGGCCACGCCCATCCTCAGCAGTGCGGTGCGTGACAACCACCTCAAGGTCATCGGCGGCATCTACGATCTCGGAACGGGGCGTGTGGACCTGCTGTCCTGATCCCGCTGTGCCAGCGCCCAGGCCACGTGTTCCCTGACCAGCTCGCTGGGGTGGTCGGCGCGACTCAGCAGGGCCGCGCGAAAGGTCTCTGCCTGCACCGCCCCGGCCGTGCGCAGGGCATTGCCCAGCGCCACCGCGATATTGCGCAGCCATCGCTCATGGTTGATGCGGCGCACCGGCCCGCCTTCGGTATTCTTGAGAAAGGTGGCTTCATCCCAGGCAAACAGGTCTACCAGCGACTGGCCCACCAGTTGCGAACGTTCGGCAAAATCGGAGAGCTCGGTCGCCTGGGCGTACTTGTTCCAGGGGCAGATCAATTGGCAATCGTCGCAACCGAAGATCCGGTTGCCCATGTGGGGACGCAAAGGTTCGGGAATGGGCCCGTGATGCTCGATGGTGAGATAGGACAGGCAGCGGCGGGCGTCGACCACGCCGGGGGCAACGATGGCGCCCGTGGGGCATACATCGATGCAGGCGGAACAGGTTCCGCAATGCGCACTCACCGGTTCGGTGGGTTCGAGCGCAACATCCACGAATATCTCGCCCAGGAAAAATATGGACCCGCCGTCGCGGGACAGCACCAGGGAATGCTTGCCGCGCCACCCCTGGCCGCTTCGAACCGCCAGTTCCTTCTCCAGTACCGGCGCAGAATCGGAGAACACCCGGTAGCCGAACGGGCCAATCAGGGCCGTGATGCGCTCACAGAGCTTCTTCAAGCGCCCTCGCACCACCTTGTGATAGTCGCGCCCACGGGCATACAGGGATACCACGCCTTCGTCGGACCGATTCAGTCGCTCCAGCTCACGCACCTGCCAGCCGGGCGTCAGGGTCGTGCCCGGCAGATAGGGCATGCGGGCGCTGATGACGCTGAGTGTGCCCGGCACCAGCTCTGCCGGCCGCGCCCGCATGAGCCCGTGCCGCTCCATGTAATGCATTTCAGCGTGGTGGCCCGCGGCCAGCCATTCCAGAAGATACGGTTCGGCAGAGGACAGATCCACGCCGGACACACTGACGTGCGAAAACCCCAGTTCACGCGCCCATTCTCGGATCTGTTCCAACCAGCGCTGCGGATCGACGGGTTCAGGTAAAGATGCTGACATAGGTTCCATCACACCGTGAGGGTTGCCCCTTCACTCACCCCCCTATGATAGGCCCACTTGCCCATAGCACACATGAGCTATTGAGGCCGAACCCCCCTGCTTTCTATACTTCACCCACCTCTGCGACGCCAGGCATCGCCCGCGCAGTGCTCTGGGCCCTCTCCGGCAACGCCGAGAATCTTCAACCGGAAAGGAGGATCACGTTGTGAGCACTCAACCCGCTTTGAATCTCCCGCTCGACACCTGGCAGGCCCTCGCGCGCCTCATTGAAAAAAACCCCGCCCTGCGTCACGCCCTGGGTTCCGCCCAGTCTCCTCGGGACTTCGCCAGCACGCTGGGCAAGGCGGCACACCCGTTCCTTGACTCGCCTTGCTGAACAGTTGCGCCCGGGTGCGTATCATATGACCCATTGGCAACCATTGGTACGAAGGCATGACAGACAAATGGGGTGCCGGCCAGAGTCGGCAACAACAATGGAATGATGGAAGCGGCGCGGGCCCGGCCGGTAAACCGGGTTCGCCCAATCAACAGCCGGGCTTGCGGGGCCGCATCTGGTGGGTCTTTGCAGCGCTGCTGCTGATGAACTACTTTCTGATGCGTCTGCTGTCGCCCATGACGGACGACGCGGTCACCCTCCCCTACACGGAATTCAAGCAGCAGGTTGCCAACGGCAACGTTCAGTCCATCTTCAGCCAGGGCCGGCAGATCGAAGGACAGTTTCTCCGTCCGACCCAGGTGCCCACGCTCGGCGCGGCCGCGACCAGTCCCTCCCCATCGTCCAACCAGGCCGCCTCGCCCGTCGGGGCCACCCGCTTCACGACCCTGCTGCCCGATTTCATCGACCCGGGGTTCGAGGCGTTTCTGATCGAACACGGAGTGGAAATCCGGGCGGTCCCCATCAAGGAGGCCAACCCATGGCTCACAATGCTCTATGGCTTCGGGCCGGCCTTGTTGATCATCGGATTTTACGTCTGGCTGTTTCGTCGGGCCTCCCGTCAGGCCACGGGGGGGCTGGGAAGCGGCCTGTTCGGCATGGGCAAGAGTCGCGCGCGCCGCTACGATCGGGAGACGGCTCAGCGCGTCACGTTTGACGACGTGGCCGGCATCGACGAAGCAGAAAACGAACTGGTGGAAATCGTCGACTTCCTGCGCAACCCGGAGAAGTACACCCGCCTGGGCGGAACCGCGCCCAAAGGCGTGCTGCTGGTGGGTGCTCCGGGAACCGGCAAGACCCTGCTTGCCAAGGCAGTTGCCGGTGAAGCGAACGTGCCCTTCTTCTCGATGAGCGGTTCCGAATTCGTCGAGATGATCGTCGGCGTGGGCGCGGCCCGGGTACGAGACCTGTTCAAGCAGGCTCGGGAGCACGCGCCGTCCATCGTCTTCATCGACGAGATCGACTCGATCGGCCGGGCACGCGGCCAGATCGTGGTCGGAGGCGCCAGCGAGCAGGAACAGACCCTGAATCAGATTCTCACGGAGATGGATGGCTTCTCGGGCAAGGAAGGCGTGATCGTGCTCGCTGCGACCAACCAGCCCGACATCCTCGACAAGGCCCTGCTGCGAGCCGGGCGTTTCGACCGCCGCATCGTGCTCAATCTGCCCGACAAAGTGGGCCGTGAAGCGATTCTGAAGGTGCACACGCGCAAGGTTCCGCTGGCACCGGGCCTCGACCTGATGGACATTGCAGCGGCCACACCCGGCCTGTCCGGTGCCGATCTCAAGACACTGGTCAATGAGGCGGCCCTTCTGGCGGCCCGCCAGAACCAGGACCATGTGACCGATGAAAACTTCATGACGGCACTGGAAAAGCTGATGCTGGGGCCGGAGCGTTCGATCGTGCTCAGCCAGGCGGACCGGGAACGCATCGCCTATCACGAGAGCGGTCACGCCATCCTTGCCTTGCTCGTACCCGGCGCCGACCCGGTGCATCGCGTTTCAATTGTGCCTCGGGGACAAGCGCTGGGAGTCACCTACCAGCGGCCGCCCGCCGATCGCTACAACTTTCCGGAAGCCTATCTGCGTGCGCGCATCATCGGCATGCTGGGCGGGCGAGCCGCCGAGGAACTCGTCTACGGCACGCGCACCACCGGTGCCGAGAACGACATCGAGCAGGCGACCCAGATTGCACGCGACATGGTGACACGCTGGGGCATGAGTGATCAGCTGGGTCTGGTGCAGCTGGCGCCGCGCAGAAATCCTTTTCTAGGCGTGACACAGGGTATGGGGCCGGGAGTCAGCGAACAGACGGCCGCGCTAATCGACGCCGAGGTGCAGCGCATCCTGGGTGAAAGCCATGAACGCGCCAAGCAATTGCTGCAGGCCCACCGGCGGGAGCTGGATGCACTGGTGGCGGCGCTGCTCGAGAAGGAAACCCTGGACGAAGAACAGATTCTCGAAGTCACCGGCTTACCACCGGCTCCGGCGCTGAAGGACATGCCTGCTCTTCCGATCCAACAGGCTTAGTTTGCGCAGGCTGTGGGGCAGGATGCCCGACGCGGCTTACCCCGCCTGGGGTGGGCGTTTTCAGACCCAGGGGCGTGATCCTGGGGCCCGACACGCCGGGCATGCGCCCGATTATTTGATTTCCTCGATGGCCTGCACATCCGATTGATTGATCTGCACTTCCCGGCCGTCGCGCTCGTACTTGACGAAACCGGAGTCTTTGTCGACTTCTGGTTTGTCCGCAGTGGGAATAGCGCGCCCATCACGAGTATGGATCTGAGAAGGCGATGAGCAGGCCGCGATGGCAGTCAAGGATACCAGGGCCAGAGCGGTCAGCGTGGAGCGGGCAATCGATGTCGTTTTCATGAACATTCCTGTTTCGGTTGAGACAACGCTTTCTAGCAAACTCCATACCGCAAAAGGCCGCCACGCCCAGTACCACAGCGACGGTTCATTGAAGTGGTAGCGCAAAGGCCATGACATCATCGCCCGCCTTGGTGCCCAGGGACCCGTGCCCACCCGCTGCCACCACCACATACTGGCGACCATCCTTCCCGGTGTAAGTCATCGGGGTGGCCTGACCGCCCGCCGGCAGACGGGCCTTCCACAGTTCCTTTCCGGAAGTGACGTCATAGGCGCGCAGGTAATAATCCAGCGTGCCCGACAGAAAGGCCACGCCCCCTGCCGTGACGATCGGGCCACCAAGATTGGGTACGCCCATCTTGAAGGGCAAGGGAAACGGAGAACTGTCACGCACGGTGCCGTTGCGGTGCATCCATGCGACGTCGCCGGTGGTCAGATCAGCACCCGCAATATAACCCCAGGGCGGCTGCTGGCAAGGTAGCCCCAAGGGCGAGGTGAAGGCGCTCAGCTCGACCGCATAGGGTGCACCAAAATTCTCATTCAGGGCCGGCAAGCTGTCCTCCGGCCGGTTGTCTCCCTGCACGTACAGCGTGGTGTCATCTTCGCGCGGAATCATCTTGGAAATGAAAGCCAGGTAAGTGGGCGTGGCGAAGACGATCTGGCGCTGCGGATCGACCGCCACACTTCCCCAGTTGAACACCCCGAAGTTGCCCGGATAGACCAGAGTGCCCTGCAGCGAGGGTGGGGTATAGCGCCCCTCGTAACGCAGGCGGTGAAAGGATATGCGGCAGAACAGCTGGTCGAAAATGGTCGCGCCCCACATCGCTGCGCCGCTGAGCGGTTCAGGGTCGAACGACAGCGCCGACACGGGTTGCGTGGGCGCAGTCCGGTCACCCTCCACGGCCCCCTGCGGGTAAGGTCGCTCCGTCACGGGCAGGATCGGCTCGCCGGTGCGACGGTCGAGCACGAACAGCTCCCCCTGCTTGGTCGGCTGCACCAGAGCCGGAACCGTTTCGCCCCGGATGTTGAGATTGATCAGGCTCGGCTGCGACGGTACGTCGTAATCCCACAGGTCATGATGAACGGTCTGGAAGACCCAGCGCACCCGTCCCGTTTCAAGGTCGAGCGCGACCACGGCCGATGCGTAGGTGTCCGCCGCCTCACCGCGGTTCCCCCCGAACTGATCGGGCGGCTCATTGCCCATGGGGACGTAAACCATTCCGAGCGCTTCATCTGCACTCGAAATGGACCAACTGTTGGGCGTGCTGGGAGTGTAGACCGCGTCGGGGGCGATCGGCGCGGTATCGTTCGGTTTAGCAGGATCCCAGTTCCAGACCAGTTCACCCGTGTGCACGTCGAACGCGCGGATCACCCCCGCGGGCTCCTGGGTGGATACATTGTCCAGAACCGTGCCGCCGACGATGATCAGCTTTTCCGTCACCACCACCGGGGACGTCGAATAGTAGCCCCCCGCCCGGGCATTAGGCATGTTGGCCCACAGATTGATCTGGCCCGTTCCGTTACCGAAATTGCCGCATACTGAACCGTCTTCCGGGTTCAGCGCGATGATGCGCCCGTCGGCGGTGGGCATGAATAGCTTGGCGTCGCAGGTTTCCGACACCTTTCCATCTTGTGCGGCCACCGGCAACTGCAGGCGCTTCAACGCTTCCTCCTGGGCCCGAAGCGACGCTGAATCGGCCGATCCCGAGGTGGCGTCCGTGGAGATCGAAGCCGAATCCGCCGCATCTGAAACCGAGTCGGCCGAGGCCGTAGCGGAATCCGCCGAGACCACGGGCGCAGGCGCGATCGTGGACGCGCCTCCAGGGTGGTAGGACAGCCCGCGGCAGGTCAGGTGTTGCAGCGCGAGCTCCCCTCGAATCTGAGGGTCATGGCGCCAGACTTCTTCGCCCGACGTAGCATCCAGGGCGATCACCGATTGATGGGGGGTGCACAAATAGAGCCTGTCGCCAATCTTGAGCGGTGTCACCTGAAACGTGGTCTCTTCCGGGTCGCCGGGTTGACCTCGCACATCCCCCGTCTTGTAATGCCAGGCCAGTTCCAGCTGGGTGACATTGTCCGGCGTGATCTGGGTCAGCGGCGAATGACGCTGCCCCCAGTTCGTCCGGCCGTAGGCATGCCATTCGCCCTCGGGCAGGTCCGGCGTCGCGGCGCCTGCCTGCGCTTGCCGCACGGGGAGCGTGCCTTCGTGACCACGCGGGTCGATGAACCAGGTCACCGCCGAGACGACCAGGAAGACGATGAGGGCGGCCCACAAGGGCAGCGTCCACAGACCGCGCCCCGCGCCCGCTTCCAGGTCGGCAGGTGTCAGAATGGGCCCACGCAGCGCACGCGTCACCCACGGGGTCAGCATGAAAAGCCCGAGCAGCACAAAGACATCACCCCGCGCCGCGATGGGCCACCAGTCCATCCCGGCCTCCCAGAGCGACCACAACAGCACGGCCAACAACAGGAAGGCATAGAGCCACAAAGCCGAAACACGGCGTTTCATCAACAGAAAAGCGGTTCCAAGCAGGAGCAGGCCCGCCGCCATATAAAACCAGGACCCGCCCAATGCCATCAGCCAGACCCCGCCAATCAGCAATAGCAGTCCGAACAAGGCATTCAAAATGACTGCCACCCCCAGGCCGATACGACGGCGTTCTGCGTCCATGTTTTCTCCTCCTCGTGGTGCCGATAGACGGTTTCCAGCGAGGAGGGCAGCAAGTCGGGTGCCGTGCTTTTCGCACTCACCTCGGGTCTTCACCCGTGGAGGTCAGGACTGAGGCTGCTGTCCAGTGGCAGAAAGCAATTTTCGCAACCATTCGCCGTGCCGTTGTATGGCGTCGGACATGTCCGCCTCGGTTGCCAGCTCAAAGCCGGAGAACTCGAAACCCGGCATCACCGCGCAGCTGACCAGGGCATGACCGTCGACCTGTGCCAGCTCCGCAGCAAACCAGCTCCCAGCCGGGACGGTGGCCTGAAATACCGCGCCGGAGTGGTGTGAAGGGTCGGCCAGATGGTGGGTGATCAGTCTGCCGTCCGCGTGCAGAACATGCAGGTGAAGGCCTTCACCCGAGTGGAAGTACCAAACCTCATCCGCGTCTATGCGATGCCACGCGGAAAAGGCGCCTTCGGCCAGCAGGTAGTAAATCGAGGTGCCCGAGCTGCGAACGTGCCCTCCTGTCGTCACGTAGGTGGGCGAGCGAAACACTTCCCGGTAATAGCCGCCTTCCGGGTGCGGCTTCAACGCCAGCGTCCGTACGATGGTGCGCCAGACTGCCTCGCCGGAGCAGGCCTTGCCCTCAAAACGTTCGCTCTTGTCGCTGTCCATCCTGATGCTCCCTGGTCTGGCCCCGGATTTGCCTTCGCTGCACACAGTATAGTGAAGGCGGTGCCCACCGGGTAAGAGCAATTCGGCGGATCAGGTGGGGTCGGCGCGAACGCAGATACCCGCCCCACCCGGCCACAATCAGCGCAGGAGCCGACGAGGAATGACCTTCGAAATCGCCATGGTGTTGTCCATTGCGCTGGTCGCAGTGGCGCTGTTCGCCACCGAAAAACTGCCCATGGACACCGTCGCATTGATGGTGCTGACCGCATTGGCGCTCACGGGCTTGATCGATACCGGGCAGGCGTTAAGCGGGTTCAGCAACTCGGCCACCATCACGGTGGCTTCCATGTTCGTGCTGGCGGCGGGCCTGCAGAACAGCGGCGCGCTGTCAGGCATCGGCAGTCTTCTGGCCAGGGCCAGATCGCCGGTGCAATTCCTGCTCATGCTGTTCCTGGTACTGGCGGTGATCGCACCATTCGTGAACAACACCGCTGTGGTGGCCGTGTTCATGCCGATCGTCATGGCGGCCACGGCCAGCATCGGCATGTCGGCGTCCAAGGCGCTCATTCCCCTTTCCTATGTCTCGCAGATGGCAGGCGTGTGCACTCTGGTGGGCACCTCCACCAATCTGCTGGTCAACGGCATGGCGCGCGACCTCGGTCATCGCGGTTTCACCATGTTCGAGTTCACCTCGCTGGGGGTCATTTGCTTTGCCGCCGGCTGTCTCTATCTGCTCACCCTGGGGCGTTGGCTGTTGCCCGACGCGCGCGCCACCGAACTTGTTGAACATTACGAGCTGGGCAAGTACATCACCGAGTTGCGCGTCACGGCCGATTCGACGCTGCTGGATACCCCCCTCAGCGAAGCCAAGCTGGGGGAACAGTATGGCGTCTACGTGCTGGAACTGCTGCGTGGGGAAGAGAAGGTCTGGTCTCCACGGTCGCAGGTCCTCAGAGAAGGTGATGTGCTGCTGGCGCGTGGCGAATGGTCGAAGCTGGAAGAACTGTGCAAAGAGACCGGCCTGGAGATCAATGCAGAGTTCAAGCTGAAGCAGCACTCCTTCGAGGAAGTGGAACAAGTCCTGGCCGAGGTGCTGATCGCGCCACGCTCACGCCTGATCGGCAGCACGCTGGGCATGGTGGACCCGGGCTGGCACCACAACACGACCTCACTCGCCATTCAACGACGCGGGCAGATTCTGCGTGAAGAACTGCGCCATGTGCGACTTCGCGTCGGCGACATTTTGCTGCTCCTGATTCCGGAAAGCGAGATGCCGGCCCTGCGCCGCGACCGCAACATCATCGTGCTCTCCGAGCGTCAGCCCGATCGGCCGGCAGGCTGGCGAGCCCCGTTTGCGCTGGTCACCATGACGCTCGTGATCGGCGTTTCGGCGCTGGGTTGGGCGCCAATTGCCATCACGGCTCTCGCAGGGGCTGTGGCCATGACCTTGGCAGGCTGCCTGGATGCCGAAGATGTATACGACGCCATCGACTGGCGCATCATCATTCTGCTGGCCGGCCTGATTCCTCTGGGGGTGGCCATGAGTGAAACGGGAGCCGCCGAGTTCCTGGTGCAGAACACCGTCGGTCTGGTGAGCGCCCACGGCCCCTGGGTGGTGATGGCCGTCCTCTATCTGATGGCGCTGCTGCTCACGGAATTCATGAGCAATGCAGCGGCGGCCGTCCTGCTCACGCCCATCGGGGTGTCGACGGCCAATATGCTGAACGTCGACGCCACGCCATTTCTGATTGCCGTCACGTTTGCCGCGTCCACCAGTTTTTCCACGCCAGTGGGCTACCAGACCAATACCATGGTGTATGGCGCGGGCGGCTACCGCTTCATCGACTTCGTGAAAGTGGGCCTGCCGCTTAACCTCATTTTCTGGGTGCTGGGCATGATCTTCATCCCCCTGTTCTGGCCGTTCTGAGGGCCGGTCACCGTCGCACAAATTCGCGCAACTTCGCGGAAAATGCGACAATGCCGCCAATCCATTCATCACCGGGCCGCATTCATTGGCCTCTTTCTCGAAGTCTTGTCATGAGCACACTGCCCCCCTGCCCTGAATGTCAGGCTGATTACACCTACGAAGACCGCAATTTCTACGTCTGCCCGCAGTGCGCGCATGAGTGGACGGCGGGTGACGCCGCCCCGGAAGCGTCTGCCGAGAAGGTGTATCGCGATGCGGCGGGAAACATCCTTCAGGACGGTGACACCGTCACGGTCATCAAGGACCTGAAGCTCAAGGGCTCCAGCGGCGTGGTGAAGATGGGCACGAAGGTGAAGAACATCCGTCTGGTCGATGGCGACCACGACATCGACTGCAAGATCGACGGTTTCGGCCCGATGAGTCTGAAGTCGGAATTCGTGAAGAAGGTCTGAACCACGCCGGGTTCATTCGCCCTCTGACACGGCCGCCCACGGCCATGGCGGCAGCAAGCTTCCCTCTGCTGAACTGAGCAAAAAAAAAACGGCCCGGGTGCCACCACCCGGGCCGTTTCCGTTCCTTGGCGCCAAAGGCGCTGCCGCCTTTGGCCGGAATGCGATCCTACTGACCTTCGAGGAAGCTCTTGAGCTTGTCTGCGCGGCTCGGGTGACGCAGCTTGCGCAGCGCCTTCGCCTCGATCTGGCGAATGCGCTCCCGCGTGACGTCGAACTGCTTGCCGACTTCCTCGAGCGTCTGATCGGTGCTCATTTCGATGCCGAAACGCATGCGCAGCACCTTGGCCTCGCGAGGTGTGAGGGAATCGAGCACTTCCTTCACCACGTCGCGCATCGAACCATGCAGGGCCGATTCGGCGGGCGACAGCGTGGAAAGGTCCTCGATGAAATCGCCCAGGTGGGAATCGTCGTCGTCTCCGATGGGCGTTTCCATGGAGATCGGCTCCTTGGCGATCTTGAGGATCTTGCGCACTTTCTCCTCGGGCATGTCCATCTTCTGCGCCAGCGTGGCGGGATCGGGCTCGGAACCCGTTTCCTGCAGAATCTGGCGGTTGATCCGATTCATCTTGTTGATGGTCTCGATCATGTGGACCGGGATGCGGATAGTCCGCGCCTGGTCGGCGATGGAACGTGTAATGGCCTGACGAATCCACCACGTGGCATACGTGGAGAATTTGTAGCCACGACGGTACTCGAATTTGTCGACCGCCTTCATCAGACCGATGTTGCCTTCCTGGATGAGATCCAGGAACTGCAAGCCGCGGTTGGTGTACTTCTTCGCAATCGAAATTACCAGACGCAGGTTGGCTTCGGTCATTTCGCGCTTGGCCTTGCGTGCTTTGGCCTCGCCCGTCAGCATGCGCTTGTTGACTTCCTTGAGGTCCTTGAGCGGCAGCACGACTGCGCGCTGGATTTCAATCAGTTTTTTCTGAATTTCTTGAACATCGGGAACGTAACGCTCCAGCGTCTCGGAATATGAATGCCCGGCAGCCACTTCGTTCAGCACCCAATCGAGATTGGTTTCGTTGCCCGGGAAACTCTTGATGAAATGCGCACGCGGCATGCCGGCACGTGTCACACAGGTGTTCATAATGGCGCGCTCGAGCTGGCGCACCTCGTTGACCTGCACGCGCATGGCGTCGGCCAGGCGCTCGACCATTTTGGCCGTGAAGCGCACCCCCATCAGCTCGTTCAGAATGGCTTCCTGGGCTTCCTGATAGGCGGGAGATGAGTAGCCCTCCTTCTCGAACGCCTCGCACATCTTGTCGTACCATTCCTGGACGAGATCGAATTTCTTGAGTGCCTTCTTGCGCAGATACTCGATCTGCTTGCTGCTCATGCCGCCGGCCGGGCCGTCGTCATCGTCTTCGTTGGTGACACCCGCACCGGCGTAGTCTTCGCCTTCCTCGTCGACCAGGCCATCGACGAATTCGTCGATCTTGAGCGTATCTTCGCGCACGCGGTTGGCGTGCTCGAGAATTTCGCGCACGGTGGTCGGGCACGCGGCGATGGCCATCACCATGTGTTTGAGACCGTCTTCAATGCGCTTGGCAATTTCGATCTCGCCCTCGCGGGTGAGCAGTTCCACCGTGCCCATCTCGCGCATGTACATGCGCACCGGGTCGGTGGTGCGACCGAAATCGGAATCCACGGTGGTCAGCGCCGCTTCCGCTTCGTCTTCGACGTCGTCATCACTGGCGGACACCGGTGTGGCGTCGCTCATCAGCAGGGTGTCGGCATCGGGCGCCTGGTCGTAGACCGAGATTCCCATGTCACTGAACGTGCTGATGATGCCATCAATGGCTTCGGCGTCGACCAGATCATCGGGAAGATGATCGTTGATTTCCCCATAGGTGAGGTAGCCGCGGTCCTTGCCGAGCTTGATGAGCACCTTCAGGCGGTTGCGGCGGGCTTCCTGTTCCTCTGGCGTCAGCGCGCGTGCGGGAACGTCTTTCTCGCCTTTGCCACGCTTGGCACCGCGCTTGGGCAGTGGCTTGAGCTCGGGAATGACCTCGCCGTCGACGATGTCGTCAACGAAGTCGTCGGTCGCCTGGCTGGCATTTTTCGCCGGACGGCCGGGCCGACGCCCGGTGGACTTGGTCGCGCGCACGGTGGTTGCCTTCTTCGCAGCCGTTTTCTTGGCCGCCGTCTTCTTGGCAGCCGTTTTCTTTGCGGCGGTTTTCTTGGCAGCAGCCTTCTTCGCAGCAGGTTTGGCGGAGCCGCCTGCCGCATCAACGTCTTCCCCCACCTTCACCGAGAGCGAATCAGCATCGCGGGTCGCTGCCATGGTCTTGGCTTTCTGGGTGGTCTCATCGGCCACTTCGGGGGAAACACGGGTAACTTTTGTCATAGTCGCTTTCCGTAGACGCAATATCACTGGAATGGCACAAGGCCACTACTCGCTGCTTCAGATAGGAAGGAAGGATGCGCTCAGCATAGGCGGATGCGCTGGGGAACATTCTATTTTACAACACTCTACGTGAACCGCCAGTTTCCAACAGGATCCGGCGCCGGTTCAATTCCTGATAGCGTTGTCGCTCGGAGGCTTCCTTCAACCCTCTTTGCACCAGCGCCGTCTGTTCCGCCTTGATCATGTCCAGCTCGATGCGTCTCAGGGCGTCATTCCATTCAGCCTGCGGGTCAGGCAGGTCTTCCTCGGCCAGCACTTGTGGCCCGAGCCCGGACAGCACCTGCTCAAGATCAGAGCCAGGTTCGGCGGCCTGCAACAATGCCCCAGCGTGACGGGCATCGACGGCCGCAATCAGCGCGATCAATTCGCGCACAAGCTTAAGATGGGGGCCACGTTCGAGTATTTCAAGCTGCTGATCCCCCAGTTGTTTCACCAGCTGCGGATGCGCAATGAGCAAACGCAATAATTGTTTGGCCATGGGGGTGACGCTGAAACGCGTCTCCCCGATTTCCGCACCAGATCGCCCTCTCGTTTTCCAGGACGGCGTGCCCGAACGGACCGCCCCCCCGGCAGCCATGCTGCTTTCGGCAGGCTCGACCGCCCAATATGGCGGCTCCGGGTCATCCCCATGGAAATCGCCGTCCGGGCCGTCCAGATCATAGAGGTCTGCTCCCCCCTCGTCCGGCCCGGGGGTTGACGTGGGTGAGCCCGAGTGCACTGGCGCGGAGGCGCCCTCCACCCTGGCCGCAGCCCCTCCGACGGGCAAGGCGCCTCCCATGGACGGAACACCTGCCATGGGCTGAGCGCCCCCTGGATACCTGCTCTGCCCTTGCGCACGGCCGGCTTCCATGACGCGTGCCTGCGCTCGCGCCTTCTCAAGCAATCCGCCCAGTTCCTCCGGCGTGAGCAGCACCAGCTGGGCGAACTCGCGCTCAACCTGCAGGCGATAGGCGTTCTCCGGCATGCTGGCCAGCAAGGGCAATGCCTCGTGAACACAGGCAGCACGGCCCTCCGCTTCGTCCAGCCGGTGGCGGCGCGCCAGCTCATCGAGCATGAAGCGTGACAGCGAGACGGCCTCTTCCATGGCCGCACGAAAGGCCTTGTCTCCGTAGGCCTGAATGTAGGAATCCGGATCGTGCTCGGCAGGCAGAAACAGAAAGCGCACGGAAACGTCGTCGCGCATCTGCGGCAGGCAGGCTTGGAGTGCCCTCCAGGCCGCACGCACCCCGGCCTGATCGCCGTCATAGCTGAAGATGACCTTGTTACTGGCCCTCAGCAGCTTCTGAACGTGCTCCGGCGTCGTGGCCGTGCCCAAGGTGGCCACGGCGTTCTCCAGGCCGTGCTGGGCCAGGCCGACCACGTCCATATAGCCTTCGACCACGAGCACGCAGCCCTCGCGGCGGATGCCAGCGCGGGATTCCCACAGACCATAGAGCTCGCGCCCCTTGGAGAACAAAGGGGTTTCGGGAGAGTTCAGGTACTTTGGTTCGCCCTTGCCGATGATGCGCCCGCCAAACCCGATCAGTTTCCCCCGCCCATTGCGGATGGGAAACATGATGCGCTCGCGGAAGCGGTCATAGCGACGGCCGTCATCAGCCTCGATCACCAGGCCGCACTCCACCAGCAGCGGGTCTTCATAATTGGGGAAGACCGCCGTGAGCGCTCGCCTGTCCTCGCCAGACCAGCCCAGGGCGAATCGCGCTGCGACTTCGCCGCTCAGACCACGGCCCTTGAGATACTCGATGGCGCGAGGCGAACGTTTGAGGCTGGCCTGGTAATGTCGCCGTGCAGTCTCCAGCACCTGTTCATGTCGGGACACCTCCTGCCGGCGCTGCTGCTCGCGTTGACGCTGTCGCGGCGAACGCGGTTCTTCCGGCACGTTCATGCCGACCGAAGCCGCCAAGGTACGCACCGCCTCCGGAAACGTGGCTCCGGTGTGCTCGATCAGAAAGGAGATGGCCGTTCCGTGCGCGCCGCAGCCAAAACAGTGATAGAACTGCTTGGTCGGGCTGACCGTGAACGAGGGGGACTTTTCTTTATGGAAGGGGCAGAGACCAAGCAGGTTGGCTCCGCCCTTGCGTAACTGCACGTACCGCCCCACGACGTCCACGACGTCGACACGGGCGAGAAGATCCTGTATGAAGGATTCTGGTATCAATCAATACAGACGCGGGGGCAGTTGCTGGCTGCGGATGCGCTTGTAGTGACGCTTGACCGCGGCGGCGTGCTTGCGCTTACGCTCTGCGGTCGGCTTCTCGTAGAATTCGCGCGAACGCAGCTCGGTCAAGAGACCATTTTTCTCGATGGTGCGCTTGAAGCGGCGCAGAGCGGCTTCAAAGGGCTCGTTTTCCTTCAGACGAACGATAGGCATGTATTCCTGGGCCTTACAAGGGTAAATGAATCTGTTAGACGAAATTCGGTGTAGACACAAATGTGAACTGTAGATTGTAGCCCGAGGGCCAAATCAACGTCAAGATTCAGCTCTGCGACCGAATTCCCTTCCGCATCCATGCTTCGAGCTGATGAGGCCGAATGCTGTCGTAATCCTCGAAGGGCTGATGGATCCAGGGGTTGGTCGGGAGCTTTTCCACATAATAATCGGGTGTGACCTGCGAGTGGCCTTTCCACCACAATACGGCGGTACGCAGCTCTTCAATGGCAGGAAATTCGCGCAGGAGATGATCGCGCACCTTGCCGAAAGTCATGCCTGTGTCGACCATGTCGTCGACCAGCAGCACGCGGCCGTCGAGCGTGCCGCGCGTGATGGTGATGTACTGGGCGATATCCATGGTGCCCTGAACGGTGCCGGCGGCCTCGCGATAGCTGCTGGTCGCTAGGATGCCCAGGGGCACATCGTAGATGCGCGACAGGATGTCCCCCACCCGCACACCGCCACGTGCCAGACACAGAATCTTGTCGAACTTCCAGCCGGACTCATGGACGATCAGCGCAAGACGCTCGATCAGTTCATGGTAGTCGTCCCAGGATACCCAATGATCACTGTCGGTATTGGCAGGCAAACTCATCGCGCATGCCCCCCTCAGGCTTTGAATGACTGGTTCAGCATGATGGTCTCCATGCGGTCGGGGCCGGTGGAGATCATGTCGATGGCCACGTCGCAAACCTCTGCAATACGTTCGAGATAGCGGCGCGCATTCACGGGCAGCTTATCGTATTCGGTGACGCCTGCGGTGGATTCCTGCCAGCCGGGCAGTTCCTCGAAGACCGGTTCGGCTTCGAGCACGGCATCGGCGCCATAAGGCAAAACGTCGAGGAATTCGCCACGGTAGCGGTAACCCACTCCAATCCTGAGAGTTTCGACGCCGTCGAGCACGTCGAGTTTCGTGACACACAGGCCATTGATGCCGTTGACCATCACGGAGCGCTTCATGGCAGCACCATCAAACCACCCGCAACGGCGCGGGCGCCCGGTCACCGAACCGAATTCCTTGCCCACGGACGCCAGGTGCGCACCGACCTCGTCGGTCAGTTCGGTCGGAAACGGACCCGAACCCACGCGGGTCGTGTAGGCCTTGGCGATGCCCAGCACGTAGTCAAGCATCTGCGGGCCGACACCGGCGCCAGCCGAGGCTGCCCCTGCGAGGCAATTGCTGCTGGTCACGAAGGGATAGGTGCCGTGGTCGATGTCCAGCAAGGCTCCTTGCGCGCCTTCGAAAAGAAGACGGCCGCCGGCCTTGCTGGCCTTGTGCAGCTCGTGCGAGACGTCCGCCACCATGGGCTGAAGTTCCGGCGCGATCGCCATGGCCTGGTCACGGACCTCGTTGAAGGACACAGCTGCAGCGCCCAGGTACTGGGTGAGCACGAAGTTGTGGAAATCGAGCAATTCTTCGAGCTTGGCGTCGAAGGCAGCAGGGTTGTAGAGATCCTGCACACGCAGCGCACGGCGACCGATCTTGTCTTCATAGGCGGGGCCGATGCCGCGACCCGTGGTGCCGATCTTGCCGTCGCCCTTGCGCGCCTCGCGCGCCTGGTCGAGCGCAATGTGATAGGGGAGAATCAGCGGGCAGGCCAGGGAGATGCGCAGTCGGGCGCGCACATCGAGGCCGGCTTCTTCGAGTTCGCCGATTTCCTTGAGCAGAGCTTCGGGCGAAAGCACCACGCCGTTACCAATGTAGCAGGTGACGTGCGAGTGCATGATGCCCGACGGAATCAGGCGCAGAATCGTTTTCTTGCCGTTGATCCACAGGGTATGGCCGGCATTGTGGCCGCCCTGAAAGCGCACCACGCCCTGGGCCGATTCCGCCAGCCAGTCAACGATCTTGCCCTTTCCTTCGTCACCCCACTGGGTGCCGATCACCACGATATTCTTGCTCATTTCATCTTCAAATAACGATGTGCAGGCCTGTGTTCAGCCAGCCCGCCAAGTGAAAACCATACGATAAAACAGCGCCGTTCAGCGCGCTAGTCAATCGCCCTCACCTTCCATTCATTGCCTTCCTGGACCAGCTCGCGATCGAACACGAACTCATCCAGGCTCTGCTGCTGCCCGGGCAGCACCTGCACCACGATATGGCCCTGCTCGCGGAGTTCGCGCAGTGCCGCGCCGAGCGCCGGTTCGCAGCCCCAGGGCGCCCGAACGGCCTTGGCCGGCCGGGCCGGCTCAAGCCCGCTGGCCAGCGCGCGCAGATCCATGCTGAAGCCGACGGCCGGTCGCGCACGCCCAAAAGCCTTGCCGACGCCATCGTAACGGCCGCCCCGCACCAGCGTGTCCCGCCACCCATCGGCGTAAACGGCGAATACGATGCCGGAATGATATCCGTATCCGGCACGAACATCCGCAAAATCGAAACTCAGGTCGTAAGCCGACAGAAAACCGGCAACCCGTTCGAGGTCGTCGAGTGCCTGGGAAACCGCCGGCAGGCGCGGCAGGACGTCGCGCGCTTTCTGCAGCACTTCCGGGCCGCCATACAGGCCCGCCAGTTCGACCAGTGCTTCCGCACTGCCGGGTCGCAGAGTGCCTGCCGCCTGCGCCAGTGCCTGAAGGCCGGGAATGTCTTTGGTGGCCAGCAGATCGGCGACCTCTTCAGCGACCTCTTCGAGGGCGGGATCAGACGCGATGATGGCGCGCAGGACCCCCGGATGATTGAGATCGAGTCGTGGGGATTTCACACCCGCCGCGCGAACGCTTTCCAGCGCCAGCTCGATGATCTGGATGTCGGCTTCGACGCCGGCATGCCCGAAGATTTCCGCACCGATCTGCAACAGCTCCCGGTCGGAGAACAGGCCCAGAGGACGGGCATGCAGCACCGAGCCGCAATAGCACAGACGGGTCACGCCCTCGCGGTTCAACAGATGCGCATCAATGCGCGCCACCTGCGGCGTCATGTCGGCGCGTACACCAAGGGTGCGGCCCGAGAGCTGATCCACCAGTTTGCAGGTGCGCAGCGATAAATCGTGCCCATGACCCGTCAGGAGGGAATCGAGATATTCCACCAGGGGAGGCATCACGAGTTCGAACCCGTAGACACGGTAGAGATCCAGCAGTTTCCGGCGCAATTCTTCGATGCGCCTGGCTTCCGCAGGAAGGATGTCTGCCAGGCTCTCCGGCAGCAGCCATTTTGTCATCAGCAATCCTGTTCAGAGGTAAAGGACTGATTACCGCGCAACCCTGATGCCATCATGCGGCAGGCGCGGTTTCCAAACAAAAAGCGACCTGGGGCGTAAGCCCGCAAGTCGCTCGCGGATAAGGGTAATCGAAACTTACACGCTATTGTAAACCATGACGGCCGCATGGCAAACGTGCCAGCATCATTGCAGCGCCGGCACCGGTTGCTGCCCGGCGCCTGTGCCACGACCACCCTGGCCTTGCGCGGAGCCCCAGAACCGGAAGAAATCGGAATTCGGGCTCAGTACTAGCGTGTCCCCCTTGCCGGCAAAGGCGGACCTGTAGGCCTCGAGACTGCGATAGAAATTGTAGAACTCGGGATTCTTTCCGTAGGCGTTGGCGTAGATGCTGGCGGCGACGGCATCGCCCTCACCCATGATGGTCTGTGCCTGTGCATAGGCTTCAGCGATCATTTCCTGACGCTGGCGGTCAGCCTGTGCACGAATGCGTTCACCGTCGGCCGCACCGGAAGCCCGCAAACGGTTGGCCTCCTGCTTGCGTTCGGCTTCCATGCGGCGAAACACCGATTCGGAAATTTCCGGGGCGAACTCGATGCGCCGCAGACGCACGTCAACGACATCCACGCCCAGCGGCTTGGCACGATTCTTCACGTTACTGAGAATCTCGCGCATGATGGCATCGCGCTCGGTGGACACCACGGCCTTCACGGTACGCACGTTGACGGAGGCGTTCAGGGCATCACGAATCTGTGCCTGGAGACGCTCCACGGCCGCACGGTCGTTCGCCCCGAAGGTCACGTAAAACAGACGGGGGTCATCAATGCGCCATTTGACGAAGGAGTCGATCAGCAGGTTCTTCTTTTCAGAAGTCTGAATGCGCTCGGGGTCATTGGTTTCGATGGTCTGCAGACGCTTGTCCAGGCGCGTGACCGTCTGGAAAGGTGGCGGCAGCTTGAAGTACAGCCCCGGCTCGGTGATGGTCTTGCGGACCTCACCCAGGGCGAAGAGAAGTACGGCATCGCGTTCGCGAACCACGAACACGCAGGAAGAAAGCACGGCAAGCGCGATGACGAGGCCCACCAGTGCAGGAAATAAACGTTGCATCGTGTTCCTCCTAGCGGGAATACGGGCTGATCAAGGCATTACGCGCCGCGCTGTTCGCCGGGGCCGGAGTGGCCGGCGCCGGAGACGTGGACGGGCGGGAGGATGAGTTCGCCGCTGCGGCGGCACCCGTCGTTGCCTCGATGGAGCTGCTGCCAGCCGGGCGGTGATCACGCGCAGCCTGGCTCATGATCTTGTCCAGCGGCAAATACAGCATGTTGTTGCTGGAGTCGGCATCGATCAGGACCTTGGCGCTGGATTCGAGAATCTGCTCCATCGTCGCCAGATGCATGCGCTGGCGCGTAATTTCTGGGGCCTTGGCGAACTCGGCCTCGATGCTGGTGAAGCGCGCTGTGTCACCCTCGGCATCGCCGACCACCTTGGCACGATAACCTTCGGCGTCCTGCAGCATGCGGGCCACCTGACCTTCGGCCTGCGGCAGCACCTGGTTGGCGTAGGCATTGCCTTCGTTGATCTGGCGCTCGCGGTCCTGGCCGGCCTTGACCGCGTCGTCGAATGCAGCCTGCACCTGCTCGGGCGGCTGAACGTTCTGGATGGCCACCGTGCTGATCTGGATGCCGGTCTGGTAACGGTCGAGAATCGACTGGGCGAGATTATGCACTTCCGTGGCGACTTCCGTACGCCCTTCATACAGCACGAAGTCCATGGTCTTGCGACCCACGATTTCGCGCATGGCCGTTTCCGCCGCCTGACGGACGGATTCGTCCGGCATGCTGGTGCGGAAGAGGTAGTCGGGAGCGCCGTCAGGGTTCAGTCGGTACTGCACCACATACTGCACATCGACGATGTTCTCGTCGGTAGTCAGCATCAGCGATTCGGGCAGCACCTTGTTGCGGGCCGTACCGCGGTAACCGACTTCAAAGGTCCGCAGTTGAGCGATATTGACCATCTGGTGATCGTCGATCGGGTACGGAACGCGCCATTGCAGACCAGGAGGCAGGGTCTTGATGTATTTGCCGAAGCGCGTGACCACCGCCACCTGCCCTTCCTGAACGATCATGAAGCCGCTCAGGCCCCAGATGACGAGGGCGATGAGCGCCACCACCCCGAGCAGCCTGGGCGAGTTCGAAGGCAGTGAGGGCATGCCGTTGCCGCCCCCGCTGCGCGGGCCGCGTGGGCTACCGCCGCCCCGCTTGTTGCCGAACAGCGAACCGAGGCGGTTGTTGAAATCTTTCCAGACTTCGTCGAGATCGGGCGGACCATCGTTCTGGGGCCGGCGAGCGTTGTCGTCCTCTTGACGACCCCCATCGTTGCGGCCACCCCGGCCCCAGCCCGGATCATTCAGATTGAATATTTTGGATATTGAACGCATTGTTTCCCGCGATTTGAGCTGATTCGGCGATCGCCCCACGCAGACCGTCCAAACCAGTGCGCTTTAAGGCACTTACAAAAACTCGTGCAATCGTACCATGTTCATCCCGCTCGACCCGCGGCTCGTAATCCGCCTCGTCGATTTTGTTGTAGACGAGAATCCGGGGGATCTGATCGGCGCCGATATCTTCCAGAACCTTGTTCACTTCCATGATCTGCTCATCGCGCTGCGGACTGGCGGCGTCCACCACATGCAGCAGCAAATCCGCGTGAACGGTTTCTTCCAGTGTCGCGCGGAAAGCGGCGATCAAGGTAGGGGGAAGATCGCGGATGAAACCCACGGTGTCGGAAACGACGACCTGCCCTGCCCCTTCGATCCAGATGCGACGCGTGGTGGTGTCGAGCGTGGCGAAGAGCTGATCTGCCGCGTACGCGCCTGCCCGGGTCAGGGCATTGAAGAGCGTCGACTTCCCGGCGTTGGTATACCCGACCAGAGACACGGAGAACGTGCTGCCGCGGGCGCGTGAGCGACGCTGGGTGGCGCGCTGACGCTGCACCCGATCGAGCCGTTCACGCAACACCTTGACCTTCGCACCAATCATGCGTCGGTCCATTTCGAGCTGGGATTCACCCGGGCCACGCATCCCGATACCGCCCTTCTGGCGCTCCAGGTGAGTCCAGAGCCGGGTGAGCCGCGTGGAGAGATGCTGAAGCTGGGCCAGTTCGACCTGCAGCTTGCCCTCATGACTTTTTGCACGCAGGGCAAAAATATCCAGAATGAGGGCAACGCGGTCGACGACCCGTTTCTTGAACACCCTTTCCAGGTTGCGCTGCTGCGCCGGGGAAAGGGGCTGATCAAAGAGGACGACTTCGGGCTGCAGCGCTTCGATCAGTTGATGCGCCTCTTCCACCTTGCCGGAGCCGATGAAATGAGCGGCGTCCGGTTTGGCCCGACGGACGCGCAGCGTTTCCAGAATTTCTGCGCCAGCCCCTTCCGCCAGCATGTGAAATTCCTGGGCGTGGGCGTCGTAGTCAGGCTCGCCCATGTCGACCGAAATAATGAGGGCCTTCATGGGCGGAGCGGCTCAGTGATCGCCGCGCACGGGCGCGCAGCGATCGACTTGCAAAAGCGGAGGGGAAACGCGCGACTATTCAGTGGCGGCATCCACTTGGAAATTGACCGGGCGGGAGGGCACGACGGTGGAGATGGCGTGCTTGTAGACCATCTGTGTAACGGTGTTGCGAAGGAGCACGACGTACTGGTCGAAAGATTCAACCTGCCCTTGCAGCTTGATGCCGTTCACAAGATAGATTGAAACTGGCACGTGGTCCTTACGCAAGGCATTGAGGAAGGGATCTTGTAATGTTTGCCCTTTGTTGCTCATCGGCTAGGCTCCAAATTATGTTGTTATAGGAAAACGGCGTAGGGGTCTACTTTACAGGGTTTTCCCTAGGATTGCACGCCGTATCGACCCGTGCTTGAACAATTCTAGCTTGTTTTTATCGTCAGTTCGGACAAGGTATGACAGAGGCGAGCGCACTCGTCCCGTGTGCCGACCGTGATGCGGAGAAACTGCGAGATCCGGGGTGCGCTGAAGTGCCGCACCAGAATTCCGGCCTCGCGCAAGGCGGCGGCGAGCTCTGCCGCATCGTGCCGGGGATGCCGGGCGAAGACGAAATTGGCTTTCGACGGAAGCACATCGAAACCAATGGCTTCGAGCTGTTTCGTAAGAAATTCCCGCGCGTTGATGACCTTCTGCGTGGCCTCGAGGAAGTATTCCTGATCGTCAATCGAGGCGACAGCCGCCGCCTGGGCCAGACGGTCCAGCGGATAGGAGTTGAAGCTGTCCTTGACCCGAATGAGTCCCTCGATGATCTCTTTCGACCCCACCGCATAGCCGACCCGCATTCCCGCGAGGGCGCGCGACTTGGAGAGCGTGTGGATCACCACGATGTTCGGGCAGCGCTCGATGAGGGCAATGGCCGATTCGGCACCGAAATCCACATACGCCTCATCCACCACGACGGCAACGTCGGAGTTCGCCACGGCAATACGCTCGATCTCATCCAGCGCGAGGGCCAGACCGGTGGGGGCGTTCGGGTTCGCGAAAATGATGCCGGCCGGCTTCTCTGCCAGCCCGATGTAGTCGTCGGGGCAAAGGGAGAAATCTTCGGCCAGCGGCACCAGCGAGACGGGAATGTCGTATAGCTTGCAGTACGTCTTGTAGAAGCTGTAAGTGATGTCGGGCATGTACAGCGCCCTGCCCTCATGCCGGAACAGCGCATTGAACACATGCGCCAGCACTTCATCGGAGCCGTTGCCCGGCAGCACCTGCGCGGCGTCAATGCCGTAGCGCCGGGCCACCGCCTGGCGCAGCGCCGTCGACTCCGGGTCGGGGTAGAGCCGCAGCGCCTCGTCTGCCCCCGAACGGATGACCTCCAGCGCTCTGGGTGAGGGCCCGTAGGGATGCTCATTGGTGTTGAGCTTGAGCAGGTTGGCAATCTTGGGCTGCTCGCCCGGCACGTAGGGCACCAGCCCGGCAACGTGTTGGCTCCAGAAACGACTCACGACTTTCCTTGCACGTAAGGGTTGTGCGACGACTTGAATTCAATGCGCAGCGGCGTGCCTTCGAGCTCGAAAGCGCTGCGAAAGCGAGACTCCAGATAGCGCCGGTAGGAATCGGGCACCCCTTCCAGCCCGCTGCCATGGATGATGATGAGCGGAGGGTTCTGTCCCCCCTGGTGCGCGTAGCGCATCTTGGGGCGGAAGATGCCCTTGCGAGGGGGCGGTTGCTGTTCGACTGCGGCATGCAGCACGCGAGTCAGGCGCGGCGTGGAGAGCTTCCGGTAGGCCGCGGCATGGGCATCGTCGACCGATTTCAGCAGCGCCTTGAGGCCCTGCCCCTTGAGCGCGGAAATGGTATGGACCCGCGCGAAGTTCAGGAAGCGCAACTTGCGATCGAATTCGCGGCGGATCCATTCACGACGTTCGGCGTCCAGCCCATCCCATTTATTGATCGCCACCACCAGGGCCCGACCGGTTTCCAGAATGAAGCCGGCGATGTGGGCGTCCTGATCGGAGATCTCGGACTGCGCGTCCACCATCAGCAGCACTACATTGCTGGCTTCGATGGCCTGCAGCGTCTTGATGACGGAGAACTTCTCGATGGTTTCGAAGACCTTGCCGCGACGACGCAGGCCTGCGGTGTCGATCAGCGTATAGGACTTGCCACCGCGCTCGAAATCGATTTCGATGGCGTCCCGGGTGGTGCCGGGCATATCGAACGCAATGACTCGCTCCTCGCCAATCAGCGCGTTGATCAGCGTCGACTTGCCGACATTGGGCCGGCCGACAATCGCCAGCTTGATGCGGTGACGTGGTTCGTCCCGGGGTTCCTCGTCCTCGCCCACGTCGACCTCCGGGTCGACGTCGGGTTCGGCATCATCCCAGGCGTCGACGGGCTCTTCAACGACTTCCTCGTCAACTTCGCCATCGAGGTAGGACAAGGCGTCTTCTATGAGTTCCACCACCCCGTCACCGTGCGAAGCCGAGATGGGACGCGGAGCGCCGAGGCCAAGCTCGTGAAACTCTGCCAGCGGCGCCGCATGGCGCATCCCTTCCGCCTTGTTGACGGCGAGCACCACACGCTGGCCCGATTTGCGCAGCAGCTGGGCAATTTCGTGGTCGTGCGCATTGACGCCTGCGCGGGCATCGACCAGGAAGATGACGACGTCGGCTTCAGCAATGGCCTGATGGGTCTGACGCGCCATTTCGCGCAAGATGCCGTCTTTCGCCACGGGCTCGAAGCCGCCGGTGTCGACCGCAATGAAGGGGTGGCGGCCCACCCGCCCCTCGCCGTAGTGCCGATCGCGGGTCAGGCCCGAGAAATCGGCGACCAGCGCCGCACGCGAACGCGTGATGCGATTGAAGAGGGTGGACTTGCCGACGTTCGCCCGACCTACGAGCGCCACGACCGGCTTGAAACTTGATTTGCTCAATTCACACTAACCATAACAAGGTTGCCATTGCCGGCTTGTACCAGAACACCCGCCAGGGTGCCGACCAGCGGCGACACCACGGCCCCGCCCCCGACGCTCAGACGGCCCAGGAGTTCGCCGTTGGCACGGGAAAGAAAATGCACATAGCCTTCGTAATCGGCCACGGCCACGGCACCGGGCACGACCGTCGGCGTTGCCAGACGCCGGTTGCGCAGGGCATCCTGCGTCCAGACGGAATTGCCGTCGGTGAGATCGATCGCATGAACGACGTCACGATGATCGACGGCGTAAGCATGACGAAGGTCGGTTGCCATCCCGGAATGGCTGGAGAAGGGAATGTCCCAGGCCGGACGCCCGCCCTGACTGACGTCGAAGCAGGTCATGCGGCCTTGATACGTCACGCCGCACAGCAGAGGGCCGGCAATGATGGGCGCCCCCACGACGTCGCTGATGCGTTCGAGGTCGGTTGCGCCACGGGACACGGACACGGGTGCCTCCCACTGTACCGCACCGGTGGTGGCTTCAATGGCGATCAGGCGCCCGTTGGGCATGCCTGAAATCACCAGGCCGTCGGCCGCCAGCATCTGCATGCTGGTTTTCAGGGCCAGTGCGGGACCGGGCCGCTGGACGTCCCAGCGGTATTCGCCGGTTTCGGCGTCGAAGGCCTGGATGCGGTAGTCGGTACTGCGCACCACCACGACGCCGCGGTCAACCACTGGGGGGACGAACACGGCGCTGGTGGCACGCGCCCGCCATTTTTCCCGACCGCCATCGTCATAGGCGATGACATGGCCGTCGCTTCCCACCACTGCAGTCGTGTTGCCGTCGGAGCCCGCGCCGGCCGTCAGGGTGACGTCGGGTGTGGCGCGCCACAGGACACGACCGGACATGAGGTCGACCTTGGCCACGGCGTTCGGGGTGGCAGCATAAACGGACTCGCCGACGACATCGGGCGCGAAGCCCGGACCTCCGCCCCCGCCGATCGAGGCGGTCCAGCGCACGCCGGCACTCACCTGAGCTTCGTACTGCGAGAGAGGAACCGGCTCGTAGCGGGTATCCTTGCTGGAAAACATCGAGCATGCGCCAAGCGAAATCACGCTCAGGGCAACAAGGGCACTACGTAAGACACGGCGGGACACGACATGCTGCATGGCGTTCAGGCTCCGGCAATGGCGTCGATCTTGAGTTGTACGATTTGTGCGATCGGGTCAGAGCCGAACGCTTCCTTGGCACGCTGCCATTCTGCGCGCGCCTCCGCGATCTTACCCTGAGCCAGCAGAATATCACCACGGCGGTCAGCGTAAAGGGCTTCGAAACTGGCCGGGGCATTGGCCAGCTGTGCCAGCGCCTGGTCGTACTGCTGCTGTTCCATCAGGACACCCGCCAGGCGCAGACGGGCCAGCGCTGCCATCGCAGGCTCCTTGCCCCGCTGGGCCAGCCATTGCAGCTGATCGCGTGCGGCGTCGAGCTGCCCGCGCTCGGCCAGCGCACTGGCGGCAACGAGGACTCCGCGGCTGGTGTAACCGGAATCGGGAAAGCTCTCGCGCAAGGTGCTGGTGGCAGCCTGAATGCGGGAGATCGCGTCTTCGCCTTCCTGGCCCGCAGCGGTTTGCAGTGCTTCGAAATAGCCCATGGCCTGATTGGCCTGATGCGTCTGGTACCACTGCCAGCCGCGCCAGCCCACAATCGCAGCCACGATGACGAACACCGCCACTGCCACCAGGGTACCGTATCGATCCCACCAGGCCCGCAGGGCGTCCAGCTTTTCCTGTTCATCCAGATCGTATGCCATTTACATCCTCGTCTTGAGTGTTTCTGCGATTGCATCAAAAGGCAGGGTTTCCTGCTGCGGACGCGTGTCCCCTTCTTCCATGCGCAACCATTTGACGCTGGCCTGACCAGCGGCAAGCTCGTCCGGCCCGATGATGAGGGCAACCGTCGCCCCACTGGCATCGGCGCGCTTGAACTGCGATTTGAAACCGGTCGAGCCGGCGTGAACCAGAACACGGTGGCCGGCATCGCGCAGGCTTTCCGCCAGGATGGCGGCGCGGCGCTGGGCGTCCTCGCCCTGATGCACGACATAGATGTCGCATTCCGAGGTATCGGTTTCGGCCTCGGACTGTTGCCAGAGATCGAGCAGCCTTTCCATGCCGATGGCAAAGCCCACGGCCGGAGCAGGCTTGCCGCCGAGCAGCTCCATCAGCCCGTCGTAGCGACCACCGCCACATACCGTGCCCTGCGCGCCGAGGCGATCGGTCACCCACTCGAACACGGTCAGGTTGTAGTAGTCGAGACCACGCACCAGACGCGGGTTCAGCGTGTATTCGATGCCCGCGTCCTGCAGGCGCGCACACACACCCTCGAAGTGAGCCAGAGATTCGGCACCCAGGAAATCGAACAGCCGCGGCGCGCTGTTGGCCATGTCCTGCATAGCAGGATTCTTGGTGTCCAGCACACGCAGGGGGTTGGTATGCATGCGGCGACGCGCTTCTTCGTCGAGGACGTCGATATGCTTTTCCAGATGTTCGACCAGTGCCTGACGGTGCGCAGCCCGCTCGGCCGGCTGACCCAGGGAGTTCAGTTCCAGACGAATGTCCTGCAGCCCGAGACGTTTCCACAGCCGCGCCAGCATGACGATGAGCTCGGCATCGACATCGGGGCCGGCAAAACCCAGCGCCTCGACGTCGATCTGGTGAAACTGGCGATAGCGGCCACGCTGCGGCCGCTCATGGCGGAACACCGGCCCCATGCAGTAGACGCGCTGAGGGCGATCGTAGAGGAGATTGTGTTCGATGGCCGCGCGCACCATGCCCGCCGTGAATTCGGGGCGCATGGTCAGGTGGTCGTCATTCAATGCGTCGCGGAAGGAATACATTTCCTTCTCGACGATGTCGGTCACTTCGCCGATGCCGCGCGCGAACAGACGGGTGTGCTCGAGCACCGGCGTGCGCATATTGCGATAACCGTAGGACGCCAGCCACTCACGCACAATGGCTTCCAGGGTTTCCCATGCCGCGCTCTCGTGCGGGAGCACGTCTTTCATGCCGGTCAGGGCACGCACTTTCTCAAACTGCTGGGTCATGAATCTGCTTGTTTTTCATTGTTGACGCCGAGCCCGTAGCGACGTTCCACATATTGCTCGACGATCTGCTGGAATTCCTGGGCGATGGTATCGCCTTTCAGAGTGATGGTGCGTTCGCCGTCAATGAAGACAGGCGCTGCGGGGACTTCCCCCGTGCCCGGCAGGCTGATGCCGATATCGGCGTGACGGCTTTCCCCTGGGCCGTTGACCACACAGCCCATCACGGCCACGTTCATCGTCTCGACGCCGGGATACCGGGTTTTCCATTCGGGCATCTGGCGACGCAGGAACGACTGGATGCTGTCGGCCAGTTCCTGGAAGAAGGTGCTGCTGGTGCGGCCACACCCCGGGCAGGCGACCACCATGGGGGTGAAGGCGCGCAGCCCCATGCTCTGGAGAATTTCCTGCGCCACAACCACTTCACGCGTGCGGTCACCGCCGGGCTCCGGCGTCAGCGAAATACGGATGGTGTCGCCGATGCCTTCCTGCAGCAGCACGGCCAGGGCTGCGGTGGAAGCCACAATGCCCTTGCTGCCCATGCCGGCTTCGGTCAGGCCCAGGTGCAGGGGGTAATCGCAGCGCGCGGACAGGTCGCGATACACGGTGATGAGATCCTGCACATGGCTGACCTTGCAGGACAGCACGATGGCGTTGCCGGGCAGGCCCAGGGCTTCAGCGCGGCGCGCGTTGTCGATGGCGGACATCACCAGGGCTTCGCGCATGACGGCCGCGGCTTCCCAGGGTTGGGCACGACGGCTGTTCTCGTCCATCATGCGGGCCATGAGTTCGTGATCGAGACTGCCCCAGTTCACGCCGATCCGGACCGGCTTGTCATGGCGGCAGGCCACCTCGATCATCTGGGCAAAATTGTCTTCGCGCTTTTTCCCTCCCCCCACGTTGCCGGGGTTGATCCGATATTTGGAGAGCGCTTGGGCACAGTCGGGAAACTGGGTGAGCAGCTTGTGGCCGTTGAAATGGAAATCGCCGACCAGCGGGACATCCACCCCCATGCGGTCGAGCTGTTCGCGAATGGCGGGCACGGCCTGTGCGGCTTCGGGGGTGTTCACCGTGATGCGGACGATCTCGGAGCCCGCCATGGCGAGTTCCTTGACCTGAATGGCCGTCGCAATGGCATCGGCCGTGTCAGTGTTGGTCATGGACTGGACCACGACCGGGGCATCCCCCCCGATGCGCACCACCCTCTGCCCCCAGCGGACCGTGGCACAACGGGTGGACCGCTTGGGCGCGGCACCGACAAGTGAGGGCGCACCTTCCCGGACAACAGCGTCATTCATTGTTGGCAATGTCCTTGAGCCAGTCGAAGATCAGCCAGGACTCCGGCACCCAGCCGCGGTCGACCGCATAAAAAGCAGCGATGACGAGGATGGCCAGTATGAGGATGAACCAGCCCCAGGGCCGGCCAGTGGATTCGGGCGCCATGGACACTTCGGCGTCGCCGGACACGGAAGCCGGGCCCATGCCCGATGCCACCACAACACGCGGTGGCGCTGTGGAACCCACCGCGTTGTCCAGCAGCACCAGCACGGAATCAACGTCGGCCTCGAGGTAGCGTGCGTAGTTGCGCACGAAGCCGCGCAGCGGCATGCCTTCAGGCAGATTCGCCCATTCTTCCGCTTCCAGCGCTTCAATCTGGCGGACCGAATACTTGAGCCGCTGGGATGCCTCGCTCAAGGAAATGCGACGTGAAACCCGTATGGCACGCAGGGTTCCCCCGACGCCGACCGACTCCGGGCGCTTCGCATTCTCGGAGGTCTCTTGTTCTTCTTTCAGCAGGGGGTCAGTCATCCATGCTCCTGAGTGATCTCGATGGCGGCCCGATTGGGCAGGCGCTGCTCGATACGCGTTCTGTCCTTGACATCGCCAGCCAGCTGACCACAGGCCGCGGCGATGTCATCGCCTCGCGTCTTGCGCACGGTGGTGACCACTCCGGCATCCATGAGAATCTGGGCGAAGAGGCGAACCCGGTGCGCGGGCGAACGCTTCAACCCCGACTGCGGGAAGGGATTGAAAGGGATGAGGTTGAACTTGCATCGCACCTGACGCGCGATATCAATGAGCTGCCGGGCATGCTCGTCGGCGTCGTTGATGCCGTCGAGCATGATGTATTCGAAAGTGATGAAGTCGCGCGGTGCATGCTCGAGATAGCGATTGCAGGCATCGAGCAGTTCGCGCAGGGGGTGTTTGCGGTTCAGCGGCACGAGGCGATCACGCAGCGCGTCGTTGGGCGCATGCAGGGACACTGCCAGCGCGACCGGACAGTCGCGGGCCAGCCGATCCATGATGGGCACGACACCGGAGGTGGACACGGTGACGCGCCGACGTGACAAGCCGTAGGCGTTGTCGTCGAGCATCAGGCGCAGGGCAGCCAGCACCTGGTCGTAATTCAGCAGGGGTTCGCCCATGCCCATCATCACCACATTGCTGACGACGCGTTCCGGCGCTGCCACTTCGCCGCCGGGCAGCCGGGCCGATGCGATGTCCTGCTGCAGGACACGGCGGGCATGCCACAGCTGGCCGATGATCTCGGCGGTGGTGAGATTGCGATTGAAACCCTGGTATCCGGTCGAGCAGAACGGGCAGGCAACAGTGCAGCCGGCCTGGCTCGAAATGCAGAGTGTGCCGCGGTCGTCTTCGGGAATGAAGACCGTTTCGACGGCGTTGCCCATGCCGACGTCGAACAGCCATTTGCGTGTGCCGTCGGCGGACAGGTGTTCAGTGCTGACGGGCGGAGCGGCCACCACGCAGCGTTCGCTGAGGGTCTGGCGGAAATCGCGGGCGAGATCCGTCATTTCGGCGAAATCGGCAACGCCGCGCTGGTGAACCCAGCGCTGCAGTTGCTTGGCGCGAAACGGCTTGCCGCCCCACTGCGCGACGAGTTCGGTCAGCGCGGCGGTGTCCATTCCCAGCAGATTGGGGCGTTCGATGACGGTTGGCATGATCGGGACGGCGGCAGGCGTTTCAGGCACGGCCGCGAATCAACGGCTGTGGATGTTGCTTTCCGGGAAGAAGAAAGCAATTTCCACGGCTGCGGTTTCCGGAGCATCGGAGCCGTGCACGGCGTTGGCATCGATGCTGTCGGCGAAATCGGCGCGGATGGTGCCGGGCTCGGCTTTCTTGGGGTCGGTGGCGCCCATCAGCTCACGGTTCTTGGCGATGGCGTTCTCGCCTTCCAGCACTTGCACGAACACGGGGCCGGAGATCATGAACTCGACCAGATCCTTGAAGAAGGGGCGCTCTTTGTGCACGGCATAGAAACGCTCGGCATCGCTGCGCGAGAGCTGCATCAGGCGGGCAGCCACGACCTTGAGACCGGCCTGCTCGAAGCGGGCGACGATCTGGCCGATCACGTTCTTGGCGACGGCGTCGGGCTTGATGATGGAAAGGGTGCGTTCAATAGCCATTTAATTTCCGTTACTGTTTGACTGGTGGGCAGCGATGCTGCGACAGGTTCACGTGAAAGCGGTTTCCTCAAGTAAAACAAGCACTTCGGAGCCGCTTACGTTAACCGGGCATTTTACCACGCCCCGGGTGCCGCACTACATCATAAAATAGTAGGATTGTGCAGCGCACCTGCTGCTTGAACGCTTTCCCTAGGCGCCAGTTCCGGCACTCTCGGCCACGCCACCCATCATTAAACCATGACCACCCAATCTGAACAGAATTCCTCCGACCTTCTTTCCAAGAGTTTCGAACCCAAGGACATCGAGTCCCGCTGGTATTCCCGTTGGGAGAAAAGCGGCCTTTTCCGTGCTGGCCAGCATGTCGAGCCCGCGCCCGGCGTCGAGAGTCAGCCCTTCGTGATCCAGTTCCCGCCGCCCAATGTGACCGGCACGCTGCACATGGGTCACGCGTTCAACCAGACCGTCATGGATGGCCTGGTGCGCTACCACCGCATGCGCGGCGATGACACGGTGATGATTCCCGGCACGGACCACGCCGGAATTGCCACCCAGATCGTGGTTGAACGCCAGCTGGACGCGCAGAACATCTCGCGCCATGACCTGGGCCGCGAGAAATTCCTCGAGAAAGTCTGGGAATGGAAAGCGAAGTCGGGCGGCGCCATCACCAGCCAGTTCCGCCGGCTGGGCGCATCCTGCGACTGGGAACGGGAATACTTCACCATGGACGAGCGCATGTCGCGCGCCGTGGTGGAAGTGTTCGTGCGCCTGTATGAACAGGGTCTCATTTACCGCGGCAAGCGGCTGGTCAACTGGGACCCGGTCCTGGGGACGGCCGTCTCCGATCTGGAAGTGGTCAGCGAGGAAGAAGATGGCCACATGTGGGAAATCCGCTACCCGCTGACGCAGCCGGAAGGCGGCATCGACGCCCTGGTGGTGGCCACGACCCGGCCGGAAACCATGCTGGGTGACGTGGCCGTCATGGTCCACCCCGAAGACGAACGCTATGCTCACCTGATCGGCAAGACGGTCATGCTGCCACTGGTGAACCGCGAGATCCCCATCATTGCCGACGACTACGTCGATCGCGAGTTCGGTACCGGTGTGGTGAAGGTCACGCCCGCCCACGACTTCAATGACAACGCCGTGGGTCAGCGTCATGGTCTGGAGAGCATCAGCATCCTGACCCTCGATGCCCGCATCAACGAAAATGCGCCCGCCCAATATCAGGGCCTGGACCGTTTCGAGGCACGCAAGCAGATCGTGGCCGACCTCGAAGCCCAGGGGCTGTTGCAGAGCGTCAAACCCCACAAGCTAATGGTGCCCCGAGGCGACCGCACCAACACCGTCATCGAGCCCATGCTCACCGACCAGTGGTTCGTGGCCATGAGCAAGCCAGCCCCGGAAGGCACCCTTCACCCGGGCAAGAGCCTCACCGAAGTGGCCCTGGAAGTCGTCGCCGACGGGCGCATCCGCTTCCACCCCGAGAACTGGACAACCACCTACAACCAGTGGCTGAACAACATTCAGGACTGGTGCATCTCGCGCCAGTTATGGTGGGGTCACCAGATTCCCGCCTGGTATTCCGAAGACGGCCAGATCTTCGTGGCGCGCGATGAAAACGAAGCGCGCGAGAAAGCGGCGGCCGCCGGCGTGACCGGTCCCCTGCGCCGCGACGAAGACGTGCTCGACACCTGGTTCTCGTCCGGCCTGGTGCCCTTCAGCGATCTGGGCTGGCCCGACGAAACCCCGGAACTCGAGCGCTACCTGCCCTCCAGCGTGCTGGTCACCGGCTTCGACATCATTTTCTTCTGGGTCGCCCGCATGGTCGTGATGAGCATGCACATGACCGGCAAGGTGCCCTTCAAGAACGTGTACGTGCACGGCCTGGTGTGCGACATGGAAGGCAAGAAGATGAGCAAGTCGAAGGGCAACACCATCGACCCGGTCGACCTCATCGACGGCATCGCCCTGGATCCGCTGCTCGAGAAGCGCACGACGGGGCTGATGAACCCGCGCCTTGCCGAGAGCATTCGCAAGAAAACGCGCAAGGACTACCCGGAGGGCATTCCGGCGTTCGGTGCCGACGCGCTGCGCTTCACGATGGCGGCCTATGCCACGCTGGGGCGCAACATCAACTTCGATCTGAAACGCTGCGAAGGCTACCGCAATTTCTGCAACAAGCTGTGGAACGCCACCCGCTACGTGCTGATGAACACGGAAGGACATGCCCTGCATGACGAAACCGTCGTCATCGACGGAGCGAGCGTGACGGCCGAACGGTCTTTCGCCGATCGCTGGATCATCAGCCAGCTCCAGCGACTGGAAGCGGATGTCGAGCGCGGGTTTGCCGACTACCGTTTCGACAACGTGGCCAATGCCATCTATCACTTCGTGTGGGACGAATACTGCGACTGGTATGTCGAGCTGGCCAAGGTTCAGCTGCAGTCGGGCACCCCGGCGCAGCAGCTGGGCACCCGCCGCACGCTGATTCGTGTCCTGGAAGCCGTCTTGCGGCTGGCCCACCCCATCATTCCCTTCATCACCGAAGAGCTGTGGCAGAAGGTGGCCGTGGTGGCCGGCAAGCGTCGTCCGGACGAAGAAACCAGCATCAGCATCCAGCCTTACCCGGTCAGCAACCCGGCTGCCATCGACGAAGCAGCCGAAGCGCAGGTGGCGGAACTGAAGGCGCAGGTGGAAGCGGTCCGCGCCCTGCGGGGTGAAATGAATCTATCGCCCGGCCAGCGTGTGCCGCTCATCGCCCGCGGCGACCGTGCGGTGCTGGAGCGCAACAGTGAATACCTCAAATCACTGGCCCGCCTGGAAGGCGTCGAGATTGTCGACACCCTGCCCCAGTTGGGCGCACCGGTGCAGATCGTCGGCACGAGCGAACTCATGCTGCACGTCGAGATCGACGTGGCGGCGGAGCGTGCCCGCCTGCAGAAAGAGGTTCAACGTCTGGAAGGCGAGATTGCCAAGGCCCAGGGCAAGCTGTCAAACGAAAGCTTCGTGCAGCGCGCTCCGGCCAAGGTGGTCGAGCAGGAAAAGGAACGTGTCGCGCAGTTCGGCGAAACCCTGGCCAAGGTGAAGGACCAGCTGGCCAAGTTGCCGGCCGAATAAAACTGGCCGTCGGAAACGGTTCGGGGGCGCCTCCTTTCGGGGGCGCCCTTTTTTTTCATCCCGTCGGAATCAGGCGGTGCTCGGTGCCCGGGATCAGGCCGTGGTCAGGGCCTGCTGCCAATGGGCGCGGCTGCCATCCTGGGCCGCCTGGTAATACCCGCCGAAGGGCTCCAGCACATGGCGTTCGATCCGCTCCACGCCGGGGTTCGCAAGGTGAAAATGGGTGAAGCCGACGCGACGCAGCTGAAAGACGAGGTCTTGGGAAATATCACCCTGCGCATGCAGCTCGCCGGCGTACCCGGCCTCGCGCAGACGGGCCGCCAGCGAAAAGCCGCGCCCATCGGTGAACTTGGGAAACTGAATGGCCACGGCTGGCGTGTCGCCGTACTGCGCCAGCCAGTCCGCAATTTTCTTTGAAGTAGGCACCTCGCCTGCGCCCCCCAGCAGCTGCTCGGGTTCGAGAACAATTTCGGGCACCCGTGGGCGAGCGACGGGCTGGCCCTCACGATCAAACACCACGACTTCTGACATCTTTCTTTCCTGGAAAAAATGCCTGGCGCACCGGGCCGGGAACGGCCGTGGCGACACGCCAGGTCAGCGAAAACCTTCCCTCACCCCTCGAGCACGCTCAACGGCTCGGTGTTCTGCGCAAGACGCACGTCCGCAAATGCATCCCCGAGCAGTAGACTGACCGGCCCCTGCATGGGCGGCAGGCCATATCGGGCCACCTCCATCAGGGTGGTCTGCAACCGCAGCCCGGTGCCGCCCGCATTCTCGACGACGCACAGAGGAGTCAGGGCCGGCCGACCGGCCTCGATCAGCTTGCGGCAGACCTGGTCCGCCCGCTTGCCCGCCATGTAAAGCACGGCCGTGTCGGCCGTCAGCGCCGCCTGCAGCCAATGGTCATCGCACGGCTCCTGCTCGCCCCGACCCAGCCGCGGCGTGAGAAACACGACGCTGCGCGCCACGCCTCGCAGCGTCAGGCTGGCCTGTAGATCGGCGGCGGCCGCGCAGGCGGACGTTACTCCGGGCACGACCTCGACATCCAGCCCCGCTGCGCGACAGGCCTCAAGCTCTTCGGCCAAGCGCCCGAACAGCGACGGATCTCCGCCCTTGAGACGCACCACCCGCCAGCCGCGGCGGGCATATGCGACCAGCGTGCGGCAGATGAACGCCTGCTCGGGGGCGGGGCGCCCTGCCCGCTTGCCCACCGAGATCCATCGGGCGTCGGGGGCGGCTTCTTTCATACCCTCGGCGTCGATCAGGGCGTCGTACAGCACCACATCGGCCTCACCCAGAATGCGCCAGGCCTTGCGCGTCATCAGCTCGGGCTCTCCCGGGCCAGCGCCAATCAGACTGACCGTTGCCATCAGGTTTCCGCCTCGATGCGCGTGGAGGAAGCGAGTTGCCGTGGCGTGTCACGCCGTGCAGCATTGGCCGCCTCGGCGAAGAACGTTTTGCCCAGACGGGCAACAGCCTCGCGGAAGGTTTCGCCCGGTTCACGGTGTTCGACGTAGGCATCGAGCACCATTTCGATGGCATCTGCAATCTCATCTTCGGCGAACGCCTTGCCGACGATGGTCCCCAGGGCAGCGGGCGCACCATGGCCCGAATGGCCCCCCAGCAGCAACTGGTAGAAGGCCGCACCGTCCTTGTCCACACCCAACACGCCGATGTGGCCCACGTGGTGATGGCCGCAGCTGTTCATGCAACCGGAAATGCGCAAGTCCAGGGGACCCAGGCTTTCCTGGCGATCGATGGATTCAAAGCGTTCTGCAATTTCCCGAGCGACCGGCAGGGAGCGCGCGTTGGCGAGCGCACAAAAATCGCCACCCGGGCAGGCCACCATGTCACCGATCAGGCCGCCCACGGCCTCGCCCAGCCCCAGAGCGGAAAGTCGGCGGAACAGTTCCGGCAGGTCATGCTCGCGCACGGCGGGGAACAGCAGATTCTGAGTGTGGGTGACGCGCAGGAACCCTTGACTGAACGCTTCCGCCAGGTCTGCCAGTGCATCCATTTCGTCACTGGTGACATCACCGGGCGCACGCTGCTTGTGTTTGATTGGCACGAGCACCGCGGCAAATCCGCGGTAGCGATGCGGCAGACGGTTGTGTGCCAGCCAGCGTTCCCACTTGACGCGTTCCTGCTCGGAGGAGAAGGTCGGCTCTTGTTCCAGCGGCTTGCCCAGCGACCAGTCCGGGTCCACGAAAGCCGCCTTGATGCGTTCCAATTCGGCTTCGGGCAGTCGATGCACGCCGTGACGCAGGGTTTCCCACTCCTGCTCGACAAGCTCGCGGAATTGATCAATGCCCACCGCCCGAACCAGTATCTTGATGCGCGCCTTGAAAGCGTTGTCACGCCGGCCCAGCTCGTTGTAGACACGCATCACGGCATGCGTGTAGGTCAGCAGATCCTGCCAATCCAGTCGTTCACGCAACACCGGACCTAGAATGGGCGTGCGGCCCAGGCCCCCGCCCACGCGGACGCGGAAGATGGCATGGGGTTCGGTTTCCACAATCTCGTAGGCGAGGTCATGGATCTGCACCAGGGCACGGTCTTCCGGGGTGCCGGTGATCGCCACCTTGAATTTGCGGGGCAGGAAGGCCAGCTCCGGGTGGAAGGTGCTCCACTGTCGCAACAGCTCGCAGTAGGGACGCGGGTCCAGGATTTCTTCCGGCGCAATTCCGGCTTGTGCATCGCTGGTGATGTTGCGCAAGCAGTTGCCGCTGGACTGAATGCCGTGCAGGCCCACTTCGGCCAGATCGGCCAGGGCACGCGGCACGTCATCCACTTCAATCCAGTTGAACTGCATGTTCTGGCGAGTGGTGAAATGGCCGTAACCGCGATCGTATTTGCGACCGACCGCCGCCAGGGCGCGCAACCGTTCACTGCTGAGCATGCCGTAGGAAATGGCAATGCGAAGCATGGGCGCGTGGCGCTGGATGTACAGACCGTTCTGAAGGCGCAAGGGTCGCAGCTGATCGTCGCTGAGCAGGCCCTGCTTGTTGCGCTCTATCTGCCCTGCAAATTGGCCGGCCCTTTCCTTGAGACGTGTGACGTCAAACTCGCTGGGGAGATACATTCTATCTACACTCTGACTCTGGGAGGAATTGAGGAGTCAGCATAGTCCCAGCCCCACCCGCCAAACAAATACTGATTAAAAGAAATCTAATAACCCGAGGAAATAAGCGCAGGTCCCGGATATGCTGCGTGGAGGGAACGCCGGCCCCTTTCCGCCGCAGGTGCTTAGAATGAAGGTTTGCAAGCCCATCGTTCAGGTGAACTCATGTCGGATTCCCCCTCCCTCTACCCCGTATTTCTGCAGCTTCACGATCGAAAAGTGCTTGTGGTCGGCGGGGGAGCCGTCGCCGAACGCAAGGTGCGGGCGCTGCTTCCGACTGGCGCCCGTGTCCATGTGGGCGCACCCGAGCTCACCGACGCATTGTCAGCCTGGCACGACAGTGGGCACCTGGTCTGGCATGAGGGCGAGTTCCGGCCCGCCTGGCTGGACGGGGCCTGGCTGGTGATCGCGGCCACCGACCATCGCGAGGTCAATGCCCGGATCTCCGAACTGGCCACCGAACGACATCTCTGGATCAATGTGGTGGATGACCCGGCGCTTTCCTCCTTCCAGGTCCCGGCAGTGGTCGACCGTGCGCCCCTCACCCTCGCCATCTCGTCGGGGGGCCACGCACCGGTGCTGGCCCGGCGGCTGCGCGAGCGCCTCGAGGCCCTGGTGGATCACCATCTGGGGGAACTGGCCGCCATGCTCGGAGAGCGGCGCAGTGAGATTCGTCTGGCCTACCCCGATCTGGCCCAACGGCGCCATTTTTATGACTGGGCACTGGACGGGCCGATCATGCAGCTGCTGAACGCGGGGCAGAAAGCGGCCGCTGACGCCTTGCTGGATCAGGCACTGAGTTCGCCGATTGCCTGGCCACGTGCCCAGCTCACCGTCCTGGCTTCGCCGGGCAGCGACCCCGGCCTGCTGACCCTCAAAGGCTTGCGAGCCCTGCATGAAGCCGATGCCCTGCTGTTCGACCCGCGCCACCACGACGATGCGGTGCTCGGTATGGCGCGGCGGGATGCCGACCGTCTACCCGTTCACCTGGAAGAATGGCTCACGCAGGGCGAGGCCGTAGCGCAATTGCAGCAGCTGCTGCAGACGCGCGGACGGCTCGTGATGTTGCTCGGCGAAATGCTGCCGCAGACCTTGGAAACATTAGCTTCCCATTTGGAAAGACTGGAAGCGGCCGGCATCCCGGTGCAGCGGCTTCATGTCTGAATGCGAACAAGGCATGATCCGCTGAAACGGGACGCGTCAACGCGTGGCCAGGGACTGCAGGAAGGCTTCATCCTTCTTGCTCAACCGCCCCTGACGCCGCGCTTCTTCAATGAGGTCGGGGCGGCGCGCTGCCGTGAGCGCCAAGGATTGCTCTCGGCGCCAGCGCGCGATGTTTGCGTGATGACCCGAACGCAGGACTTCCGGCACTTCCATTCCGTGGTAAACCTCGGGTCGGGTGTAATGGGGGCTGTCGAGCAGGCCGCTGGTGGCTTCGTTGAACGAATCCTGACGCGCCGAGTCGCCGTCATTCAACGCGCCCGGCAGAAGCCGCACGGCCGCATCAATGCAGGCCATGGCCGCCAGTTCCCCACCAGACAGGACAAAATCGCCCAGCGAGATTTCGTGGGTGATGCAACGATCGATGAACCGCTGATCAATGCCTTCATATCGCCCACACACGAAGACCGCGCCGGGGCTATCCGCCAGCGCCTGCGCCACCCCCTGATCGAAGCGGCGCCCCGTGGGGCTCATGAGAATGACGGGGACCGCGGCCACGGATTCGTCTTCACTCTGGCGGGACGCCAGGGCTTCAGTGCGACGGGACGCCAGAGCATCGTCGAGCGCCCGTTCCAGAGGTTCGGCCAGCATCACCATGCCGGGCCCGCCCCCGTACGGACGATCGTCCACCGTGCGGTGGACGTCTTCCGTGTAGTCGCGGGGATTCCAGAGGTGCATGGACCAAAGGCCCAGCCGCCGGGCACGCCCGGTCACCCCCAGATCACCCACCACGGTGAACATTTCGGGGAAAAGAGAAAGGATGTCGATGCGCATGCGCGGCGCCTGAAGGTCAGAAATCGACCGGCCAGTTGCTTTCGAGCCGACGATTCTCGAGATCGACCGTGTGCACGTGTGCCGCCACGAAGGGAACGAGGGTTTCCTGCTGCCGCCCCTTTTCATCCAGCAGCGGCTGCACGGCTCCGTGTTCGTCATGCATTTGGCGCATCACGCGCAACACCGCATGAACGCCGTTGTCCATGATGTTCTCAACGACGCCCAGCAAGACCGGTTGGCCGTCCTGTTCGCCGTACAGCGTACAGCCGATCAGATCGACCCAATAATATTCGTCATCGTCGACGGAAGGGAACATTGCGCGTGACACCCATACGGTGCACCCGCGCAACTTCTCCGCTTCGGAACGATCTTCCATGCCTTCGAAACTGCCGACGATGGTGCTGCCTTGCGTCCGGCTCTTGACGACCTTCACGGCCCACGGAGCCGGGAGCTCGCCAGTTTGAGCAGGCGCAAGCGGACGGCGCAGCCACCAGGTGCGCGCTTTCAACAAAGCGGCAGAGCCTGCCGCATGGGGTTGGACCTTCACCCAGCCCCGGATCCCGTAGGCGCCGCTCACGCGGCCGAGTTCGACCAGATCATGCGGCACTGCCTCTGCAGTGCTGTCTTGAGACCGCGTCATGCCTGCCCTGTACGCAACAGCGCTCAGGCTGCAGTTTGGGCAGCGGTATATTCCTTGACCAGACGAGCGACGGCAGGCGACATTTGTGCGCCCTTCTCGATCCAGTAGTTGACGCGATCCTGAGCCAGACGCAGGTTCTCGACGCCATCCTTGCCGACGGGGTTGTAAAAGCCCAAACGTTCAATGAAACGACCATCGCGACGGTTGCGCGAGTCAGCAGCAACAACATTGTAGAAGGGGCGCTTCTTCGAGCCGCCGCGGGCCAGACGAATTACAACCATGGTAATCCTTTGAGAGTGTTGTGAAAAACAGAGAATTCTAGCATTGTTCGCTACCCTACAGCAACGAACGGAGGGTGGGCAGACGCCTGTCTGCCCAAGATACAACAAAGGCGGCGCAGGGGATTGCTCAACGCCGCTTCAGGAAATGCCATAGGGCATCTCCCTGGGCACTCTGCAACAGGAGGGCATTGCCCGTCTGTTTGCAGAATGCCTGAAAATCACGCTCGGCATGAGTGTCGGTGGTGACCACCTTGAGCACCTGGCCGGACTCCATCTGAGCCAATGCCTTCTTGGCACGCAGGATGGGCAATGGGCATTTCAGGCCCGAAGCATCGATTTCCATCTGGGCGGCCGGAAAGCCGCCCTCGGGGGACCACTCTGTGCTCATGCCCCGACCTGTTGCGCAAAACGCTCACGCACCCAGGATTCGCCACCGGACATGGCTGCCGGCAGCGCCTGGACATCGGCGCCCCCGCCCATGGCCATGTCGGGACGACCACCGCCCTTGCCACCAACCTGAGCGGCAACCTGGCCGACCAGTTCGCCCGCCTTGACCCGATCGGTGAGATCGGACGTGACACCGGCCACGAGGCTGATCTTGCCGTCGCTCACCGTGGCCAGCAGCACCACGGCGGACTTGAGCTTGTCCTTGAGTTGGTCGACCATGCCGCGCAGTGCCTTGGGATCGGTACCGGTCACGGTCGCCACCAGCAGTTTGGACTGGCCATCGAGCGCAACGGCCTGATCCGCCAGATTGCTCCCCAGGGAGGCCGCCTGCTTGCTCTTGAGCTGATCGAGCTCGCGTTCCAGCGTCTTGATCTGTGATTGGAGCAGACCGATGCGCTCCACCAGCTCGGAAGGTTGCGATTTCACGCTGGCCGCTGCACGCAGCAAGGTGTCATTGACCTGTTGCACCCAAGCCAGGGCATTGGCGCCCGTGATGGCTTCCACCCGGCGCACCCCGGCGGCGACGCCGCCTTCGGAGACAATCTTGAACAGACCGATATCGCCGGTGCGTTCGACGTGGGTGCCCCCGCAGAGTTCGCGAGACGAACCGATGTCCAGGACGCGGACTTCATCACCGTATTTTTCACCGAAGAGCGCCACGGCCCCACCCTGCACGGCTTCGTCGTAGCCCATGAGCTGGGCACGGGTCGCGTGGTTCTGAAGGACCTCCTCGTTGACGATGCGCTCGACGGCCGCAATCTGCTCCTGCGTCAGGGGCGCGTCATGGGCGAAGTCGAAACGGGTCTTCTCGGCATCCACGAGTGAGCCGCGCTGCTGCACATGGCTGCCCAGCACCTCGCGCAAGGCTTTGTGCATGAGGTGGGTGGCGGAGTGGTTGCGCATGGTCGCGTGACGACGCTGGGCATCGACCTTTGCGGTGACCGCATCACCGACGCGCAGTTCGCCTTCCAGAAGCTCGCCATGATGGCCGAATACATTGGCCTGGATCTTCTGGGTGTCGTTCACCTGGAAGCGCAGGCCGGCCGCCTCGAGCACGCCATTGTCGCCCACCTGACCGCCGGATTCCGCGTAGAAGGGCGTCGTGTCGAGCACCACAATCGCCTGCTGCCCGGCGCGAACGACGTCCACGGCGGTGCCATCGACATACAGGGCCGTGACTCTCCCCTCTGCCTGCAGGGTTTCGTAACCCTTGAAGTCCGTCTGGCGGCCTTCGTAGCTGAGGCCTTCCGCGGCCTTGAATTTGCCAGCGGCACGTGCCTGTTCACGCTGGCGCTGCATGGCGGCATCGAAGCCTTCCTGGTCGATGCCGACGCCACGCTCACGACAGATGTCGGCGGTGAGGTCGACCGGGAAGCCGTAGGTGTCGTAGAGCGTGAACAACGTCTGGCCGTCGAGCACGCCCTCGGCGGGAACGTCGGCCAGGGCGGATTCAAGAATCTTCATGCCGTGCTCGAGCGTTTCAATGAAACGCTCTTCTTCCTGGCGCAGCACCTGCTCGACGCGTGCCTGCTGTCTGGCCAGTTCGGGATAGGCCTCGCCCATTTCCTTCACGAGGTCGGCGACCAGACGGTGGAAGAAAGGCTTCTGCTGACCCAGCTTGTGACCATGGCGCAGCGCGCGGCGCACGATGCGGCGCAGGACATAACCACGCCCCTCGTTGCTGGGAATGACGCCATCCACAATGAGGAAGCTGCAGGCGCGGATGTGGTCGGCAATGACCTTCAGGGAATTGTCGTCGAGATCGGTGCACCCCGTTTCACGGGCCGCAGCCGCAATCAGATTGCGGAAGAGATCGATCTCGTAGTTCGAATGCTTGTGCTGCAGGACGGCGGCAATGCGTTCTAGACCCATGCCGGTGTCCACACAGGGTTTGGGCAGCGGTGTCAGCTTGCCGTTGGCATCGCGATCGAACTGCATGAACACCAGGTTCCAGATTTCGATGTAGCGATCGCCGTCTTCTTCGGGCGACCCCGGAGGGCCTCCCCAGACGTCCGGCCCGTGGTCGTAGAAAATTTCCGAGCAGGGCCCACAGGGGCCGGTGTCGGCCATCTGCCAGAAGTTGTCGGAGGCGTACGGCGCCCCCTTGTTGTCACCGATGCGAATGATGCGGGATTCGGGAACGCCGACTTCCCTGGCCCAGATGTCGTAGGCCTCGTCGTCGTCCTGGTAGACCGTCACCCAGAGTTTTTCCTCGGGCAGATGGTAGACCTGCGTCAGCAACTCCCAGGCGTACTTGATGGCGTCGCGCTTGAAGTAGTCGCCAAAACTGAAGTTGCCCAGCATCTCGAAGAAGGTGTGGTGCCGGGCGGTGTAGCCGACGTTCTCGAGGTCATTGTGCTTGCCGCCGGCCCGTACGCATCGCTGTGCGGTCGTGGCCCGCACATACGGACGCGTTTCAGCCCCAGTGAAGACATCCTTGAACTGCACCATGCCTGAGTTGGTGAACAGCAAGGTGGGGTCGTTACCCGGAACGAGCGAAGACGAGGGAACGACCTGATGGCCTTTCGCCTCGAAAAAGGACAGAAACTTCTGACGGATCTCGGAGGTCTTCATTGCAAAATGGGCTTGGTCCATGCGGAACCGCTCATTATACGTGATCACCCGATACATATATAAACGCTCTGACGCCCCAGAAAGGGCTGGCCGGGCTGGGGTTGGGCGGCCTGCTCGCCGGCGTCGTAGACCATGATCGGTGTGGTGCCGCGGGCACAGCTGCAGCCGCCCGTGAGCAGGTTGGCGGTCGGGACGCCCTCCGCATTCTGGCAGCCGAAGGGGTGGTTGTAGGCAAAAGCGCCGCCAAACTGCCCTGCCGGACGCCACCGCCCCTGACGGCAAGTCAGCAAGCCTCCCGCGTCGCGCTGGACAATCGCCCGATCCGGCTGGCAGGGGGCATTCATGACGGCCTCGGCGCCGATCCTCAGGTGACCGCCCACCGTACCGCTGCCCCCGGCCATCACGTCGCCGGCCAAGCTGAGATCGCCCTGAAAATCCGGATCGCGCCGGTCGCCCACACGCAAATAGCTCCACAGTGCCTGATGCTCGGCCGTGACCGCCATGCCGACCGTTCCCGGGGGAAGCACGCTGCCATCAGGCAAAGTGCTGTTCACGGAAAACCGGGTGCCCCGAAGACGCCCGGGCTCACCGGGATGGACGGCGGCGCCCTCCCCTTGTGCTGCCAGCAGCCATTGCGCCACCATGGCCTCGTCCACCTGCGCATGCGCGTCGAGCAGGGGCTGCTCGCCATGGATCAGGGCTTCCACGGTGCAGGCGTCCCCGGGGCACTCGCCGGACCGCCAAACATGAATGCGCGCGCCGCCCGTCAGTCTGACGGTATGCGGCATGCCCGACGCCAGCAGGCCCGCGGCAGCCAGTTCCGCCAAGGTCGGCGCGCGCCAGTCCTGGTAACCGGCGCCAGCCAGGGCGTCGTGACTTGCGGCTTCCTGAATGTCCGGCCCATGCCGCTGGAGATACGCCAGTACCGCCTTGTGCACGGTCTCCATCCAGACGGCAGCGGCGCGTGCCTGCGCGTCGTTCACCTGATTCACCCAGCTGCGCATCCCCAGCACGGCCACAAGCAGGGCAATCAGCAGGGCAAGGGTCAGCTCGACCAGCGCGAAACCGCCCTGCCCGGACGACGCCTGGTGTGCTCCGCCCACCTCAGCTCACCGTGAACGTGAAGGCATTGACGTCGCCATCCTTGCAAGCCTTTTCGGTTTCCACCGCGTTGTAGGTGCTACTGGCCCCCTTCACCGGGGTGCTCACGCCCTCGGCCACCACCGTGACCGTGTCTGCCAGCCGCTGCAGCACGGAAGCGATCGAAGGGCAGGCCGCATGGTTGACCTTGGACAGCGTGATGGAGAACGCAGCGCCCGACCCGACGGCCTCCACGGTGACTTCTCCATCGGAACCCAGCCCGTGGCGCACGCTTTCGCTCCCGCCGCTTCCCGCCGTCACCGTGAGGATGCCCGAACCTCGCATCATGTTGGCCAGACTGCTCATGGCGATTCCGCTGTAGGGAGTGGCACTGCCGCTGGCCGCGTTGATCCGGGTGTGCATGATGTAACGGGCGAGTTCCTCCCCTACTTTCGGTACGCGGCTCTCGATCACGTAATTGCGCACGGTCGGGATGGCGATGATGGCCAGAAGAAGGACAATGGCCATGACGATGGACACTTCCACCAGTGAGAAGCCGCCCTGACCGGACGACGACGGGTGGTCTGGCATGGAGGGAGGGGTGGGTGCCGCCCCCGCATGCGACGCAGCCGGAGAGTGCTGCGCGGTCGAGGCGACAAGGGTCGCAGGAGTCGGAAGGCAGGTGTGTTCCATCATGATCGTCTCCAGAGTGAAGTTCCCATGGGTTCATTGGCTGGCGTGAAACAGCGCCAGACCCCGGCGCAGTTCGTCCAGCGCGGCGTAATGCCACAAGGCAATCGAAAGAACGCCCGCCACGGCGCTGAGCAGCAAACACCATCTCAAGGTGGCCGCCTGCCGCGTGACGGTGTCCAGAAGCTGTCGTTCCACCCAGCTGGCGGTGCGCCGCAAGCCTTCCACCAGCCCGCGTGCGACCAGCATGTCATCCAGAAACCAGAGGTGTTCAGACTCGAGCAGACCAGTATCGAAGAGGACCGCCCCGGTTCGGCCTGACTCAATGTTCTCTAGCATGGTGCGCAGATGAAAGCCCAGCCAGGGCGACGCCCCCGCCAACTGCAACTGCAGCGCATCGCGCAACCGTGTGACGCCATGCTCGCCCCGGCCCAAGGCCACCGCCAAGAGTGCCAGGAATCGCAGCGTCTGAATCTGCCGATAGACCCGCCAGGGCCCGAAGGTGTCCAGCCCCGCACGCAAAGGGCCCGTGTAACGTCGGAATGACATCAGCGCGAGCGCGAACAGCCCCATGAGCAGCGGCACGATCAGCGGCCAGCCCCGGCCCAGCACTTCGGCGAAGCCCACCAGCCCGCGCATGGCCTGGCCGTGATATTCCGGCGGAATTGCGGCGAAGGTGTCCCGCAGACGGGGCACGGTCAGGGCGGGCACGGCCATCACGGTGACCAGCAGCGTCGTGAACGCCACGACCGCGGCAAGAAGCGTGACCTGCAGAATGCGCCGCCCCGCTTCCAGGACGGCCAGCACATGCGCCAGCTCGGAGAAGGTGGCATTCAGGGTTTCATTGCCCCGCGCCTGAGCATTCCGCAGCAGGGCCAGCTCGGCCTCCGGGAAGACGCCGGCCCAGGTCGCCGCGAGGTCGCCGCCTGCTGCCTGAAACAGGTGCAGCCAGCGCCGCGACAGCCTGCCCCGCGCCGAACGGGTGCCATGGCGTCTCGCATCGGCTGCAAAAATCTGCTTGAGGGTGAGCCCGCCTTCGGTGCCCTGCAGCAGCGCCGACAAATAGTCGTAGTACACCTGTCGGTTCCGGTTGAAAACCCGGGCGTCCACCGCCAGACGCAGGGCGTGCGCCGCTTGAGAGAGGAGAGGGGCGCGATGGTCGTTGCGGTTGCGTTTCATGATGTGGGGGAGACTCATGACGCCCCCATTTTCCGAACGGCACGCAGGCGGCATTCCATCTCGAAAGAATGGAAACGCTCCTCGATGTCGCCGGGGTCGAACACCCCGCGATAGGCCGCGTCCATCGCGACAGCCATGGCAGAGCGAGCGGGTTGCGGAGCCGTGCCCCGCCCTCTTGACCTCACCCAGTCGGAAAAAGCCGGAACCAGCCCGGGCACCAGCATCTCGGCCACCACGGAACGCCCGTCGTAACCATGGAGTTCCGGCAGGCCCTGCGCGCGACACCGAGAGCAGCCATCCGGGTTGCGAATGCGCAGCGTTTCGACCGGCCCCGGAAAACTGGCTTCCAGGCCGCGCAGACGCTGCGCCACGTTGTTCCGGTGCCGCGCCTCATGGACCAGTACCCGCGCGCAGCTGCACAGGCGCGGCAGCAAAGCCTGCCACACCAGAAGCTTCAGGGCACCGGGCATGGCAAGAAAATCGCGACAGACCCCGATGAAATCGGAAGCCAGCCGCTCCACGACCAGCGTGACGGAAGGCGCATGTACCGTGGTGTAGACATTGACCCCGGAGCCACTCAAGTCCATGAACGCCCGGCCGGTTTCGCGGTCACGCACTTCGCCCAGAAGCACATCGCTCATGGCGGAACGCTTGAGCGCGCGCAACTTGGTGGCAAAGGCGTCATGGGCCTCGGTGTCCAGCCGGCGCGCCACCGAGTTCTGGATGGCGCCGGGGATGGTGTACTCGACGGGATCCTCGATGGTCACCACCTTGCGCTCGGCGGGCAGACGGGCGATCAGGGACGCAAGGGTGGTGGACTTCCCCGATCCCACCGTCCCGGCGAACACCACCGCACCCCCACTGCCCGCCAGCGACTGTTCCAGCAAAGTGATCTGCTCGGAACAATAGCCCAGGGCCTCCAGGGGCGGAATGTCCGCCAGCCGGTTCTTCTCGAGAATGCGCAGACAGACGCTCGGCCCGCGCTCCGAGGCCATGGAGGCCCATCGCAACATGATCTCGCGACCGGCATAACGGCGCGACAGGCTGCCCTGCTGTTCGGCCCGGGGATCAAACACGGCGCCGTTGCCGCCGGAAATGTCCATCCAGGCCACCGACAGCATCTCCATCAACATGCCGGTCGGCATGCGCCTGAAGCACTCCGGGGCCAGATAACGCCCGCAGATGGTGTATTTGATCTCGGACTCGGGCGCATCCAGCCGGACGTTCAGGTGCAGATCGCTGGCCCCCTTGGTCACGCCCCATTCCACCAGTTCGTGGAACGCTTCAGCCAGCGCGCCTCGTGCGATCGGGTTATCGGCTGCGCCGCCCTGCCGGCCGAAGGCGTCGCGCGCCACCGCCAGCAGCAAGCTGGCATGAAGAATGTAGCGAGGCGGTTCCGCGGCACGCAGGCCCGCAAGAGCAATGCGCCGGGCGAGTTCGTCGGCCTGATCACTGGCCACATGCTCGGCCAGCGCGAAAATCGCCACCGAGCCGTCTTCCAGCTCGACCGGGCAAAGCCGCGCAGCAAGGCCCTGCACGCCGAATCGGGCACTCAATGACCGCCGTAGGCCAGGCTTCATGGCGAGCAGCGCCTCGGTATCGGGCAGCACCACCGCCTGCGCCGCCGCATACGTCCCCTGAGGGCCGACATCGTGCAAGGTCGGCGCGGGCGTCAAGGGGCGCGCGGACCGCATGAAAGGCAGCCAAGGCATCATCCCGATCTCCCTCCCCGTGGCAGACACAGGTGAATGTCTTCTTCCTGACGCACCAGGCGGACACACGCGCCGGAGAGCTCCCTGAGCCTGAGGGCCGTGCTGGAGGCCGTGTGACCCAAGGGCAGGGGCTGACCCCGCAAAAAGACCCAGCCCTGGGAGCCCGCCCGCACTTCGGCAAACAGTCGTTTCCCCACGCCATAGATACCCACCAGCCGCAAGGCCTCCTCACCGGCCTGCGGTGCGGGTGCGAGAGGCCCCCGCGGGCCAGGGGCGCCGGGCGTTCGGCCACGGCGCAGCGCTTGCAGGGCGGCTTCGGACTCCAGGCGCATGAGTTCCCTCACCGTGAACGAGTCGTGCGATTCATCGGCCTGCGCCCCGCCCAGGGCCCGATCGGGAAGCACCGTCAGCAGCGGCAGGAGAAGGAGGAACGTCATCTTCCAGTTCATAGAGCACTCCCGACATGGAAAGGGTCAGCGCACTGTTCAATAAAGTGGGGTGATCGATCCGGTCGACCGCCATCACCACCCGTTCCCAGCTCATGTGACGCGTCTCGGGCAGCAGAAGGGTGAGTGAACGCAAGGGAGCCCGCAGGCGCACCGCCCGCTGCTGGATGACATCCACCCCTCGTGGACGAGCAATGGGGCGCTGGTCCGCATCCAGGGGCGCCGTGACGGGCAGAGGCCGGGGCGCTTCGATCTTCAGCTGCAGAAAGGCCGGGCGCATGGCCTGCAGTGCACTGACCAGCTGAGTCTGATTATGGGTCGCCCGGCGCAACGTGACGACGTTCAACGGCACCGCGGGCATGGGCGCCTCCCAGGTGGCGGTGGCGCCATCCAGCGGATCGAAGGACAGCGCCCAGTCTGCGGGGGCCGCCGCTTCAAGGCTGCGGTTGTCGCCGCCCTTTTCCCGCCGCCAGGTGGATCGACAGCGCCAGCGCACCGCGCCGGGCTCGCATTCCACCTTGCCGAGCGACCATCCGGCCAGCTGAACCGGCTGCGCCATCAGACCGTCGAGCAAAGACTTGAGGCCGCCGGCCCCCTGGACCGGGACCCCCCTTGTTGCTGCGGAGGTTGCGGCCTGCCAGGCCGCAACCGGATCGGTCACGTGGGGGCGCGGCGGCTCTCCTGCCAGCAGAACGCGCCCCAGCCCGGCGGACAGGCTCAGCAGCACAGTCGTGAGCAGGAGCCCGCGCGAGGTGGAACCTCGGCGGTGTCGCAGCGCCACACCTGCGTCGTCGAGCTGAAAGAGCGCCTCGAGAAGCCCGGAAGGGTCTCGGCGTTCGTCCAGCAGCACCATCCCGGGATGCGCCTGCCACAAGGTTTCGAGTCGTTCGTGCACCGCGGCCGGATCCTCGTGCAGCTGATCAGTGCGCGCCATGACGGCGCCCTCGTGCACGGCCACCAGCCAGATGCGCTCACCCGGAAGGGGAACCACCGCCGCCACGGTGCCGACCGGGTGCACATTCGCGAAAGCTGCCGCGGCGCTGCCGACCTGCCGCCCGCGCCCCTGGCGCAGACGGGTGGCCAGCACACCCGCCGACGCAGCGGCGCCCGCCGTGCAGGCCCAATGGGCGGCACCTCGACGCCGGGCGAGCGCGCGGGCCTGCCGTTCAGGGTGATCACCCAACAAAGGGAACCATTCCATCCCGACCACCAACGACCGACCCTTGTACTGCAGAAGCTGACCCGTGCATGTCACCATGGCGTCAGAACCCCTCCTCGACGTGCGCAGTCACCACCATGACCGTCGTCAACCGGTGCCCGCTGGCGCGGTCGCTGCCGCCCAATGCCAACGGCAGACCGGGGTTGAGCCGGCGCGAGGCCGATTCCTGACGGCTGCGGTCAAAGCCGGATATCAACAAGGGCTGGCCCGGCATCAGCGCCACCTGCTGAACCGTCCCATTGCCGTCAATGGTGATCTGCTGCAGTTGCAGCGGGTTGTCGCCGGAACCGAACGTGACGGATTTGAGTGGCTGGGCGACTGTATTGTCATAGGCCACCGACAGCAGGACCTGACCGTCTTCCTGGGCATCGGGCACCAGGGTGATGAGGGAACCGACGGTTTCCTCCTTCTGACTCACGGACACGGAAGGCAGACTGGTATCGAGCAGCCCTCGCTGAGTCAATGTTTCGACTTTATCTATGTAGGAAAAGGTGGTGCGCACCGCGTGGGTCACCGGGCGCCGGTTCAGCGTGAGCACGGGTAGGCTGTTGCGGCGTACCACTCGCCCGACCCGACCCAGCGCCCGGATCAGCAGTTCGCTTCCTGAGAACCGCCCTTCGGTGAGCGAGGCGGCCAGCTCCCCGGCACCGCTGATGGCCGTCCCCGCCATGCCGGCCCGGGCCGCCGCCCGCGCACCGGAAAAGACCATGTCCCAGTCGAGCCCGGCTTCGGCATCATCTTCCGTGAGCACCGTGAGCTCCTCGAAGAGCAGACGCACGCGACGCGTGAGGGCGCGGTTCTCGCGCTCGATGAACTCGGCCACCTGGGCCAGAACCGCGGGCGTGTCCCGAACCACCAGGGTGGAGGCGGCACCAGGCTCGGCGACCACCATGCCGGCGCGCGAGAGGAAGGGTTCGATACGTGCCCGCACACTGGCCAGCGGGTCGTGTCGCCCCAGCGAGATCTCGGTGCGCGAGGTGGTGGAAAAGCCTTCTCGCGCAGCGGTTTCCTGCAGGCCCAATGAAGCATCGGCCGCAGCCTGCAGGCTGAGCATGCGCACATCGAAAGCGCGGGTTTCCGTGCGATAGAACTCGATGCGCCCACCGTCGTAGCGCCAGAGCACCCCCAGGCTCGCGCCCACGCGGTCGAGGGTGCGCGCCAGCGGTTCCGGCCCGCCATCCAGGCTCACCGCCAGGTCACCTGCCGACACGGAGGTGGCCCCGCCGCCCACTGCGAGGCGCGAGACGAAGGCATCCGGCGGAAGCAGGCACTCGGGCCGAACGTGCACGGGGATACCCGTGGCCCGCATGATGCGCTGCGCCACACGCGGCAGCGACACGGGCCCTTCATCGAACAGCAGGGTCGTGTCCACATGGGCCCTGAGCGCTGGCGGCAGCGTGACCTCCCGCGCCAGAGGCTGAGCCTTTCCCGCCAACCAGGGCCGTGCCACCGTCTGTGCCGCGCGATAACGTTCGTTCTCGCTCGCTGAGGAGAAGCTCCGGTGTGCACGCTCGACCCGCACCTCGGCATCGCTCACCGCCTGGCCGATCTGCCGCAGCTGGGCCTCCAGGGCACATGCCGATAGCAGAGGAAGGCACAGCAGCCCCAAGGCCACCCTGCCGGCGCCGTGCAGCAAGGCGCGTTTCATGACACCGCCCTCGTGGTGCCTCGGCGGTCACAGGGCTGCGCGTAAGGCACCACCCGCAGCACGCGATTTGAGTAGAAACAGGGCTGAAGTGGACGGTCGCCCAATTCCGTGGCCTCCAGGAGCGCCCGCACGGACGCCTGGAAGTCGGCGTCGAACGACGCCTGCCCCACCAGGGGAATGTCCACATCCACGGCCCAATGCTCGGCCGAGAAGGACCAACCCGCCACCCCCGCCCAGCGCTCCAGCGCCTGCCGGATGGTCTGATCTGCCGGGCTGACGGAATATCGGTACAGTGGTGCGCCCAGATAACTGGCCGGCGCCGCGGTGACCGGCGCCGGCCCCGTGCCGGGCACCCGAAGCGCCGGAACCGCCATTGCGGACGCTTCGGCGACGATCTGCACCGCCGCAACTTGAGCAACGGTTGGCACCGCAACGGCTTCAGCAACGCCCGCCCCGTCGGGCACGCCAGAATCCGTGAGAAGGGCTTCATCCTCCCCGTGAACGGCGTTGCGGCTACTTTGCACCCGCCCGCGCAAATGCCCCCCCCGCAGCTCCAAAGACGTATAGACCCCGTCCAGCACCATATACGGGGGCTCGCGCCGATATGAAAGCGGCCGCAGGCGCTCGCCATCGGCATCGAATACGGCTGGCCACGCGCCCTCCGGACCGAACTGCAACCACATGCGCTCGCCGTCGTCGAACACCTGGACCGGCATGATCTGAGGGTCGCCCGACAGGGCCCACTCAAAGCTGAAGGCGCGATAGCCGGACGACCCGCCGTGGGCATCGCTGCCTTCGGAGTGCTGGGCACCCGCAGCAAACGGCCACTGCCACGCATTAAAAGACAGATCGGCATGAGGGCCTGTACAGCCCGAGAGAAGCATGAGCGGGAAAAGCGCACGAAGGAGAATCATGGCCTGGCATCAGCAAGAGAGGTTGCAAGACCGGTTCGACCGGATTTGCAGCCATCTTGCCGACCCCCGTCATGCGGCGCCAGACTGGGATGTACGAACGGACAGTTCGATCAGGTAGGGGGGATGGACGGCGGGCGCGTGAGAGCAGGGGTTGGGGGCGGCGAAGCAAAAAAAGAAGGCCGGACCTGCAACGGCCCGGCCTTCGTCAGCGCTGCGGTTCATTCAGATCAGCGTTTCATGATCTTGCCCGCTTCGGCGCTGGCCGTCTTGAGCGTGGTCATCGCCGGCTGATTGCCAGCCAGCGCGTGCGTGATCTGCTGGTGGAACATGTCGCGGATCTCCGGATAGTTCTTCACCCGGAAGCCTCGGGCCAAATCATCGGCCGTGCCGGCATGCGCCGCCACCAGCGTGGACCATTTGTCCAGCGTCTTGTAATAGGAGGGGCTGGTTGCCTCGAAGGCCTGCTGGGTGACGGGCAGATAGCCGGTTTCCTGATGCCAGCGCGCTGCCTGCTTGGGCTGCGCCAGGAACGACAGGAAAGCCGCACTGGCGGCGTCCGATTCCTTGGACTGACCGGCAACCACCCACAGGGCCGAGCCCGACAGGAAGGGATTGCCCGGTTCTTTGGTGATTTCCTGATAATACGGCAGGCCGGTGACACCGAAATTCAGTTTCGACACCGAACGGAATTCGCCAATATTGCCGGAGACGGACATCAGGACGGCACACTCGCCCTGAGCGAAACGCTTGGTGGCCATCTCATTGAATTCCGGCTTGACCATCAGTTCAGAGCGCACCCAGCTGATCATCATGGAAAGGTGGCGCACGTACATGACGTCAAACATGAAGGCAGGCGTACCACGGCCCTTGAGCCCATTGCCTTCCGAGGTATAGGGCTGCTTGTTGACGGCCGCAAGATTCTCGAGGTTGATCGAGACGGGCTGGTCGCTGGTCAGGGGGCAGGTGCGGGAACCATTATTGGCCAGCGTGACGAGCTGAGCCTGCAGACCGCTCCAGGAGCGTTCAGGTTGCGGGGGAAGATTCGCCTTCTTGAAGGCATCGATGTTGTAGAACATCACCGGCACTTCCGCCATGTAGGGGAAAGCGACCGGCCGGCCCTTGGAATCGTGCGCAAAGGCATTGCTGCCGGAAATGAACCACTTGGCGTTCTTGATCGGGTGGGCGGCCAGCAGGGCGTGCAACGGCTGCACGAACGAGCGGGCGCCGCCATCGGGGGCCCGATTCTCTTCCAGCTGGGCCAGATGCGGTTTGTCGTCGCGACTCTTGGCGCGCTGGATGGCGTTTTCAATTTCTGTCGTGGATTTGAAGGCCTTCAACTTGACCGTGGCCTGGTCCTGCGAGCGATTGAACTCCTTGACCAAGTCTTCGAATACCTTGGCATTGTGCGGAGTGAGCGCGTGCCAGACACGGATCTCCGTCGCAGCGGAAGCGCCGAAGGCCATGGCCATGGCGACGGCAGCGGACGCCCACGCAAATACGCGCGCCGGCTTGGCGGTGCGAGCATACCCTGATCGATTCATAAGATAGTTCAACCCAGAAATGGAAATTCGGGCTCCGGCCGATGCCCGGCGATGAGGTCGGCCAATGCCCTGCCTGAGCCGGCACCCATTGTCCACCCAAGCGTGCCGTGCCCCGTATTGAGATAGAGATTTGAAATCTTCGTGCGCCCTATGAGAGGAACATTGGACGGGGTTGCAGGCCGCAGTCCCGACCAGAAGCGAACATTATCAAAATCCAGGACGCTTGGAAATAGTTCCCGCGCAAGCCGCAACATTTGCTCGCAACGTGCAGTATTCAGAGCTCTCGAGTAACCGCCCAGTTCGGCCGTCCCGGCCATGCGCAACTGCTTGCCCAGACGGCTGTACACCACTTTGTTCTCGCTATCGGTGAGGCTCACGAATGGCGCCGCATCTTCATCGACGATGTCGAAGGTGGCGGAATAGCCCTTGGCCGGATAGACCGGGCAGCTGACGCCGAGCGGCGTGACAAAATGGGGGGTATGGGAACCGAGCGCTGCAACATAGATGTCGGCTCGCAACAGTTCGTAGCAGCCATCGGGCTTGATGAGTTCGGCGGCATGAATGTTTCCGCCGATGCCCACGAGTCGGCTCAGCTGCGTGCCATAACGGAATTCGACGCCGGACTCGGCAGCCAGGCGGGCCAATTCCTGCGTGAACACGAAGGCGTCGCCGGACTCGTCTTCAGGGGTGTAATCGCCCCCGACGATCACGTGGCGAATCGGCTTCAGGGCCGGTTCGATATTGACGATCTCGTCCGTGCTGACGATGCGCCGGTCGACGCCGTGGTCGCGCATGATCTCTGCGAGCTTCTGCGAGCCTTCGAATTCGGCCGTGCTGCGATAGAAATTGAGTATGCCGCGTTCCTGGTGGGCATACTCGATGCCCAGCGAGCGACGCATTTCCTGCAAGGTGCGCCGGCTGTATTCGGCCAACGCGACAAGCGCCGTCACGTTGCGCGTCACCCGGGCCGGGCGACATTCCGCCAGGAACATCAGGCCCCAGAGCCATTGCCGCAGATCGGGCTGCAGGCGGAACAGCAGCGGCGCGTCGTTGCGAGGCAGCCACTTGAGCAGCTTGAGGGGCGCTTGCGGATTGGCCCAGGGTTCGGCATAGGACACGGATATCTGTGCTCCATTGGCCCGGGTCGTTTCCAGGGCGGCGCCCTGCTGTCGGTCGATCACCACCACCTCGTGCCCGGCCTGATTCAGCCACCACGCCGTGGATACACCGATGATCCCACTGCCCAATACCGCGATTCTCATCTATTCACCCCACTGCATTCCGGCATGGTGCCGGACCCTGTGCAGACGCTTCCCGCTCAGACGGCATCGGCCGCGTTCGTGAAGGCGTCAGCGTAAAACTCATCTTCGGGAAGGCCGCAAATTTCGGAAAAGTCCTTCCTGGCGCTGTCGACCATGACGGGTGCGCCACAGGCGTACACCTGATGTTCAGAAAGATCGGGAAGGTCTTCCATGACGGCCCGATGCACGAAACCGGTGCGGCCTTGCCAATTGTCCTCTGCCCGCGCGTCAGAGACAACCGGCACATATTTGAAATCGGGAAGCTTGCTCTCCCATTCGCGTGCCAGGGTGTCCATATAGAGGTCGGCCGGGCGTCGCCCGCCCCAGTAGAGCCGCACCGCGCGGGTGTCGCCGCTGGCGATCATGTGCTCGACCATGGCCTTGATCGGCGCAAAGCCGGTGCCGCTGGCCAGGAACACCGCCGGCTTCTGGCTGTCTCGCAGGAAGAAGGAGCCCAGTGGGGCTTCGACGCGCAGAATCTCGCGCACCTTCATCTGGGTGGGCCCGACGCCGAAGACGTGGTCGGTGAAGGCGCCTCCCGGCGTGTGACGGATGTGCAGTTCGACCAGGTTGGCCTCGTTGGGCGGCGTGGCCATGGAGTAGCTGCGATGGCGCCCGTCCTTGAGGATGAAATCCAGATACTGCCCGGGGTAGTAACGGAAAGGCTCCGACGAGGGCAGCTGCACCTTGAGCAGCATGATGTCATCGGCCAGTTTCTGCATGTCGACGATACGGGAGGGCATCTTGCGAATCTGGATATCGCTGGCCATGCGAACTTCAGAGGCCTCGATGGTGAGATCGGTCAGTGGCCTGGCCTGGCAGAACAGGGTATAGCCTTGCGCCCGCTCGTCTTCGGGAATGATCTGGGCCGAGTTCGGGCCCCCTTCATAGCTGCCCTCGACCACGCGACCCTTGCAGGTCGAACATGCGCCATTGCGGCAGCTGTACGGCAGGACGATCCCCGCCGCCAGGGCGGCATCCAGCACGGACTGCCCCTCTTCCACGGTGAATTCATGCCGGCTGGGCAGTACGGTGACCTTGAAACTCATATCGTCGAAATATCCGGTAAAAGTTCGTTGGCGTCCATTTTATGATGAACGCCGCATCAGTTTGGGCTGGGCAATTTTCAGCGACAACGCCCTGCCCTTGCGGGCGCGCTTGCCAATGTAATCGGCCAGGTCGTCCATGCTCAACTCCAGCTCGGTGTCCTTCTTCCGATAGACCCCGCAAGCCAGCAGGCCGGCCGGCCCCATGGCCAGCCACTGCGCCAGCGTGTCGCCCGCGTCCAGACCCATGAGCTGGGTGCCACGTCCGGAACTCATGGTCTTGAGTTCGGACAAGGGCACGATCAGAAAACGGCCCTTCTTCGCCAGCATGGCCAAGTGGGTGTCACCCTCCTGAAGCACCAGGGGCTTCATCCATCCGTCCCCCTTGTCGAGCGAGAAGAACTGCTTGCCCGCCCGCTGCCGGGTGGTGATGTCGGCATGCTGCGCAATGAAACCATGCCCGCTCTGCGAGGCAATCACATAGCGGTTCTGCGCCGGCCCTGCCACCATGTGCACGATGCGGGTGCCGGGTTCGATATCGATCATCGAGGTGATGGGTTGGCCATCCCCCCGCGCCGAAGGCAGATTGGCCACGGCCACGGTGTATGCGCGGCCGGTATTCGAGAACGCAATGAGTTCGTGCGTGCTGAGACACTCGATCGCGTCATACAGGCTGTCCCCAGCCTTGAACGAAAACTGGCTTGCGTCATGCCCATGGCCCTGACGCGCACGCAGCCAGCCCTTCTGGGAGATGATGACGGTGACCGGCTCTTCGACCACCTTGGTCTCCAGCACGGCCCGCTCGGCGGCTTCGATCAGCGTGCGCCGCTCGTCGCCAAACATCTTGGCGTCGGCTTCGATCTCCTTGATCATCAGGCGCTTGAATGCCGTGGGGTTGTCAAGCAGCTCCTGGAGTTTCTTCTGCTCCTCGCGCTGGCGCTCGAGTTCCTGCTCGATGCGGATGCCTTCCAGACGGGCCAGCTGTCTGAGCCGCATCTCGAGAATGTCGTCGGCCTGGCGTTCGGTGAGATGGAAGCGCGTCATCAGCGCTTCGCGGGGTTCGTCCGATTCCCGAATGGTCTGGATCACCTCGTCCACATTCAGGTAGACGACCATGCGGCCTTCGAGGACGTGAATGCGGTCGGTGACCTTTTCCAGGCGGTGACGGGTGCGCCGCGTCATGGTGTCGGCACGGAAAGAAAGCCATTCCGTCAGCATGTGCCGCAGACTGCATTGGCCCGGGCGGCCATCGCGCCCAATGCACACTAGGTTCATGGGAACGTTCAGTTCCATGCTGGTCTGGGCCAGCAGCGCGGTCACGAGCTCGTCACGCGAAATGCGGCTGCTCTTGGGTTCGAACACCAGGCGCACCGCCGCATCCTTGCCCGATTCATCGCGCACGGTGTCCAACAGACTGAGCATGAGCGCCTTGGTCTGCTGCTGTTCGGGAGTGAGCGACTTGCGGCCCGCACGCACCTTGGGGTTGGTGCGCTCTTCGATTTCCTCCAGCACCTTCTGGGACGAGGTGCCTGGCGGCAGCTCGGTTACCACCAGCTGCCATTGCCCGCGAGCCAGGTCTTCGAACTGCCAGCGCGCCCGGGCCTTGATCGAGCCCCGACCCTGCTCATAGATCTGGCGGATGTCCTCGGGCGAGGAAATGATCTGCCCGCCGCCCGAGAAATCCGGACCCGGCACCAGCGCATGCAACTCGTCGTCGCTCAGCTTGGGGTTGCGAATCAGGGCGACGCAGGCGGCGGCGATCTCGCGCAGATTGTGCGAAGGAATTTCCGTCGCCATGCCCACGGCAATGCCGGAGGCGCCGTTCAACAGCACCACGGGGAGGCGCGCCGGCAACAGCGCCGGCTCTTTCTGGCTGCCGTCGTAGTTGGGCAGGAAGTCGACCGTGCCTTCATCGAGCTCGTCCAGCAACACCCGCGCGAAGGGAGTCAGGCGCGCCTCGGTGTAGCGCATGGCCGCGGCATTGTCGCCGTCGCGCGAGCCGAAGTTGCCGTGGCCGTCGATCAGCGGGTAGCGCAGAACGAAATCCTGCGCCATGCGCACCATGGCGTCATACGCCGCCTGATCGCCATGCGGGTGATATTTGCCCAGCACATCGCCCACCACCCGGGCGGATTTCACCGGTTTGGCTCCCGGCCCCAGCCCCATGGCGTGCATGGCATAGAGAATGCGCCGCTGCACCGGCTTCTGCCCGTCGGACACGTCAGGCAGGGCCCGGCCGCGCACGACCGACACGGCGTAATCGAGATAGGCCTGCTCCGCATACTGGGCAAGGGTGATGTTGTCATCATCGGCGGGCAGACCCGCCTGTATTGCATCCATTCAAAACTCTCCGCTTGGCTGTCGGGCTCAGATGTCCACGTCGGCCAGATTGCCCTTTTCTTCCAGCCACTGACGCCGCTGCCCGGATTCGCCCTTACCCATGAGCATGTTGAACATGGTGCGTGTGTTGTCCGGACCCAGCGCCCCGTACGTGACCGGCAAGAGACGTCGCGTATCCGGGTTCATGGTGGTGTCCCACAGTTGCTCGGCGCTCATTTCCCCCAGGCCCTTGAAGCGACTGATGGACCAGCTGCCCTCGCGCACCCCGTCGTTGCGAAGCTTGTCCAGCACGGAATCCAGTTCCGCCTGGTCCAGGCAGTACAGCTTGCGCGCCGGACGCTTGCCCGCTGCCGGCACGTCGACACGAAACAGCGGTGGCCGCGCCACATAAATGTGCCCTGCCTCGATCAGTTTGGGGAAATGCCGGAAGAACAGGGTCAGCAACAACACCTGGATGTGGGAACCGTCGACGTCCGCGTCAGACAGGATGCAGATGCGGCCATAGCGCAGCCCGGACAGATCGGGCGTCTCGTCCGGCCCATGCGGATCCACGCCGATGGCTACCGCAATGTCATGAATCTCGGTGTTGGCGAATAGCCGGTCGCGATCCACTTCCCAGGCGTTGAGCACCTTCCCCCGCAGGGGAAGAATGGCCTGGAATTCCTTGTCGCGCCCCATCTTGGCGGACCCCCCGGCAGAATCCCCTTCCACCAGGAACAGTTCGGTGCGCGAGACGTCGCTGGATTCGCAGTCGGTGAGCTTGCCGGGCAGAACCGCCACCCCCGAGCTCTTGCGCTTTTCCACTTTCTGCGCGGAGCGAGCCCGTGCCTGCGCCTGCCGAATGGCCGTCTCCGCCAGCTTCTTTCCGTACTCCACATTGCCGTGCAGCCACAGCTCCAGGGCGTTCTTCACATAACTGCTGATCATGCGGACGGCATCCCGGCTGTTGAGACGCTCTTTGATCTGCCCCTGGAACTGCGGGTCCAGCACCTTGGCCGACAGCACGAAGCTGGCCCGGGCAAACACGTCTTCGGGAAGGAGCTTCACCCCTTTGGGGATCAGACTGTGCAGTTCCGCGAAGGACTTCACCGCAGAGAACAGACCGTCGCGCAGCCCCGCCTCGTGGGTGCCCCCGCCGGTGGTCGAGATCAGGTTGACGTAGGATTCGCGCACGGTGGGGCCATCTGCCGTCCACACCACCACCCACTGGGCACCCTCTCCCTCGGAATAGGTTTCATCGTCGGGTCCTGCGTAATGGCTGCCCTCGAACGGCGGCACGATGCGCTCGGCATCGCCCAGCGCCTGCTCGAGATAGCTGCGCACACCGTCATCGTATTGCCAGCGGTGTGTCTCGCCCGTTTTCTCGATATGGCATTCAAAGCGCACCCCCGCCAGGAGCACGGCCTTGCTGCGCAGGCTGTGCATCAGCTCGCCCACGGGAATCACGGGAGAATCGAAATACTGGGGGTCCGGCCACACGCGCACGGTGGTGCCGCTCGCGCGACGCGCGGCGGTGCCGACCACCTCAAGCGGCTTCTCGACCTCGCCTCCGGCGAAGACGATTTCGTGCACCTTGCCGTCGCGCGTCACGCGCACTTCCATGCGGCGCGAAAGCGCATTCGTGACGGAGACCCCGACCCCGTGCAGGCCGCCGGAGAAGGCATAGGCCCCTCCGGATTTCTTGTCGAACTTGCCCCCCGCGTGCAGCCGGGTGAAGACCACTTCGACCACGGGAACTTTTTCCTGCTCGTGCACGCCCACGGGAATGCCGCGGCCGTCGTCCTCGACGGACACACTACCGTCCGCATGCAGCGTGACGCTGACACAACGGCCGAAACCGGCCAGCGCTTCGTCGGCGGCGTTGTCTATGACCTCCTGAATGATGTGCAGCGGGTTCTCGGTGCGGGTATACATGCCGGGGCGCTGCCGGACCGGTTCCAGGCCTTTCAGCACCCGGATCGATGCTTCATCGTAGCGGGATGTGGACAATTTGATTCCGTTTTCGAACGTCAGGGAAAGCCGTATTTTACGGACAGCTGACCGTTGCCGTTGTACCACGCCGCTTTGCTAGTGGTATGCTTGCAAAAAAGCACACGTGCTCCTCCCGTCTCTCGCCACGGCGAGCCGGAACCGCCGGCAGGGCCCGGAGCGCAGCAGAATTCAAAAATTTCATCAATCAACACCTTCCTGCCATGACAGATTCCATTAAGCACGTGACGGACGCTTCGTTCGAGTCCGATGTATTGAAATCCGACATTCCCGTCCTGGTGGACTACTGGGCTGAATGGTGCGGTCCCTGCAAGATGATCGCTCCCCTGCTCGACGACGCCGCCAAGGCATACGAGGGCCGTGTTATCATTGCCAAGCTCAATGTCGACGAGAATCCCGACACTGCCGCCAAGTTCGGCATTCGCGGCATCCCGACACTGATGCTCTTCAAGGACGGCAAGGCTGCGGCCACGAAAGTCGGGGCGATGTCCAAGTCGCAACTCACCGCGTTTCTGGACGAATCACTGTAATACCAGTCAAGCAGAACATCGGTCACTTTGAATCGCGTGAGCCCTCTCCGGGCTCGCCACCCACCGCAACCTAACACCCCCCTCTCTCTTCACCATCCATGCACCTCAACGAATTAAAGGCACTGCACGTTTCGCAGCTGCTCGAAATGGCTGCCAGTCTGGACATCGACAACGCGAGCCGGCTGCGCAAGCACGAGCTCATGTTCGCCATCATGAAGAAGCGCGCCAAGCAGGGCGAACAGATTTTCGGCGACGGCGTCCTGGAAGTGCTCCCCGACGGTTTCGGATTCCTGCGTTCCCCGGAAACCTCCTACCTGGCAAGTACCGACGACATCTACATCTCGCCTTCCCAGATTCGCCGCTTCAATCTGCACACCGGCGACTCCATTGAAGGCGAAGTGCGGACGCCCAAGGACGGCGAGCGCTATTTCGCACTGGTGAAGGTGGACAAGGTCAACGGCATGCAGCCGGAGGCCATCAAGCACCGCATCATGTTCGAGAATCTCACGCCGCTTCATCCCAATCGGATGATGAAGCTGGAGCGTGACATCAAGAGCGAAGAGAACATCACCGGCCGCATTCTCGACATCTTTGCTCCCATGGGCAAGGGCCAGCGGGCACTGATCGTTGCCAGCCCCAAGTCCGGCAAGACGGTCATGATGCAGCATATCGCCCACGCCATCACCGCCAACCATCCCGACGCCGTGCTGATCGTGCTGCTAGTGGATGAACGCCCGGAAGAAGTGACCGAAATGCAGCGCACGGTCCGTGGTGAAGTGGTGGCGTCCACCTTCGACGAGCCCGCGACCCGCCACGTGCAGGTTGCCGAAATGGTCATCGAGAAGGCCAAGCGATTGGTCGAACTCAAGAAAGACGTCGTGATCCTGCTGGACTCGATTACGCGTCTTGCGCGGGCCTACAACACTGTGGTGCCTGCCTCCGGTAAGGTTCTGACAGGGGGCGTCGATGCCAATGCCCTGCAACGCCCCAAGCGTTTCTTCGGCGCGGCCCGCAACCTGGAAGAAGGCGGTTCACTCACCATCATCGGCACGGCCCTGATCGAGACCGGCAGCCGCATGGACGAAGTGATCTACGAAGAGTTCAAGGGCACCGGCAACTGCGAGGTGCACCTCGAGCGTCGTCTGGCCGAGAAGCGCGTCTATCCGGCCATCAACCTGAACAAGTCCGGTACTCGCCGGGAAGAGTTGCTCATCAAACCCGAACTTTTACAAAAAGTCTGGGTGTTGCGGAAGTTCATTCACGACATGGACGAGATCGAAGCGATGGAATTCATCCTGGACAAGATCCGGGCGACCAAAACCAACGCCGAATTTTTCGACATGATGAAGAAATAGAATGGCACTACCGAAACTAGATCAATTCCT
>JAJUFT010000098.1 GCA_029263615.1 Alcaligenaceae bacterium | reverse complement strand
GACCGGCGGCCGCGAGGCGAAGCTTCTCCACCCACTTGGCACCGGCTTCGGGGTCGCCCAGTGCCTGCTGTTTGTCGACCTTGTCCACCAACACGCCCTGCAACTCGTCGCCCGACTGCCTGGCCAGCCAGTCGGCCAAGCCGGGAATCGGCGACAGGGTGGCCAACGACTTGAGCGTGGGCCGCTCACGCAGCAGCTCGTCGATGACGCGCTTCAACAGGAAATTACCGAAGCTGATGCCCTTCAGGCCGGCCTGTGTATTCGATATGGAGTAGAAGATGGCCCAGCGCGCCTTGGCGATGTCCTCGGCCGGCACTTGCGGGTCGAGCAAGACCTGCACATTGCCCGCCATCTGCGGCGCAAAGGCCACTTCCACGAAAATCAGGGGTTCATCCGGCATGCGCGGATGGAAAAAGGCGTAACAGCGCCGGTGGCCTGCCACCCGATGCTTGAGCTCCTCCCAGGAGCGGATCTCGTGCACCGCCTCGTACTGGATCAGTTTTTCCAGAAGCGAGGCCGGAGAATCCCAGGTGATGGGCCGCAGCTCCAGCATGCCCACATCGAACCAGGCCGACAGCAGACCTTCGAGTTCGCGTTCCAGCACGCTCAGGCCGGACATCTGCTTGCGCCAGCGCAGCATGTCGGCGCGCATTTCCACCAGCAACTTGAGATTCTCGGCCTGGGCATACAGCCGCCGGAACAGCCGCAGCCCCTGGTCGTCACGCGGGTCGAGGCTGATGCTTGCCTGCGTCAGGGCCCCCAGCATCTGGCGACGCCCCCTGGCATCGGCCGCCAGGTAGCGCGCGCTCCACTGCTTGGCCCGCCGATTGGCGGCCACATCGGTCAGACGCGCGGTGAACAGGCTCAGGACCTCTTCCGGTTCGGGCATCGGGTCGCGCTCCAGCCAGCGCGTCAGACGCGCCATCAGACCGGAGGCCGGCTTGCCTTCCTGCTTGCCCTCCTCCGGTTCGACCACAACCGGCGCGGTGTCCTTGGCAGCGTCGATGCGCTCCGGCTTCACCTCGCTCGGGCGGCCGGTGTCCGGGGCATCGGCGCCTTTTTGCTGCGATTGTGTGTCGACAGTCGGCATGATCGGACTCCTAGTTCTGTTGTGGGACGCTGCGTGTAGCGGCAGATTCGGGCATCAGAGGGGCCGCGTCGGGCGCGGCGGGGGCACCCTCTGGCGATGCGGTGGCAACGTCTGGCGTCGGCACGGTGGCATCCCGACCCGCCAGGGCGTGCAGGGCGTCCAGCTGACGCAGCAGATGTTTGCGCGTGAGGGCCTCTGCCCCTTCCGGGTCACGGGCCTTGAGCGCGGCGTAAATGGCCAGGTGCTCGGCGCAGGATTCCTGAATGCGCCCGGGGTAGGCCAGGCTTTTGTGGCGCGACAGGCTCAGCAGCTTGCGCAGGCCGTCGACCATGTCCGACAGCCAGCGATTGTCCGCCAGCGCCTGGATGCTCTCGTGAATGACGGCGTTGGTGGCGTAATAGCGGTCGATATCGCCGGCGCGGGCGTGTTCCTCGAGCTGCCGATGCAGGGGTTCGAGGCGCAAGAGGTCCTGCGCCGTGATTTTGCGCGCCGCTTCGTAGGCACAGCGGCCCTCCAGCATGGCCATCAGGGGGAAAATTTCGTTGAGGTCACGCGCCGACAGTTCATTGACGAAGCAACCGCGACGGGGTTCCAGCCGCAACAGGCCCTCGGCCACCAGGACCTTGAGGGCTTCACGCAAGGGGGTGCGCGACACGCCCAGTTCGCGGGTCAGCGCAACTTCGTCGACCCAGGAACCGGCCTTGAGCTCATTGGCCTGAATCATGGCGCGCAGCCGATCGGCCACCTCCAGATAGAGCACCTGCTGGACAATCCGGTTTCCCACCTTGCCCCCCTTTCGTCGCCCGGGGCGCCATGCAGGGCGCACCCAGACCGTCATTCATAATTCATAATTATGACGAAAGCCGGCGGCGGCACAACCCGCCACGCCTTCATGTTTACCCTAGGTCACCGCTCTTCGGCGCCGTATTCGCGCAGGCCCTGTTCGTTCAGAATGGTGATGTCCCGGCCATCCACCCGAATCAGGTTGCGGGACGTGAGGTCATTCAGAATGCGCGAGAAATGTTCGGGGGTGAGATTCAGGCGTGAAGCGATGACGTTCTTGCTCACCTGCAGCCGCAGTTCGGGCCCACCCGCCGACTCGCCCACCTGCAGCAGGTACCCGATCACCCGCTGGGTGCCCGAGTGCAGGGAATACGATTTCACGTCGGAAACAAAGGCATGCAGGCGCTGACTCAGGCCGGCCAGCATCTTGCGCGCCAGCTGCGGCTGGCGCTCGAGTTCGTCCAGCAGAACGTGCTTGTCGATGGTGAGCAGCAGGCTGTCGGCCAGCGCAACGGCAGTCAGAATGTAGGGCTTGTCGAGGAACATCAGGGCTTCGCCGAAACTTTCGCCCGGCCCGAGCAAGCGCACCACTTTTTCCGCCCCGCCCGGGGAAATCGCCACCAGTTTCACTTGGCCGAATACGATGATGTGGAAACCATTGCAGGGCTGCCCTCGATGGAAAAGCACCTCGCCGCGGCGCAACCGTTCCTCCGTCGTTCCGGCCACGACCTTGTCCAGTTCCAGCGCGTCGAGCTGATTGAACAAGGGCACCTGCATCAGCAGGTTTCGAACTTTGTCATTGTCGCTTGCCATATTGCTAGAATTCCCCTGTGGCTCAAGCTGGAAAACCGCGTGAAAAAGACGCTCTACAACATTGCGGGAACGGTGGCCTTGCTGCTTGGCATTGTGGGCATCTTTCTGCCCCTGGTACCCACCACGCCCTTCATCATTCTTGCTTCGGCCTGCTATATGCGCGGCTCGGGCCGCATGCATCTTTGGTTGATCAACCAGCGACACCTGGGCCCCTACCTGCGGCGCTATCACGAAGGCCGCGGCATCCCGCTGCGAATCAAGATCACTGCGCTCGCCTGCATGTGGACCTCACTCACCGTGTCGATATGGGTCGTGCCCCTGATGTGGGTGAAGATCCTGCTGGCGGGAGTGGGCGTCGGCGTGACGGTCTACCTGCTGCGCGTCCGCACGCTCGACCCCTCTGAGCTGCACGTGGATCAGATCAGCCGCGAATAGGTCGAAACCGTCGGCTGGTTCAGATACTTGTCGAACACCATGCCCAGGGCCCGCACGAACAGGCGCCCCTTGGGCGTGACTTCAATGACGCCGTCGCGCGTCTCCATGAGGCCCACTTCCTCATAGGCCTGCAGGCGCTGCAATTCGTCGGCGAAATATTCCTCGAAATCGATTCCGTACTTCGCACCCACCTCGGCGAACTTCAGGGGCATGCTGCACATCAGGATCATGATGACTTCCCGGCGAAGCACATCGTCGGTGGACAGGTCGTAACCGCGCTCCACCGGCAGGCGGCCGGCATCCAGCGCCTCGTAATAGGCGTTCACCGTCCGGACATTGCCACTGTACGAGCGCCCCACCTTGCCGATGGCTGACACCCCGAAGCCGACCAGATCGCATTCCGCGCGGGTGGTGTAGCCCTGGAAGTTGCGATGCAGGGATTTGTCGTGCCGGGCCCGATTCAGTTCGTCGTCAGGCTTCGCGAAATGATCGAGCCCGATATACACATAGCCCGCTTCCAGCAGGCGCCGCGTCGAGAGCAGGAAGATCTGCAGCCGGGTTTCCGCGGACGGCAGGTCTTCCTGCTTCACCATGCGCTGGGCCTTGAAGCGTGACGGCAGGTGGGCGTAGTTGTAGAGGGCGATGCGGTCGGGTGAAATCCGAATGATTTCATCGATCGTGCGCTCGAAGCTTTCCAGCGTCTGCTTGGGCAGACCGTAAATGAGGTCGGCGTTAACCGACTCATACCCGGTGTCCCGGCTGGCCTGCACCGCGCGCTCCACCATTTCCACCGGCTGGACGCGGTTCACGGCCGCCTGCACGGCGGGGTCGAAATCCTGCACCCCGAAGCTGCAACGATTGAAACCCAGGCCCGCCAGGAAGGACAAGGTCTGTTCGTTGACGGTGCGCGGGTCGATTTCCACGCCCAGCTCGGCGTCGGGCGTGAATTCGAAGTGGCGGCGAGTGGCGTCCATCAGCGTCGTCAATTCGTCGCGGCTCATGAAGGTGGGCGTGCCCCCGCCCAAGTGCAGCTGCACGGTGCGTCGATCCTTGCCCAGGTGCGGGGCGAGCAGGTCCATTTCCTTGCAGACGTAGTCGATATACTGCTTCGAACGGCTGGTGTCCTGCGTGATGATCTTGTTGCAGGCGCAGAAGTAGCACAGCGAACGACAGAACGGCAGGTGGAAATAGACGGAGAGCGGAGGGTTGCCGGCCGACTGCGCCCGTTCCTGCAGATAGGGCAGCAGGCGCTCCTGCTTGAAGGAATAATCGAAACGGTCTGCGGTGGGGTAAGACGTATAGCGAGGGCCGCTGACGTCGAAGCGTCGGACAAGCGCTTCGGAAATTTCAATTTCAGGGAAGGCGACTGAACTATTTTGCGTATCGGACGCAAGGCCCATGGCATACTCCGGGAAACGGCCTGCGCGGGGCGGGCACGTGTGCGCCCCCGGAAGGCCAGATACAAGCAGACATTGTCCAGTGTACTGCGACTTGTTTTCTTTGACGCCGATCAATGACCGGCCAGGAAAACTCGCCCCATTTCCCGAGAAAAACTCCAAAAAAAACGCTAACTGACTCTAAACACGGCGTTTTATATCGTATTATTAACCGCTTCCCAATCTGTATTTTCCCTAAGCCGCCACCCTGATGTCGCTCGTTCTGATCCTTGCTTTGCCCTTCTTCGGCAGCATCGCAGCTGCGTTTTTCCCGTCAAACGCGCGGAATGTCGAAGCTTGGCTGGCCGGGCTGGTGGCTCTGGTGTGCGCGGGCATCACCATTTCGCATTTTCCGGCCGTGTTCGACGGCGAAGTGGTGCGTGCCACCCTGCCCTGGCTGCCCGACCACGGGGTGAATCTGAGTCTGCGCATGGACGGCTTCGCGTGGCTGTTTGCCATGATCATCACGGTCATGGGCGCCCTGATCGCGCTGTACGCCCGCTATTACATGTCGCCGGAAGACCCGGTCCCCCGCTATTTCTCCTTTTTTCTGGCCTTCATGGGCTCGATGTTGGGGGTGGTCCTCTCCGGGAATGTCATCCAGCTGGTGATCTTCTGGGAGCTCACCAGCCTTTCGTCCTTCATGCTGATTGCCTACTGGCATCACCGGCTCGATGCACGCCGGGGCGCCCGCATGTCGCTCACAATCACCGGCGCCGGCGGCTTGTGCCTGTTGGGTGGCGTGCTGATGCTGGGCCACGTGGTCGGCAGCTATGACCTGGATGCCGTACTGAACGCCGGCGACACCATCCGCAATCACCCCTGGTACACCACCATCCTGGTGCTGGTGGCGCTGGGCGCACTGACCAAAAGCGCCCAATTTCCCTTCCATGTGTGGCTGCCCAATGCCATGGCCGCCCCCACGCCGGTGTCGGCCTATCTGCACTCGGCCACCATGGTCAAGGCCGGCGTCTTTCTGCTGGCGCGTCTCTGGCCGGTGATGGCCGGCACGCCAGAATGGACCTGGATCATCGGCGGCGCCGGCGCAATCAGCCTGCTGTTGGGGGCCTATGCCGCCACCTTCCAGACGGACATGAAGGGCGTCCTGGCCTATTCCACCATCAGTCACCTGGGCCTCATCACCCTGCTGCTGGGCATGGACAGCCGGCTGGCTATGGTGGCCGCGGTGTTCCACATCATCAACCAGGCCACCTTCAAGGCATCCTTGTTCATGGCGGCCGGCATTGTCGACCACGAAACCGGCACGCGAGACACCACACGGCTTTCCGGCCTGTACCGCAGCATGCCCATCACCGCCACGCTGGCCGTGGTGGCCGCGGCAGCCATGGCCGGCGTCCCGCTGCTGAACGGCTTCATCTCGAAAGAGATGTTCTTCGCCGAAACGGTCTATTTCTCGGGCAACGAGTTCACCCGCTACGGTCTGCCCCTGCTGGCCGTGGTCGCCAGCGCCTTCAGCGTGGCCTACTCGCTGCGCTTCATCAGTGAAGTCTTTTTCGGGCCGGAAGCCACCGATTTACCGCGCGCCCCGCACGAACCGCCCCTGATGATGCTCATTCCCAGCGCAGTGCTGGTGGTCAGCTGCCTGGTCGTGGGTGTTCTGCCCGGGCTGCTGCCCGGCCCCTTCCTGCACACGGCGGTGTACTCCATCCTGGGTGACGAGACCCCCCATTACAGCCTGACGATCTGGCACGGCTTCAATCTGCCGCTGGCGATGAGCTTTGTGGCCCTGGTGGGCGGCATTGCCCTGCAAAGGCTGCTGCGCAGCCGCCAGCGTGCACGTCCGGGAGTCACGCCCTTCATCTACCGGTTCGATGGCCGGCGCACCTTCGAGACCATTCTGGAATTTGCTGACGTCGTGTCCGCCTTCATTCTGGACCTGGCCCGTTCACCGCGTCTGCAGCCCCAGATTTTCCTGATCGTGGTGCTGACCATGGCGGTGGCCGCCCTGCCTTTGCTGGAAGGGGCCTGGATGCACCCGGAAGTCTTCACCCCCATCGACCCACTGTTTGCCGGTCTCTGGGTGGCGGGCGCCGCCTGCGCCATCGGGGCCGCTGCCAGCGCCAAGTTCCACCGGCCCGCTGCGCTGATGCTCTCCGGTGGCGCCGGTCTGTGCACCGTCATCACCTTTGCCTGGCTCTCGGCCCCCGACCTGGCCCTCACCCAGCTGACAGTGGAAGTCGTCACGCTGGTGCTCCTGCTGCTGGGCCTGCGCTGGCTGCCGCGACGCGTCGCCGGCGAAGGCGAGGTCGAAGCGCCCATTCGCAGTGCCATCTTCGCCGCCGTGCGCCGTTCCCGCGACTTCATCGTCGCCATTCTGGCCGGCATGGGCTTTTCCGTCATTGCCTATGCCATCATGACCCGGCCGCATCCGGAAGGCGTTTCCTATTTCTTCGTCGAGAAGTCCATCCCCCTGGGCGGCGGCGCCAACGTCGTCAACGTCATTCTGGTGGACTTCCGCGGCTTCGACACCCTGGGCGAAATCACCGTGCTGGGCATCGTCGCCCTGACCGTCTACGCTCTGCTGCGCCGTTTCCGTCCACCACCCGAAACCCTTCAGCTGCCCCACGCGCGTCAGTTCATCGCTTACGAAGGCAAGCTGCTCGACCGCTTCAGCGACCCCGACCCCAACTCGCTTCTGCCCAAAGGCGTCATGAAGGTGCCTTCGGTGCTGGTGCGCTTGCTGCTGCCGCTGGCGGCCATGGTGTCGGTCTATTTCCTGGTTCGCGGGCACAACCTGCCCGGCGGCGGGTTCGTCGGCGGTCTGATCATGGCCACCGCCATCATCATCCAGTACATGGTGAGCGGCGTGGTCTGGGTGGAAACCCGCCAGCGTCTGCACCCCCAATACTGGATTGCCTTCGGCCTGCTGGCTGCCGGCAGTGCGGCCATGGGGGTATGGTGGGCCGCCAAGCCCTTCCTGTCCTCGGTGGCCATCGATCTGCACATCCCCGTGGTGGGTGCGGTGCATCTGTCGTCCGTGCTGCTGTTCGACATCGGCGTCTACATGCTGGTGATCGGCGCAACCGTACTGATGCTCATTGCCCTGGCTCACCAATCCTTGCGTCTCTATCGCAAACCCGGGGCTCAGAGTGCGCTGGAGGGCTCGGGTCCGGCACAGGAGCAACACTGACATGGAATTGATACTTTCACTTGCCATCGGCATTCTGGCCGGCTCGGGCGTGTGGCTGCTGCTGCGCCCACGCACCTTTCAGGTCATCATGGGCCTGAGTCTGGTGTCCTACGCCGTCAATCTGTTCATTTTCTCGATGGGGCGGGTGACGCTCGGCATCCCGCCGGTCATCGACACCGACTGGACGGGTGATGCGGCTCACTACGCCGACCCGCTGCCCCAGGCCCTGGTGCTGACCGCCATCGTGATCGCCTTTGCCACCACCGCGCTGTTTCTGGTGGTGCTGCTTGCGTCGCGCGGCTTCAACGGCACCGACCACGTTGACGGCAGGGAGCCCAAGAAGTGACAGCCTGGATGCAACACCTTCCGATACTCCCGGTCGTCATCCCGCTCATGAGCGGGGCCCTGATGCTGCTGGTTCGCGACGGGCACCGGCGCGGGCGACTCACCCTGGGCATTCTTTCCATCCTGGGGCAACTGGCCACCGCCATCACCCTGCTGTGCCTGACGGCCGGCTATCTGCCCAACACCTGGCCCGATGGCGTGGGCGTCTATCTGCTGGGCGACTGGCCTGCTCCCTTCGGCATCGTGGCCGTGGTCGACCGGCTCTCCGCCGTCATGCTGGTGCTCACCGCCCTGCTCGGCCTGGCGTCGTGGGTTTACTCCACGGCCCGCTGGGATCGCGCCGGCGTCCACTTCCATGCCCTG
>JAJUFT010000068.1 GCA_029263615.1 Alcaligenaceae bacterium | reverse complement strand
GGCAACGGCATGCAGGACAAGGCCGAGAAGATCATCACCGACAATCGTGTGCTGTTCCACCGGCTTTCCACTACCCTGAACTACCTCGACATCAAGACAGTGGTGGTCAGCTGCGGCACCTGCTACGACCAGCTCGCCGGCTATGAATTCGAACGTATCTTCCCCGGCTGTCGGCTCATCGACATTCATGAGTACCTGCTGGAAAAGGGCATCGACATTCACGGCGTCCAGGGCGTGCGCTACGTGTATCACGACCCCTGCCACACGCCGATGAAGCTTCAGGACCCCATGAAGACGGTCAAGGCGCTGGTGGGCGACACCACCATCAAAACGGATCGTTGCTGCGGGGAATCCGGCACGCTGGCCGTCACCCGCCCCGACATCTCCACTCAGGTGCGCTTCCGAAAGCAGGAAGAATTGGCCAAGAACAGCATGCAGATCCGCGCCGACGGTTACACCGGCGAGGTCAAGATGCTGACGTCCTGCCCCTCCTGCCTGCAGGGCATGTCCCGCTACCAGGAAGACACCGGAATGGAAGCCGACTACATCGTGGTCGAAATGGCCCGCCACATTCTGGGCGAGGACTGGCTGCAGGAATACGTGCGCCGCGCCAACAACGGCGGCATTGAGCGCGTGCTTCTGTAAACGGGGAACGGTCCAACGCAAAGGGGCGGCCACGGCCGCCCCTTTTTTAGTGCGTCTTGCCGCGACGGCGGCCGCAAGGGGTATCAGGGGTCGCTGTTGCTGAAGGAACAGACGGTGTAGACATCCAGACCGGTATCGCGCAGAGCCTGCGCCCCGCCCAGATCCGGCAGTTCGATGATGGCAGCGGCTTCGTGTACGTTGGCGCCCAATCGCTGCAGCAGCTTGGACGCGGCAATCATGGTGCCGCCGGTGGCCACCAGGTCGTCGATGAGCAGCACACGCTGCCCCGGGCGCACGGAGTCGGTGTGCATTTCCACGGCGGCATTGCCATATTCCAGCGTGTAGTCTTCGGCCACGGTGCGATAGGGCAGCTTGCCCTTCTTGCGCACCGGCACGAAACCCAGGTTGAGCTCATAGGCCAGCACCGCGCCCAGGATGAACCCTCGTGCATCGACACCGGCAACCAGGTCGAGACGGTGACGCATGTAGCGATAGACGAAGATGTCGATCAGGACACGAAACGCACGCGGGTCCTGCAGGACGGGCGTGATGTCTCGGAAGGTCACGCCGGGCTTGGGCCAGTCCGGCACGCTGCGTATGGCGTTGCGGACGTACTCGGCAGGATCGATATTCATGGAATGAAGCAGGCCTGGCGGCACAGAGAGAAGACAACCGTGGAAGTTTACACAATGCCGATTAAAATTCAGGCATGGATCAGAACCCCAATGTCGGGCAAGGCCAACATCTGGCTTCCGCCCGTCGCACCTTCACCATCGAAATCCAGGCCCTGGAGGCCTTGCGCGACCGTCTCGACACGCACTTCGAGCAGGCGGTCGACATGCTGCTGAGCTGCGCGGGTCGGGTCGTGGTGACCGGCATCGGCAAGTCGGGCCACATCGCCCGCAAAGTTGCGGCCACCCTGGCCTCCACCGGCACACCGTCCTTCTTCATGCATGGTGCGGAAGCCGTGCACGGCGATCTGGGCATGATCACCGGTCATGACATCGTGATCGCCATTTCGTATTCCGGCGCCGCCTCCGAGCTCATGACCGTCCTCACCACGGCCAAGCGCATGGGCGCCCGCATCATCACGATCACCGGCAACCCCCAGTCGGAACTGGCCCGCAACGCCGACATCCATCTGCACGCGGGCGTGGAGCAGGAAGCCTGTCCGCTGAATCTGGCACCGACCGCCAGCACCACGGCGGCCCTCGTGCTGGGCGACGCGCTGGCCGTCGCCTGCCTGCAGGCCCGCCATTTCAGTGCCGAAGACTTCGCCCGCTCACACCCCGGCGGTGCCCTGGGCCGTCGCCTGCTCACCTATGTGCGCGATGTCATGCGCCACGGCGATGCCCTGCCCCTGGTGCGCGAAGACACCCCCATGCAGGAAGCGCTCAAGGAAATGTCGGCCAAACGCATGGGCATGACCATCGTGGTCGACGATGCCAACCACCCCATCGGCATCTTCACCGATGGCGACCTGCGCCGCCTGATCGAACGCTGCGGCGATGTCCGTGGCCTCAAGGTCGGTGACGGCATGACCCGCAATCCGCGCAGCGTGCCGGCCAACACGCTGGCCGTCGAAGCCGCGGCGCGCATGGACGAAGGCCGCCTGAATCAGATTCTCGTCGTGGACGAGGCCGGGCTATTATTGGGGGCCCTGCACATGCATGACCTCATGGCCGCCAAAGTGATCTGAACATGTCCACAAATCATATTCCCCACCCAGCCGAAGCCATGATCCTCGCCAAGGTCAACCCCGTGGTCGTTGAACGGCTGCGCCCGCTTCGGCTCATGGCCTTCGATGTCGACGGCGTCCTGACCGACGGTCGCCTCTGGTACAGCGCTCAGGGCGAGCAGCTCAAGGCCTTCCACGTGCTTGATGGCCACGGCCTGAAATTGCTGATGGAAAGCGGTATCACCGTGGCCCTGATCACCGGCCGCGGCGGAGACATCGTCGGGCGTCGTGCGGCCGAATTGGGCATTGCGCTGATGATGCACGACGTGCGAGACAAAGCGGCTGCCGTGCAGTCGCTGGCCCAGGAACATGGGTTGGACCTCAGCGAAATCGGCTACATGGGCGACGACATCATCGATGTGCCCGCCATGCAGCGCACCGGCTTCGCCGCAAGCGTCCCGAATGCGCCGGTCTATGTCACGCAGGCGGCGCACTGGGTGTCCGTCACCCCCGGCGGCGCCGGCGCCGTGCGCGAATGCTGCGACCTCATTCTGGCCGCACAAGGCAAGCTGGGCACCTTTTTTTCGCCCGGCTCGCTGCGTCTCGGGGGCACCATCCAGTGATCCATCCCGCCAGGCCGCCCGGGTGCGGCCACTGAAGCGGGGCATGTCATGAGAGACCGCCTGCCCTCCATCGTTGCCGTCATCCTGCTGACCGCCCTGGTGATCGGCACGTGGTGGGCGGCCGATTACGCCCAGCGCGCCGTACCCATTGACCCGCCGCGACGCATCACTCACGAACCGGACCACTGGGCCCGCCAATTCGTGCTGGTGCGCGGCGACGAGCAGGGTATGGCGATCAATCGCCTGGAGGGCGACTACCTGGAACATTTTCCGGATACCGATTCCTACGAAGTGCAACGCGCCCGTGCCATCGGCCAGCACCCCGGCTCACCCCTGACCACGGCCTCGTCCGACAGGGCCGTGATGGATCAGGACGGCACCCGCGTGGTCATGACGGGCAACGCCCACGTGCACCGGCGCGCCGACGCTGAAAATCGCGCCCTGGACGTCAAGAGCGAAGTCCTGACGCTGCTGCCCGATGAAGACGTCGTCTACACCGACCAACCGGCCCTGGTGGTGCACGGGAATTCCACGATGAACGGGACGGGCATGCGTTACGATAATAAGACTCGCCAGTTACAGGTGTATTCCTCCACAGACGTCAAGATTTCCGGTCAGGACACTCAGGAGCGCCGCTCGCGCCCTTCCGATAGGACAACAGAACAACCATGATGACGCCATCCCGCCTTCTTCTTGCTGCCGTCCTGGCCTCGGGCCTGGCCGCTGCGCCGCTGGCCGCCGCCCAGCAGGCCAACTCGCAGGAGGAGCCCGATACCCTGGTGATCTCCGATACCCTCGTCTACGACGACAACGCCAAGGAAAGCGTGTTCACCGGCAACGTCGTGCTCACGCGCGGCAACATGACGCTCCACTCCGACCGCCTGGCCATGCGTGAGGACGCCGACGGCTTTCAGCATGGCACGGCCACGGTCGAGCGCGGCAAGCTCGTGCTGCTGCGCCAGGAAAACCCGGAAAAGTTCGAAGTGCTGGAAGCCAAGGGCCTGCGTGCCGAGTACAACGGCAAGACCGAAGAAATCGAAATGATCGGCAAGGCCGTCATTACCCGCTTCATCTGCGGCAAGCCCTTTGACAACATTCAGGGCGAACGTGTCATCTACCGCCAGAAAACGGAAACCTATCAGGCCTTCGGCGGCCCCAATTCCGCCGCTCCGGGCGGACGGGTCCGTTCCCTGGCCACGCCTCGTTCCCGCGCCGACGCTGCCATCGAGGCCTGTCGCAAACAGAAGGGCCAGGGCAGCTGAGGTTTCATTTTGCGTAGCAAGAATCCCTTCTCCAGAAGCGCCCGCGGCGGCGGCTCCCGCCGGGCAGCGAGCGACACCCCCGGCAGCCTGAAGGCCACGGGTCTGCGCAAGGTCTATGGGAAGCGCACGGTGGTGGAAGATGTCTCGCTGTCGGTCGACAGTGGCGAGGTCGTGGGGCTTCTCGGGCCCAACGGCGCGGGCAAGACCACCAGCTTCTACATGATCGTGGGCATTGTTCCGGCCGATGCCGGCCGCATCGAAATCGACGGGGTGCCCATCACCAACATGCCCATGCACCGGCGTGCGCGGCTCGGGCTGTCGTATCTGCCGCAGGACGCGTCGGTGTTTCGCCGGCTGACCGTTGAAGAGAACATTCGCGCCGTGCTCGAGCTTCAGCTCGATGACGACGGCCGCCCGCTGTCGTCCGCCCAGGTGGGCGCCGAGCTGGAGTCGCTGATCGACGAACTGCAGATCAATCATATCCGCCGGAATACGGCCATTTCGCTTTCCGGAGGGGAGCGGCGACGGGTGGAGATCGCACGGGCACTGGCCACCAACCCCCGGTTCATCCTGCTGGACGAACCCTTTGCCGGGGTGGACCCGATTGCCGTAATTGAAATCCAGCGCATCGTGCAGTTCCTGAAGAACCGCAATATCGGTGTACTGATCACCGACCACAACGTGCGCGAAACCTTGGGCATCTGCGACCGTGCCTACATCATCAGCGAAGGCCGCGTGCTGACTAGCGGCCACCCCAACGAGATCATCGACAACGAGGCCGTGCGCAAGGTCTATCTGGGCAAGAATTTCCGCATGTAGCGGCCCCTGCCGGCCGGCGCGCCCGCCCTCTGCGCCCGGCAACACTCCCCAGCATAACCCGTTTCCCGCCACACCTGAAGCTGTCTTTCAGCCGGCTTTGACCGCTGTCATGCCTTGTCGCAGTGCGACTTGATTTCGCCCGTCGAAGCGATACACTGGACTCATCGAAACAGAGAAAAAACGGAGGCCAACATCGCGTGACACCGGCGCCCGGCGCCCCCAAACCCCTTACAGTAGGAGCGTTTATATGAACCTGAGCATTACTGGTCGTCATCTCGAAATCACCCCCGCCATCCGCGAATATGCAACGCAGAAGGTGGCGCGCATCGGTCGACACTTCGACAACGTCATTGACATACAGGTCATGCTCTCGGTCGAGAAGCTGCAGCATATTGCTGAAGTGACTGTCCGCCTGCCCGGCAAAGACATCCATTGCGAAGCGCGTGATGAAAACCTCTACGCTTCCATCGACCTTCTGGCTGACAAAATCGATCGCCAGGTCATCAAGTACAAGACCAAAGTGCAGAACCACGCTCACGAACCCGTGAAGCGGCAGGAAGTGCCCGCCGAATAAGCCCGGTGCCGTCGCACACCATGCCCCACACAGGCCTCGAACTTTCATCGGTTCGGGGCCAGGGTTTTTCTGGGCCCCGGAACGCTCCCCCGGTCGCTTTGTATGTTGCGAAGCAATAAACATATAATGAGCAACATGAACTTACTGTCGCGCATTCTCCCGCCCTCGAACGTCGTCCTCGATCTTGCGGTCACGAGCAAGAAACGCGCATTCGAACAAGCCGGTCTGCTCTTCGAAAATCACAACGGCATCGCACGCACGGCGGTCTTTCATAGCCTCATCACACGGGAACGTCTGGGTTCCACCGCGCTCGGGCATCAGGTGGCTGTCCCTCACGGGCGAATCAAAGATCTCAAGGAGCCGGTCGCGGCGTTCATCCGGCTGGCCGAACCCGTCCGCTTCGACGCCACCGACGGCCGCGCGGCCAATCTGCTGTTCATCCTGCTGGTCCCGGAAACGGCCACGCAAACCCACCTTGAATTGCTGGCCGAAATTGCCCGGCTCATGTCCGATGCCGACATCCGGCACGCGCTGGCCACCGAAACCGATCCGGCCATCGTCCATCGCATACTGACCAGCCCCGCCACACAGGAATAGGGCCATGCTGACGCTGCAAGAGCTCGTACGCGACAACGCAAGCGCCATCAATTTCATCTGGCTCGCAGGCGAGCAGTCAGCAGAACAGAACCTGACCAACAAACTGGGTCGCGCCAGCGCCGATCTCGTCGGCCACCTCAACCTGACCCACCCATCACGCATCCAGGTCCTGGGCGCCGAAGAACTGGCCTATTACACCCATTTCGACACCCAGCGCCGGCTGCGCCTGCTTGAAGAACTGCAGGCCGGCGGGGTGCCGGCCATCATGGTGGCAGAAGGCCTGGAAGCGCCCGACGGCATGCGCGCCTTCTGCGAAGCGAACAACATTCCCCTCCTTTCCACCCACATCGATGCCGCGCAGCTGATCGACCTGATGCGCATCTATCTGGGCAAGCGGCTGGCGCCCAAAACACTCATGCACGGCGTCTTCCTCGATGTCCTGGGCGTGGGGGTGCTGATCACCGGCGAATCCGGGCTGGGCAAGAGCGAACTGGCCCTGGAACTGATCTCTCGCGGCCACGGCCTGGTAGCTGACGATGCGGTCGAGCTGTCCCGCATTGCGCCCAGCATCATCGAAGGGCACTGCCCCCCCTTGCTGCAGAATCTTCTTGAAGTGCGCGGTCTGGGTCTCCTCGACATTCGCACGATCTTCGGCGAAACCTCCGTGCGCCGCAAGATGAAGCTGAGCCTCATGGTGCACCTGATCCGGTCCACCCCGGAAAACTTCGAGCGTCTGCCGGTTCAGGATCAGACCGAAGACGTGCTCGGGGTCCCCATTCGCCGCGTCATGCTGCAGGTCGCTGCCGGCCGCAACCTCGCGGTGCTGGTCGAGGCGGCGGTGCGCAACACCATCCTGTCACTGCGCGGAATCGACACCATGAGCGAGTTCATCGAAAGGCAGGCACTGGCCATCATGGAGAACAGCCGCAAGGATTGAATCCGCGGCTTGTCCCGGTCGTTACACCGACCTTTGGTACCATTGTGTCGTCATCTGCTCGCAAGCGCGCGGGCGTCGGCCAACACTGAGACACTCCATGCAAAACATTGTTCTGATCACGGGCATTTCGGGTTCTGGCAAGTCTGTGGCGCTGCACCTGCTGGAAGACGCGGGCTACATCTGCGTGGACAACCTGCCGGTGCGCTTTCTCCGGGAGTTCATTGCCACCACACGTGAACAGGGCGTGGAGCGCGTGGCCGTGGCCATTGACGTGCGCACCGTGGGCGATCTTGACGAACTGCCGGCCACCATCCAGGAACTGCGTGCGCAAGGCACCGCCTTCCGCGTGATCTTTCTGGATGCCAATGATTACACCCTGCGCCAGCGCTATTCCGAATCGCGGCGCCGGCACCCGCTGACCGACCGATTGGCCCAGCAACGCGGCACCGTGCCCTCGCTGCAGGAATGCATCGACACCGAGCGCGAAATGCTGGCGCCCCTGCGCGAGCAGGAACACACCATCGACACCTCCGACCTCACTCCGGGCCAGCTGCGCGCCTGGGTGCGCGACCTGGTGAGGGCCGACCGAGCGCCCGTGGTGCTGACCTTCGAATCCTTCGCCTACAAACGCGGGGTGCCCGGTGATGCCGACCTGGTGTTCGACGTACGCTGTCTGCCCAACCCCCATTATGACCAGGCCCTGCAGCCCCTGACCGGCAAGGATGAGCCCGTGGCCAAATGGCTGTCGCAGTTCGGTAGCGTCGAGGCTATGATCAACGACATTGCCGGTTACATCGAACGCTGGCTGCCCCTGTACATGCAGGACACGCGCAACTATCTGACGGTGGCACTTGGCTGCACCGGCGGCAAGCACCGTTCTGTCTATGTCACGGAAGAACTTGCCCGGCGCTTCGCCAACCATGCGCCCCTTGTGCGCCATCGCAATCAGCCGCCGCCGGAACTCCCCTAGGAGACGGACCGAGCCATGACGACGACGCCTTCCACGTTCTTCTTTGCCTACCGGATTCTTCCCGTCCTGCTCATCGTCGGGGCGATGATTGCCGGTTGCAGCTCCCCCACCAAGCATTCGAACGCGCGAGGCGGGGGCTATTACATGGACGACGGTCCGGGCGACAACATTCCCGCCGACATTGCGCGCATCCCCGATGCCGTGCCCCGCATCGAACCCCACAACCCGGCCAATTTCCGGCCCTATTCCGTCATGGGCCAGCGCTTCGTGCCGGTCAGCGCCACCACTCCCTTGCGCCAGCGCGGGGTGGCCTCCTGGTACGGGCGCAAGTTCCACGGCCAGAAAACCGCCAACGGGGAAACCTATGACATGTACGCCATGTCGGCCGCCCACCCCACCCTGCCCCTGCCCAGCTACGCCCGGGTCACCCATGAGCGCAGCGGGCGCAGCGTGATCGTGCGCGTCAACGACCGCGGGCCTTTCCTGCGGGGGCGCGTCATCGACCTGTCCTACGCGGCGGCGGCTAAACTGGGCATCATCGGCAAGGGCAGCGATACGGTCGTGGTAGAGCACATCACCCATGCCGACATCCGGCGCGGTCTGGGGAATGTGGCCGCCAGCCCGCAGCCGGCCGCCGTGCGGCCAGCGGTCGCTGCGGCCCCTGAGACGCCCCGGGTCACGCCCGCTGCAGCGCCGCCCACCGTCACCCCGGATGCGCTTGCCGTGGCGCCCACCCCACCCGCCACACCGCAAACCCTGGCCCCGGCTGCCGCTCCGGCAGCGCCCGCTGCCTCGGCTCCGACACCCGATGCACTCGCCGCCCTCGGCCCTCGGGCCCCCACCCTTTCGGCGGACACCTCCGACGGCATTTATCTGCAATTCGGGGCGTTCGGCAGCTACATCTCCGCCGACCGTCTGGCCAATCGGCTGAGCGCCGAAATCCAGGCCGTCGAAGGCCGTCGTGCGCTGGTTCATAGCGGCGGTGACCTGCACCGCGTGCGAGTGGGGCCCTATCCCGACCGTACCACGGCGGTCAATGCCGCCGTCCGCATCCAGGAAATCACGGGCATGCAGCCCACACTGGCACAACGGTGAAGCCCCGCCCTGCGCCCGGTAGCACGCCGAAACCGTAACACTAAGCGTCGCCGCCCTGCTCCGACCCGCTGCGCGCCAGTGCCCGGGCGTAGAGGGCATCGCGCGGCGCGCCACTGACCTTTGCCGCCACCTTCACGGCATCGCGCACCGACAGCGTCTCCAGCAGGGCATCCAGCAGCGTGATGGCGGCCGGATCGAGCGCAACGGTGTCTTGCCCTTCCGCCTCATGCACGATCAGAACGAACTCGCCCTGGTCACGATGCGGCTCGGCCTCGAACCAGGCCGCAGCCTCTTCCACGGCCATCGTCTCGACCTGCTCGAAGCGCTTGCTCAGTTCCCGGGCGATGGTCAGGCGGCGCCCGGGGCCGGACACTGCCAACACATCGTCCACGGTCGCCCGCACGCGGTGCGGCGATTCGAAGAACACGACCGGCGCGGGCACCTCGCACCACTTCTGCAGCCACTTGCGGCGCGCGCCCTGTTTGGCCGGAGGAAAACCGGCAAAGACGAAGGCCGGATTCTCATCGGAGGTGGCGCCCGAGGCCATCAATGCGGTGATCACTGCGCTGGGGCCGGGAATCGGCACCACGGGGAAACCGGCCTCACGCACCCGCCGCACGATGCGGGCTCCGGGGTCACTGACGGCGGGTGCTCCCGCATCGGAGATCAGCGCCACGCACTCTCCCGCCTCCAGCCGCTGGACGATGGTCTGGGCAGCGGCGGCCTCATTGTGGCGGTGGGCGGCCATCAGCGGCGTGCCGATGCCCCAGGCATCCAGCAGGGGGCGGCTGGAGCGGGTATCTTCTGCGGCAATCACATCACAGCGCTGCAGCGCCTGCCAGGCCCGCAACCCCAGGTCTCCCAGGTTGCCGATGGGGGTGGCCACCACATACAGCGCGGGCGCCGGCCAGTGCTGCGCCGCCACGCGCTCGGCGAGACGTTTCCATGTCACCGAGGCTTCCATTGATTGAATGTCATCGTTCATACTGGGCTGTTTCCGCAAGAAGGAATGCAAGGGTCAGAATGGCGCCATCTCCCACCCAGGCCACCGGCCAACATTCGGAAAGCCGCGCGGCCGCCTGGCTGGAAAGCCAGGGCCTGCGCGTACTGGAGCGCAATCTGCTATGCCGTGCTGGGGAAATCGACCTGGTCGCCCTCGATGGCACGGTGCTGGTTTTCGTGGAGGTGCGGTTCCGCGGCAGCGCCAGCCACGGCGGGGCTGCCGCCAGTGTAAACCGCCGCAAGCAGCAACGCCTGCTGCGGGCCGCCCGCTATTTTCTGCCGGCGCTGGCCCGTCGCCACTTTGCCGGGCGGCTGCCGCCCTGCCGCTTTGACGTGGTCTGTGAAGAGAACGGCCGCCTGCAATGGATTCAACACGCCTTCATGGAAGCATGAGTGCGGGAATGCCCATGGAAAAATGAGATAATCGGCACTATGGACATGACCGCACACATGGCGTCGCACTTCAACGACGCTGCCGACACCTTCAAGGCCAGCGCACGAGAACTGGCAGAGCCGCTCGCGGTCGCCGTGGAGCTGCTCTTTGCCGCCCTGGCCAACAACAACAAGATTCTCGCCTGCGGCAATGGCGGCTCCGCCGCCGATGCCCAGCACTTCATTGCCGAGCTGGTCGGCCGCTTCGAGCGCGACCGCCTGCCCCTGGCCGGCGTGGCGCTGAACACCGACACCTCCATCCTCACCGCCGTCGGCAACGATTACGGCTTCAACAGCATCTTCGAACGCCAGGTCAATGCCCTGGGCCAGCCGGGCGACATCCTGGTGGCCATTTCCACCAGTGGCAACTCGCCCAATGTGGTGAAGGCCATCGAAGCCGCCCACGATCGCGAAATGACGGTCATTGCGCTCACGGGCAAGGGCGGTGGCGAAATCGGCACCATGCTGCTGGACACCGACATCCATCTTTGCGTCCCGCACGACCGCACCATGCGCATCCAGGAGGTTCACATTCTCCTGCTGCACGCCCTGTGCGACGGCATCGACGCCCTGCTTCTTGGAGACACGCTTTAATGTCAGCCACCTCATCACCCCGCCTGCGGTTTGCCTGCCTGTCCCTGGCCGCCCTCTCCCTCCTGGCCGGTTGCGCTCCGCTCATCGTCGGGGGCACGGCGGCCACCACCGCCCTGGTCGTCACCGACCGCCGCACGACCGGCGAACAGGTCGAGGACAAGGCCATCGAACTGAAAGTGGGGGCCGAAGTGCGCCGTGAATTCGGCGAGGCCGAAAACATCCGCGTGCTGTCCCACTCGTACGCCGGCTGGGTGCTGCTCGTGGGCGACGTCCCGAACGAAGAAACCAAGCAGCGCATCGGCCAGCTGGCCTCCGGGGTGGAAAAGGTCCAGCGCGTCTTCAATGAACTGCGCGTCGGCGAAGTCACGCCCGTGAGCGTGCGCACCAACGACACCTGGATCAGTTCCAAGGTCCGCACCACCCTGATCAACACCAAGGAAGTGCCCTCGCGCACCATCGATGTCACGACCGAACGCGGTATTGTCTACCTGCAGGGCAAGGTGACCGAGGCCGAGGGCCAACGCGCAGCCATCGCCGCATCGGGTGTTTCAGGCGTCAACAAGGTAGTAAAATTGTTCGACATCGTCTCGCCCGAAAGCCTGAGCCAGCCCACGTCACCGGCTCCGATTCAGGAATCGGGCACCCCCGCTTCCAGCAATACCAGCGCCGCGCCTGAAACCGGCGGTGCGCAAGCCATGCCTGTCCAATGAAGAAGATTCTCCTTGCCATCGTCGCCGTCTTTGCCATCGCCGGAGTCGTCGTCTGGCAATTGCCGGGTACGGCACAGACGGCCCCCGATGTCACGTTCACGACGCTTTCGGGTGAGCAGTTCACCACACAAGACCTGCGCGGCAAAGTGGTACTGGTCAAGTTCTGGGCCACCAGCTGCGTCACCTGCGTGGCGCAGATGCCCGACAACATCGAGAACTACAACACCCTCAAGGACCGCGGCTACGAGACCGTTGCCGTGGCCATGCAGTATGATCCGCCCAACTATGTGAAGAATTTCGCGGAATCCCGCGAACTGCCCTTCAAGGTGGTGATCGATGCCAATGGCGAAATTGCCCGCGAGTTCGGCGACGTGCGCCTGACTCCCACCGCATTCCTGATCGACAAACAAGGCAACATCATCCGCCGCTATCTGGGCAACTACGATAAGGAAGCCTTCCTGGCTACCGTGAACAAGGCATTGGGCTGACATCTACGACGACATGACCACTACCGAACCCCAACACTCCGCAACCGTCAAGGCCGCCGTCCTGTCCGAGGCACTGCCGTACATCCGGCGCTTCCATGGCAAGACCGTGGTCATCAAATACGGCGGCAACGCCATGACGGAAGAACACCTGCAGCGCAGCTTCGCGCACGACGTCGTGCTGCTCAAGCTGGTCGGCATCAATCCCGTGGTCGTGCACGGCGGCGGCCCGCAGATCAATGCGGCGCTCAAGCGCATCGGCAAGGAAGGCACCTTCGTCCAGGGCATGCGCGTCACCGACGCCGAGACCATGGAAGTGGTCGAATGGGTGCTGGGGGGCCAGGTGCAGCAGGACATCGTCATGATGATCAACGCTGCCGGCGGCAAGGCGGTCGGCCTCACCGGCAAGGACGGCTGCCTGATCCAGGCCCGCAAGAAGCTGATGGAAGACCCGGAACACCCGGGCGAACTGCTCGACATCGGCTTCGTGGGCGACATCACCCTCATCGAAGCGGCCGTGGTGCGGGCGCTGCAGGATGACCAGTTCATCCCCGTGATTTCCTCCATCGGCTACAACGAGACCGACGGCCAGGCCTACAACATCAATGCCGACGTCGTCGCCGGCAAGATGGCGGAAGTGCTTGGCGCCGAAAAACTGGTGATGCTCACCAACACCCCGGGCGTGCTCGACAAGAACGGTGAACTGCTGCGCAAGCTGTCCGCCAGCACCATCGACACCCTCTTCGCCGACGGCACGATCTCCGGCGGCATGCTGCCCAAGATCTCATCCGCCCTGGATGCCGCCCGAAACGGTGTGAACTCCGTGCACATCGTCGACGGCCGCGTGCCCCATTGCCTGCTGCTCGAGATCCTGACCGACCAGGGCGTCGGCACCATGATCACCTCTCACTAAGGCGGCATGCCACCGCTACGCAAGCCCGCCCTGCCCGTCGTCGTGAAGCGTCGGGCAGGCCGTGGCGAGTCCGCGGGCCGTGACGAGATCGTGTGGCTGTTCGATCTCGACAACACCCTGCATGACTGCTCGCGTCACATCTTCCAGCGCATCGACGCCAACATGTCCGACATCATGATGCGCTGGCTGAATCTGGATCGACGGCAGGCCGACATCCTGAGACTGGACTACTGGAAACGCTACGGCGCCACCGCAGCCGGTCTCGAGCTGCACCACGGCATTGCCGCCTCCGATTTCATCGATGCCGCGCACGATTTCGAAGTGCGCGGGCTGGTCCACGCAGAACCGGGGCTGTCACGCAAGCTCGCCCGCCTGCCGGGCCGCAAGATCATCCTCACCAACGCGCCCGAACGCTATGCCCGCGCTGTCCTCCATGAACTGCGCATCTCGCATCACTTCGAAATGGTGTGGAGCATCGAGCACATGCGCCTGCAGGGTCGCCTGCGCTGCAAGCCGTCTCTGGCCATGATGCGCCAGCTGCTGGCCCGCCTGCGCGTCTCGGCACACCGGGTCGTGCTCGTTGACGACACCCTGGCGAACCTGCGCAGCGCCAAGGCGCTGGGAATGGGGACGGTGCTCTGCCATCATCCGGGCACGCCGCATAACGCCCGCCAGCTCGGGCGCAGTGCCTACATCGACAAAAGAGTGAACCGGGTGGGCCAGCTGCTCACGGGCCCGCTGGGCTTCTGATCCAGCGGTTCAGCAGCCTGACGGGCACTGAACCCCTGCTCACGCACCTCACATGGGCCCTCAGGCCGTGGGTGTTCGGCCCGAACACACCGCGCAGCCCGGGTCGCGCCCGTAGCGCAGGGTCTGCCACTGCATGGTCAGGGCGTCCAGGCACAGCAGGCGCCCCACCAGGGGCTCGCCCATGCCCACCAGCAGCTTGATGGCTTCGATGGCCTGGGTGGCTCCCACGACGCCCACCAGGGGACCCAGCACGCCGGTCGTGGCGCAGCGAAGCTCTTCGACGTCGTCGCCTTCGGGAAACAGGCAGTGGTAGCACGGGGCATCGGGCTGGCGCAGATCAAACACGCTGACTTGCCCGGAAAACCGAATGGCCGCCCCCGAGACGAGGGGTTTGCCCAGCGTGACACAGGCGCGGTTGACGGCGTGGCGGGTGGCGAAATTGTCGCAGCAGTCCATGACCAGATCGACGGCCGCCACCTGTTCCATGAGGGCGGCCTCGTCCAGCCGTTGCAGCAACGGCCTGACTCGCACTTCCGGGTTCAGGGCGGCCAGCGTGCGCCGGCCGGATTCCGCCTTGGGCATGCCCACGCGATCCTGCCCGTGCAGAATCTGGCGCTGCAGGTTGCTGAGATCCACCTCGTCGTCGTCCGCCAGCACCAATTCCCCCACCCCGGCCGCCACCATGTAGAGTGCGGCGGGAGAGCCCAGACCGCCGGCCCCGACAATGAGCACACGGGCGGCGCTCAGCCGCTCCTGCCCCTCGACGCCGAATTCGTCGAGAAGAATATGGCGCGCATAGCGCAACAGCTG
>JAJUFT010000161.1 GCA_029263615.1 Alcaligenaceae bacterium | reverse complement strand
GACAGACGGCTTCAACATCAATGAAGGGGTGGGCGCCATGAACCCCGAGAATCTCGACAACGAAGTGCGGGCCCGGGGCGCGGACCTGGGCATCGCGCTGGATGGCGACGCCGACCGCCTGCAGATGGTGGACGCGAGTGGGCGCCTCTACAACGGGGACGAGCTGCTTTACGTGATTGTCCGCGATCGCATGAAACTCAAGCCTGTCCAAGGGGTGGTCGGCACGCTCATGACCAATTTCGGCTTTGAACGCCGCATGAAGGAAATGGGCATTCCGTTCGAACGCGCCAAGGTGGGCGACCGCTACGTGCTGGAGATGCTGCTTCAGAAGGGCTGGCTCTATGGGGGCGAAAGCTCCGGCCACCTGTTGTGTCTGGACCAGCACACCACGGGCGACGGCATCATTGCGGCGCTGCAGGTGCTGCAGGCCATGGCCCGCAGCGGCCAGAGCCTGGCGGAACAGCTGGCCGACCTGCGCATGTTCCCGCAGAAGATGGTGAATGTGCCGCTGGATCCGGGTACTGCCTGGCAGAATCATGCGGGGCTGACGCAGGCACGGGCAGAGGTCGAGCAGATGCTGGGTGACAAGGGGCGCGTTCTGATCCGCGCTTCCGGCACCGAGCCCAAGTTGCGCCTGATGGTCGAGGCGGAAGACGCATCGCTTGCCGAACAAGGTGTGCAGAGGCTGGTTGCGGTCGATTTAACCAGTATGTAATAGGGTCGACCATGTCCTGACATATTGCCCACTCACAATGGTGGGCAATGTCGTTTTGTCCGGTGCATGTCATGTTGGAAACGCTAGAGAGAAATCACGCTCACGCTCGTGCGCTGACACTGCCGGCCTTGTCGGCCGGCAATCTGGAACTGTGCGTCGCGCGTCGTCCGGAGGAGCTTGAGGCGGCGCAGCGCCTGCGCTACCAGGTCTTCTCCGAGGAAATGCAGGCGGTGTTTCCTGCCGCTGCCGAGGGGGTCGACGCAGATGAATATGACCCCTGGTGCGAACACCTGCTGGTGCGGGAACACGGCAGCGGGGAGGTCGTCGGCACGTATCGGCTACTGACGCCGGTGAATGCGGCCCGGCTGGGGGCCTACTATTCCGAATCTGAATTCGATCTTTCCAGCCTGGGGCCGATACGGCATCAGATCATCGAGCTCGGGCGTTCGTGCATCCACCCCGATCACCGCACTGGGGCGGTCATCATGCTGCTGTGGGCAGGCATTGCCCATATCGTCAAACAACTGCAACTGCGATATGTGCTGGGCTGCGCCAGTGTCAGCCTGCGTGACGGCGGGGTCACCGCCGCCCATGTCTGGCACCAGGCGTGTCGTGACATGCAGCGGGCGCCGGCGCTACCCCGCTTGCGGCCCCATCACCCCTATCCGGTCGGCCGGCATGCGCTCGATGCCGATCAGCCGGCCCGCATGCCGCCCCTCATCAAGGGATACATGAAGGTCGGTGCACGCATTTGCGGCGAACCGGCCTGGGATCCGGATTTCAATACGGCGGACTTCCCGGTGTTTCTCGATCTGGAACACATGGATGCGCGCTACCGGCGCCACTTCGGCATCGACTGAGAG
>JAJUFT010000013.1 GCA_029263615.1 Alcaligenaceae bacterium | reverse complement strand
TTCGTTGTCCAGGGCCTTCATGCGCGCAATGTAGCTGTTGGCACGGCTCTCGTAATAGCTGGCGTTGCGCGGGTCGGCCTTGGCCAGGCCCGCCGCAATGTTGCGCGCGTAGATCATGCCATTGTTCAGATCCTGCCAGGCATGGGGATCGACCTCGCCGTGATCATGATCGTGCCCATGATCGTGGTCATGCGCTTCGCCCGCCTTCCCCGCGCCGCGCCGATCGTCCATGCGCCGCACTTTCACCCCCTCACTGGCCAGCACGCGCACCCCGTTGAAACCGGCGGCCTGACTCAACCGCGGCAGCCACGGTTCGAAATCCAGGCCATTGAGCACGAGCACCTTTGCGTCAAGCAGCGCCTTGGCATCCTGCGGCTTGGGCTCGAATCCGTGAGCATCGGCGTTGGCCCCCACGATGGTGGTCACGGCGACCCGATCGCCTCCCACTTCCTTGACCATGTCGGCCAGAATGGAGAAAGTGGCCACCACCGGCAGCGGTTCCCGCGAGACGGCATGAGCCGACCACGCCCCCAAGACCACGGCGCTCAGCGCCATGCCGAGCCAACGCCGTCGTCGCGCAGAATGTGGATAGGTCGAAAAAAGTTTCGTGCTTAGCATCAGTTGTCTCGCTTCGAGATTCGGAATAGCCGCAGGCGGCGGGCGCGGGCCTGTCTGGCTGCCTGCAGCAGCCCGCCCTGCGTACCAAAAGTCACAGATAGAAAATATACGATTCCGGCTGACAATATAATCGCCGGAGATGCCGGTACGTTGGCGTAATATGAAAGCAGCAAACCGATGTACGAAGCAAGAACCCCACCCAGAGCGGCCAGCGCCATCTGCCCCATTGCGCTGGCTGCCCAAAATCGGGCGGCGGCGGCCGGCAGCATCATGATGCCCACCACCATCAGGGTGCCCAGCACTTGGAAACCCGCGACCAGCGTCATCACCAGAAGCAAAAGAAAACTGACGTGGACCACGGGCCCCATCCGGCTTTCGCTGCGCAGAAACAAGGGGTCCAGACATTCCATCACCAGGGGCCGGAAAATCACGGCCAGCACCACCAGTGTCACGCTCGAGGTGGCCGACACCAGAAGCAGTGCTGCGTCATCCAGGCCCAATACCGTGCCGAACAGCACGTGCAGAAGTTCCGTGTTGCCGCCCTTGAGCGAAATGAGCAGTACCCCGACCCCCAGCGACACCAGATAGAAGGCAGCAAAGCTGGCGTCTTCACGCTGAGGCGTGAGCCGCGCCACGGCGGCCGCCAGCAGGGCCACCGCCAGCCCGGTGATCATGCCGCCAATCGTCATGGCGGTGATGGACATACCGGCTGTGAGAAAGCCCACCGCCACGCCGGGCAGGATGGCATGCGCCATGGCGTCACCCATCAGGCTCATGCGCCGCAACACCAGAAAGACGCCCAGCGGGCCCGCTGCCATGGCCAGAGCGGCCGAACCGGCCAGCGCCCGCCGCATGAAACCAAACTCGACAAACGGCTGATACAGCACTTCCAGGCCGGTCACAGATAATCTCCCGCGCAAAGGTGGCGTGCCAGATGCAGGTTCTCTGGCGTAAGCACTTCGTCGGTCTTGCCCCACCCGACGCACTGCCCGGCCAGCAAAAGGGTCTGGGGAAAATGGCGGCGCACCAGATCAAGATCGTGTAACACGACAATCACGGTCTTGCCCTGGCGGTTCCATTCCAGCAATAGCTGCATCAAATCTTCGGTGGTGGCACGATCAACGGCGGAAAAGGGTTCATCCAGCATGTAGGTGTCGGCGTCATGCAGCATCAGGCGCGCAAACAGCGCACGCTGCAATTGCCCCCCCGACAGCGTCGCCAGGGGGCGCCGGCCGAAATCCGCCAGCCCGACCGCCTGCAAGGCCTGATCCAGACGTTCGCGCTCGCCCCGTCCGAAACCCCGCCAGGGGCCCACCCGCCGCCATGCGCCCATGGCCACGAAATCTCGCGTGCTGATGGGAAAGCTCTTGTCGAGCTCCCCCTGTTGCGGCATGAAGGCCGGTGCCGGGCTGCCGGTCAGGCGGATCCGGCCGGCCAGCGGCGTCACCCAGCCCATGATGCCGCGTAGCAGGGTCGATTTACCGGCGCCGTTGGGGCCCACCAGGGCTGTCAGCGAGCCTTTCCGAAAGGAGCCACTGAGGTCGCGCACCGCGACCTTGTCCCGCCAGCCCAGGCTGAGTTCTTCCAGCTCGATGGATGCCGGCAGGCCGTCTTCGGAGCGAGGACTCGCAGCCATCAGAACCACCCCAGTGCCCAGGCCGTCCCGATCCAGATCCCCCCCACGCCCGCCAGCGCAATGCCGGCACGCACCGCACAGGAAGCGAGCAGGACTGAAGCCCGCCTGCTGGAACGCCGGGGGGGGGTAGCCGGGACGATGGGAGTCATGAATGGAAAGAGGGTCGAATGAAGAATTCGTTATGTTATAACATGTCTTACTCCATGAACAAATTCGAACTCACATGAATACGCAATCGTCCTGCGCGCAGGCCCAGATCGCGGCCCGTCTCGAAACCGCCCAGGCGCTGTGCGAGGCACGTGGCAGCCGGCTCACTCCCCTGCGCCGCCGGGTGCTGGAGATCCTTCTGCAACAGGGACGCAGCGTCAAGGCATATGAATTGCTGGAGCTGATGCGCGATGATCAGGCAGGGGCCGCGCCGCCGACCGTCTATCGTGCCCTGGACTTTCTGGTCGAAGAAGGTCTGGCTCACCGGTTGGACGCCATCAATGCCTGGTCCGCCTGTCACGATGCCGGAGGCGCGCCGCACGACCTGCTGGTGGTCTGCACGGGGTGCGGCGCCGTTGCTGAATTGAGCGACCCGGCCCTCACGCGCTGGCTGGCGGCCAAGGTGGCCCAAGCCGGCTTCCGTTTGTCGGGTCACGAGACCGAACTGAGAGGGCTTTGCCAGGCCTGTGAAGGGGGTTTGCCCTAAGCGGTTCGCTGTGATGTAATCGCAGACTGGATTTTTCCCGGCCACAGAGGCCGGAACAGCGAGAGAACAAGCATGAGCCAAGCCGCAAAAGTTGGAAAACCGCGTCTCCAGGAGATGGTGCCCGTCACCATACTCACCGGCTTTCTCGGCGCTGGAAAAACCACGCTGCTGAAGCGCATCCTGACTGAGTTCCACGGCAAGCGCATTGCCGTGATCGAGAACGAATTCGGGCCCGAGAGCATCGACAACGATCTGCTCGTCCAGGATTCCGAAGAAGAGATCGTCGAACTCAGCAACGGTTGTGTGTGCTGCACCGTGCGTGGCGACCTGATGCGCACCCTCAATGATCTGCGCGTGCGTCGTCAGCGCGGCGAGCTGAATTTCGAGCGAGTCATCATCGAGACCACAGGCATGGCCAACCCCGGCCCGGTCTGCCAGACCTTCTTCATGGATGACGAGATCGCCGACTACTACCGGCTCGACGCCGTCATCACCGTGGTCGACGCCAAGCACGGCATGGAAACGCTCGACCGCCAGGAAGAAGCGCAGAAGCAGGTCGGCTTTGCCGACCGTCTGCTGGTGTCGAAGAAAGACCTGGTTTCCGATGAAGAATATCAGGCACTGCGCGCACGCTTGCTGCGCATCAACCCGCGAGCGTCGATCACGCCCGTGCATTTTGGTGAAACCGACCTGAAGGCTCTGCTGGACATCAGCGGCTTCAATCTGAACACCATCCTGGACATCGACCCGGATTTCCTTGCCGACGAACACCCGGACGCAGCGCACGACCATCACCATCACGATCACGAAGGTGAATGCGGCGAGCACTGCGACCACCATGACCATGGCCACGGCCATCATCACCATCATCACCACGCCCACCAGGACGAGATCGGCGCCTTTGTGTTCCGCTCCAACCGGGCCTTCGACCCCGAGCGCCTCGAGGAATTCCTGAGCGGCATCATCCAGGTCTACGGCCCGGATCTGCTGCGCTACAAGGGCATTCTCTACCTCAAGGGAATCAACCGCCGGATGCTGTTCCAGGGCGTGCACATGATGATGGGGGCCGAGCCCGGGAAACCGTGGCTGTCGGGTGAAAAGCCTAATACCAAGATGGTATTCATAGGACGTAAACTGCCCCAAGAAATCTTTACGCGGGGTCTGGAACAATGTCTGGTCTGAGCCGGCGTTCGCAAGATTCGTGCGTCGCGCACGGGCCCTGACATCTCATTAGAAGAAAGAGGATGCACCATGGTTAGCAAAACAGACAACGTCTTGACTCCGGAACAACTTCCTACGGAAGAAGAGCTCCTGGCCATGCCTGAGTCCGATTACATGAACCCCGTTCAGCTGGCCTTCTTCCGGAATCGGCTGAAGGAGCTCGAGCAGGAAATCCTCAACAACGCAGGCGCCACCACCGAGAACCTGCGCGAAACGCAGTTCGTGCCCGATCCGGCCGACCGCGCGACCATCGAGGAAGAACACGCCCTCGAGCTGCGTACCCGCGATCGCGAACGCAAGCTGCTCAAGAAGGTGCAACAGGCCATCGCCAGCATCGATGCCGGCGAGTACGGCTGGTGCGAGGAAACGGGTGAACCCATCGGCATTGCCCGTCTGCTTGCCCGTCCCACCGCCACCCTGTCCCTGGAAGCCCAGGAACGGCGCGAAAAACGCCAGAAACTGTACGGCGACTGACCTCTTCCTTCTTTCGGCGGGCCCCCACGGCCCGCCGCATTCCTGCATTTCCCGGCCCCTTGAAAAACGGGTGGCCATCCCCATGTGAAGGCTTCAACAGGAAGATTCCATGGAACAATTTCACGCTACCACCATTCTGTGCGTTCGCCGCGGCGACACCGTTGCGCTGGGCGGAGACGGCCAGGTCACCCTGGGCAACATCGTCATCAAGGGTACGGCGCGCAAAATCCGCCGTCTCTATCAGGATCGCATCCTGGCGGGCTTCGCCGGCGCCACCGCCGATGCCTTCACGCTGCAGGAACGTTTCGAAGCCAAGCTCGAGAAACACCAGGGCCATCTCATGCGCGCGGCCGTCGAGCTCACCAAAGACTGGCGCACCGACCGCGTGCTGCGCCGCCTGGAAGCCATGCTCATCGTGGCCGACAAGTCACACACGTTGGTGCTGACCGGCAATGGCGACGTCCTCGAGCCCGAACATGGCGTGGCCGCCATCGGATCGGGTGGCGCCTATGCCCATTCGGCCGCTCTTGCCCTGCTCCAGAACACCGAGCTTGCCCCCGAAGACATCGTGCGCAAATCCCTGGCCATCGCCGGCGATCTCTGCATCTACACCAACCAGAACCACGTCGTCGAAACGCTGTAAGGCGCCGACGCCGGTTCCTCTGTCATTCCTACCGCCATGTCCGCCATCAACATGACTCCCGGAGAGATCGTCTCCGAGCTCGACAAGCATATTGTCGGCCAGCAAGCCGCCAAGCGTTCCGTGGCCGTCGCGCTGCGCAATCGCTGGCGCCGTCAGCAGGTGCCCGAACCCCTGCGCCACGAGATCGTTCCCAAGAACATCCTCATGATCGGCCCGACCGGGGTCGGCAAGACGGAAATCGCCCGCCGTCTGGCCAAGCTGGCCAACGCGCCCTTCATCAAGGTCGAGGCCACCAAGTTCACCGAAGTCGGTTATGTCGGTCGAGACGTGGAGACCATCATTCGCGACCTCGTCGACGCCTCCGTGAAGCTGACGCGCGAAGCGGCCATGCGCCGCGTGCGCACGCTGGCAGAAGATGCCGCCGAAGACCGCATTCTCGACGTACTGGTGCCGCCCGCCCGCAACGCGATGGGCGAGCCCGAGCGTGAGGAGAACAGCGCCCGTCAGACTTTCCGCAAGCGTCTGCGTGAAGGCAAGCTCGACGACATGCAGATCGAGATCGAGGTCGCCCAGGCCCTGCCACAGATGGAAATCATGGCGCCCCCGGGCATGGAAGAAATGACGGAACAGCTGCGCAGTATGTTCGCCGGCCTGGGCCGCGACAAAAAGAAGCAGCGCAAGCTTTCGGTCAAGGAGGCCTTCCGCCTGCTGACCGAAGAAGAAGCCGCCAAGCGCATCAATGAGGAAGAACTGCGTGCCGAGGCCGTCGCCAACGCCGAGCAGAACGGCATCGTCTTCCTGGACGAGATCGACAAGATCACGGCCCGTCAGGAACACGGGGGCGGCGACGTCTCCCGCCAGGGCGTACAGCGCGACCTGCTTCCCCTGGTCGAGGGAACGACCGTCAACACCAAGTACGGAGTGGTGCGCACCGACCACATCCTGTTTATTGCCTCGGGCGCCTTCCACCTGTCGCGCCCGTCCGACCTGATTCCCGAACTGCAGGGCCGCTTTCCCATCCGCGTCGAGCTCGACTCGCTCACCGCCGATGATTTCGTGCGCATTCTGTGCGACACCGATGCGTCGCTGACCAAGCAATATCATGCCTTGCTGGCCACCGAGGACGTGCAGCTGGAATTCACCGAAGATGGCATTCGCCGGCTGGCGGAACTGGCCTTCTCGGTCAATGAGCGCACCGAGAACATCGGAGCTCGTCGCCTGTACACGGTGATGGAAAAGCTGCTGGAAGACCTGGCCTTCGACGCCACGTCACACAGCGGCAGCACCGTGAAGATCGACGCTGCCTACGTGGAAGACAAGCTCAAGGAAACGGCCGCGAGCGAAGACCTCGCCCGCTATGTGCTGTAAGCCCGTTTCAACACGCTGACCGACACACCGCCCGCTCATGCGGGCGGTGTCATTTGGAGACTTCAACCACCACGTACTGGCCGTTGACGCGCCGTGCTTTGAATTTGATCTTGTCGCCCGGCTGCAGGCCGGTCAGCAGCGCCACGTCGATCTGATAGACCAGAGTGATGGCCGGTAGCTCGAGCTCACTGATGGGGCCGTGTTTGATGGTGATCTTGCCCGCCTGCGGGTCGATCCGGCGGATTTCCCCGCTGCCGCTCCCTTCCTGGGCGAGGACGGGTGCGCTGTAGCATGCCGTCACGGCCAGGGCGGCCGCCACGGCGGACCGGATGCGTGGTGAACTGAACATGCGATAATCTCCCAAAAGTACGGTTCTAGCATACCGCGATTCGCGGTTCCCCCTCCTCATCATGGCCACCCGACTCTCCGTCATCACGACCCGTTCCGGCGACGATGGCTCCACCGGCCTGGGCGACGGCACCCGGGTCTCCAAAGACCATCAACGCATTGCCGCGCTGGGCGACGTCGACGAACTCAACAGCTTCATCGGCCTGCTGCGCACTGAAACGCTGCCGGGCGACATCGACAGCCTGCTGGCACGGGTGCAGAACGAACTCTTCGACCTGGGTGCCGAACTCTGCATCCCCGGCCATGTCGCGGTCCAGCCCGAACACGTGGCCGGTCTGGACCGCGCCATCGCACATTACAACGCCGAACTGGGCAAGCTGCAGGAATTCATTCTGCCGGGTGGCAGTCGGGCCGCAGCGCTGGCCCACGTGGCCCGCAGCGTCTGCCGGCGCGCCGAACGGGCGGTCGTGGCCCTGGAACGGCACACCGAAGGCGGGCAGGAAGTGCCCACCGGTCTGGCAAGGCAGTATCTCAACCGGCTCTCCGATCTCTGCTTCGTGCTGGCGCGCGCCATCAACCGCCAGGAGGGTGAATCGGACATCCTCTGGCAGCGTGACGGCGCGCGGCCACCGGCCTGACATGCAGCGCCGCCGCACCCTCAATTGTGGACTCGCCCTGGCCCTGCTGGCCCTGGGCGCTGGCGCGGCCGCCGAGACCGGCGTGCGCGCCTGGACCCACACGGGTGTCAGTCCGGGTCTGCACACGCTGGAACGCAGCGTGGCCGTCCCCTACCCCCCGGATGCCGGGGTGCCTCACAACGCCGTCATCACCCGCGTACATGCCGGTCGCGACCATGCCGGCAATGCGGATATCCAGTCGTTTCTCTGCTGGAATGGGGTGGATCAATGTGTGGAGATCCAGGGGCCATCGGTCAATACCGCCGCCTTCCGGGGTCTGCCCGCCAATCAGCCTCTGTATCTGGTGCATCGGCTGCGAGCGTGGCGGGGGGCCGCAAAACCGGTCTTCGTGAGGGGGACCGTGACGGTGTGGTACGCGCAAACGGAATCCGCCCACACGCAACCGTAAGCTGGCTGCCTGCCGGGGGGACAAAGGCCACGAAGGCCGACCCGGGCCATGACCCGGTGCCGGCCGACCCAAGGCTCAAACGTGAAGCACGCGGTTCACCGTGGTGACCAGCTTTGCCACGATCTCCTCGATGTCTGCCTCGCTGCAGATGAAGGGCGGCGCGAGCAGCACATGATCACCCTGCGACCCATCCACGGTGCCGCCCGACGGGTAGATCATCAGCCCGTTTTCCATGGCCACCTTCTTGAGCTGCACATGGGTGCGCAGGGCCGGATCCAGCGGCGCCTTGGTGTCGCGATCGGCCACGAACTCCACCCCTACGAACAGACCACGACCGCGGATGTCGCCCACATTGGGGTGCTCACCCAGTTCACGCCGCAGGGAGGCGCGCAACTGTTCGCCCCGCGCCCGGACATTCTCGAGCAGGTGGTCGCGTTCGATCACGCGCTGCACGGCCAGCGCTGCGGCGCAGGCGGTGGCATGCCCCATATAGGTGTGGCCGTGCTGAAAGTAGCCGCTGCCTGCGACGATGGTGTCGTAGATGCGGCTGCTGGCCACCATGGCGCCAATCGGCTGATAGCCGGCGCCCAACCCCTTGGCGATGGTAAGGATGTCGGGCACCACATCGTCTTCCGCGCAGGCAAACAGATGCCCGGTGCGGCCCATGCCCGACATCACCTCATCCAGAATAAGCAACACGCCGTGGTGGTCGCAAACTTCACGCACCCGCTTGAGGTAACCGCCCACGGGCGTCAGCACGCCGGCGGTGGCACCCACGACGGTTTCGGCCACGAACGCGGCGACGTTTTCCGGGCCCAGTTCGCGAATCTTTGCATCCAGTTCGTCGGCCAGGCGCTGGGCATATTGCTCGGCGCTTTCATCCGCACGCTGATCGCGGTAGGCGTAGCAGGGCGAAACGTGATGCGCCGGCACCAGCAGCGGAAGAAACGGTTCGCGCCGCCACACGTTGCCGCCAATGGCCAGCGCGCCCAGGGTGTTGCCATGGTAGCTCTGACGGCGCGCGATGAAGTGCCGGCGTGTGGGCTGACCTTTTTCAACGAAATACTGGCGGGCCAGCTTGAGCGCGGCTTCGACCGCCTCGGAGCCGCCCGAGACGAAGTAGATGTGGTTCAGGTCGCCGGGGGCCCGTTCCGCCAGGAAGTCGGCCAGCGTTTCACAGGCCTCGGTGGTGAAGAAGGACGAGTGAGCGTATGCGACTTCGTCCAGTTGCTGTTTGATGGCGCGGATGACGTCCGGATGGCCGTGGCCCAGGCAGGAGACCGCAGCGCCACCCGATGCATCGATGTAGGCGCGGCCGTGCTGGTCGAACAGGCGGATGCCTTCTCCTCGCACGGCATATTCGAGTGTCTGCTTGGGGTTGCGATGAAAAACGTGAGTCATGGAATCTACCGTAGAGGATTCAACAAGTGTTTCATTAATCTATACTCTCGCAACACCCGAAGCAAGATCCTCCGTTATCCTCTACCCTTTTTTGCGACCCGACCATGGCAAAGAAGCCACACCCTCCCCGCAGCTTCGACGGCCTGGTGGGCCTGATCCGGGATCGCTTCCCCGACATGAGCCCCCAGTTCCAGATCGGCGCGCGTCATCTCATCGACCACCCCGACGAGGTGCCCGTGCAGTCGATGCGCAGCATTGCCGCCGGCGCCGGGGTGCAGCCGGCCACCCTGGTCAGGCTGGTCAAGTCATTGGGGTACGAAGGCTGGGAAGACATGCGCCAGGTGTTCATCCGCGGCATGCAGCGCCCCCCTCGGCGCTATGCGGAACAGGCCCAGGACGTCATGCGCAGGCGCAACAGCCGCAGTGCCCTGAGCCGGCATGTGGCGGCCCAGGTCGGCAACTTGAATTTTGTGGAAGAGCACAACGGCGAGGCCCTGCCCGAAGCCGTGCGCATTCTGCAGCGCGCCCGCCATGTGCACGTGGCCGGATTCCGGGCCTCGTATGCCGCCGCCCACACGCTCCACTATCTGTACCGGCTGTTTCGCAATTCCGTCACCCTGTTGCGGGGCGATGCCGGTCTGCTGGAAATGGAACTGCGCGCCTTGCAGCCGACCGATGCCGTGGTGTTGATCGGCTTTGCCCCCTACTCCCGAGAAGGCCTGCGGGTGGCGGAAGCAGCACGGGAGCGCGGATGCCGCATCGTGGCCCTGTGCGACAGCAAGCTCGCGCCCCTGGCGCGCGCCGCCGAAGTCACGCTGCTGTTTTCTACGGAAACGGCCGGTTTCTTCCCCTCTTCCGCCGCCGCGCTGGCCCTGGTGGAAGCCCTGGCCAGCCAGCTGCTGAGCAAGGCGGGCCGCCATGCCATCGAGGCACTGGGCGCCGCCGAAGACCAGCTGCATCGCAGCGGGGCGTATCTGGGCCCGGAGGCCTCTACATCAGGCTCCGAATGAAATCCCTCAGGTGTGCCTGGAGCCCGTCGAGGTCGCGCTGCAGGGTGGCGAAGCCTGCCGTCTTCTCGAAGTCGGTTTCATCCATGTAGAGCTTGCGGTTGATTTCTATCTGCAGGCTGTGACGGCGCTCGGCCGGCTGGCCGACCCGGGCCACCAGCGCCACCCCCTTGAAGGGGTCGTTGCGGGCCACACTGTAGCCACGCTCCGTGAGGAAGTCTTCGATGATGCCCGTGAGGGTGGGATCGCAGGTCGTGCCATCGCGGTCGCCCAGCACGAAGTCGGCCAGCTGCTTGTCGCCGGACTGCTGCATCAGCGCATAAGAGTTCGAGGGCATCGAATGCAGGTTCAGATGCCAGACCATGCCGAAGCGCTCCATGGCCAGATCGATCTGTTTCCAGAGCTCTCGATGATAGGGTTCGTAATAGCTGCTGATGCGATTTTCGAGCTCACCCACCCACAACTTGCGGTCGTACATGGCGTGGCCATCCAGGTTGTGCCAGAACAGGCCGTAGCCGAGACGGGATTTTTCAGTGGGCCTGACCTCGCTGGTCCAGGGCTCGGCCAGAATGTTCGGGTCGATGTCGTCGAGCTCGCGGTTCACGTCGATGTAACTGCGCGGAAACTCGGCGCAGAGCAGGGTGCCCCCATGGCGCGGCACGGCTCCCCAGAGCTCGTCGACATAGGCATCTTCCGCCGCACGGAGAATGGACGCCGGCAACACGGTGTCGAAATCCTGTGGGTAGATGCTGCCGCTGTGTGGGGAATCACACACCAGGGGAATGGCGTCTGCCTCAGGCAGGAGCAGGCGGTAAGGCTCGAAGTCCGAGTCGGCGAATTTCATCAGGCAATCTCCGTAGAGGTGGCAGGCTCACCCGTGCCAGCGACCGGCGTGCCCGCCGCAATGCGGGCCGAATCGGCCACCTCGTTCAGATGGCAGGCGCTCCAGTGCGCCGGGGCGATTTCCCTGAGTTCAGGGCGCTCGGCGCGACATTTTGCCATGGCCATCGGGCAGCGGGGATGAAAGGCGCAGCCGGCCGGAGGGTTGGCGGGCGACGGCAGTTCACCGGCAATCGGGTCAAAACGGCGCTTGCCGGCCGACAGCACGGGAAGTTCCTTGAGCAGGGCCTGGGTGTAGGGGTGATTGGCACGGGCAAAGATTTCCTCGGTATCGGCCAGCTCGACCACCCGCCCCAGATACATGATGGCGACGCGGTCGGAAATGTGGCTGACCACCCCAAGGTTGTGGCTGATGAAGACGTAGGTCAGGTCGAAATCGCGCCGCAGCTCCATGAAGAGGTTGAGCACCTGGGCCTGGATGGACACATCGAGGGCGGCCACGGCCTCGTCGCAGACAATGATGGACGGCTTCAGCGCCAGGGCACGTGCCACTCCCACCCGCTGACGCTGGCCGCCGGAGAACTGGTGAGGATAGCGCTCGCGGTAGTCGGGGTCGAGCCCGACCTTGCGCAGCAGCTCGCAGACATAGTCGTCGCGCTCGGCCCGGCTGACCAGCCCGTGCACCATGGGGGCTTCGCCGATGATGTCCCCGACCCGCAGGCGCGGGTTGAGCGATGAGAACGGATCCTGAAAGATCATCTGCACCGCGAGGTCGTATTCGCGCCGGGCCGCGCCCGACAGCTGGGCAATGTCGCGACCCTTGTAGAAAACGCGGCCCCCCGTGGGAGGGATGATGCCCGTGAGCATGCGCCCCAGCGTGGTCTTGCCGCAGCCGGATTCCCCCACCACAGCCAGCACTTCGCCGTGCCGGATGTCCAGATCGACGCCCATGACCGCCTGCACAGGAGGAGGTTTGCCCCGGCCGCGCAGCTTGCGGCCAATGAAATCGATGAAATCCGAGGGTTGCACGTAGTCGCGCCTGAGACCTTCCACCCGCATGATGGGCGGCTCGGCACCGGGGGGAACGGAACGCACGGCCGTGGCAGGGTGCACGTTGGCCGAAGTGGCTTGCGCAGGGATGCTCATGTCCGTTCTCCGCTGTGCCAGCAACTGACGAGATGATCTTCCGCCACCGGCATCAGGGCCGGGGCTTCCTCGCACTGAGCGTCCGCCCGATAACACCGGTTGCGAAAGGGGCAACCGGGCGGCAGATGCAGCAGCGACGGTGTGGAGCCCGGAATCTGGAACAGAGGCTGGCCGCGCGTGCCCAGCGACGGGATGGACGCCATCAGCCCATGCGTATAGGGGTGCATGGGCCGCTCGATCAGGGCCTCGGTCGAGGTGGATTCCACAATGCGACCGGCGTACATCACCGCCATGCGATCGGCCAGACCCGACACCAGGGCCAGGTCATGGGTGATCCAGATCAGGGCGGTGCCCATCTCGCGACAGAGTTTCTGAACCTCGTAGAGAATCTGCCCCTGGATGGTGACGTCCAGTGCGGTCGTCGGTTCGTCGGCGATGATGAGTCGGGGCGAGTTCAGCAGGGCAATGGCGATGGCGATGCGCTGCCGCATGCCGCCGGAGAGGTGGTGCGGATACGCCTTGAGGCGCGCTTCCGGGGCGGGAATGCCCACCATGCGCAGCACTTCGAGTGAGCGATCCCGGGCCGCGCGGCGCGACACCCGCTGGTGGGCGAGCACGGCTTCCACCATCTGGGTGTCGATGCGCAAGGTGGGGTTGAGCGTCATCATGGGATCCTGAAAGATCATCGCCAGCCGATTGCCCCGCAGATCACGCATTTGTTCGGCCGAGACCCGGGTCAGGTCCTGTCCGTCGAACACCATGCGGTCGGCCTGCACCTTGCCGCGTTCCCCCACCAGCCCCATGATGGAAAAGCCGGTGACGCTCTTGCCGGAACCCGATTCGCCTACCAGACCGAGGATTTCCCCGCGCCGCAGCTGCAGGGACACCCCATCGACGGCCTTCACCACCCCGTCACGGGTGTGGAACCATGTCCGCAGACCCTGGACATCCAGCAGGAGGTCGTCGGACCCATTCATGTTGCTCGCAGTCGTCATGGTCAGACCTCGTTGCGGGGATTGAGGATGTCCCGCAGGTGGTCGCCGACCAGATTGATCGAGACCACCACGATGGCCAGGGCAATGCCGGGAAAGAAGCAGATCCAGTACGTGCCCGACATCAGGAATTCGAAACCGTTGGAAATCAACATGCCCAGCGAGGGCTCGGTGACCGGAACCCCCACCCCCAGGAAGGACAGCGTGGCCTCCAGAGCAATGGCGTGGGCCAGATCGATGGTGGCAATGACCATGAGCGGGGGAATGCAGTTGGGAAACACATGGCGCCAGAGGATGCGGTGCCAGCTCAGGGCCATGCAGCGGGCCGCTTCCACATATTCTTTGTTGCGCTCGACAATGGCTGCGGCGCGCGCCGCCCGGGCGAAGTAGGCCCACTGCACGACAATCAGCGCGATGATGACCTTGTCCACCCCCTTGCCCAAGGCGGCCAGCAACACCAGGGCGACGAGAATCGAGGGAAACGACAGCTGCATGTCGACCAGCCGCATCAGGAAGGCGTCCATGCGGCCGCCAAAATACGCAGCGATCAGGCCGACCGCCGCCCCGATGAGGAAGGCCGCCGTCACCGACACGAAGCCCACGAACAGGCTGGTGCGCATGCCGTACAGGATGGCGGACAGGACATCGCGGGCCTGGCCGTCCGTACCCAGCCAGTAAGTGAGGCTGCCGTCGAAATTCTTGCTGCCCGGCGGCAGCTTGGCGTCGAGAATGTCCAGCGAAGCGAGATCGTAGGGGTTCTGAGGCGAAAGCCAGGGCGCCAGCAGCGCAGCCCCGATGGCCAGCAGCAGCACCAGCAGGGACACCACCGCCGCCTTGCTGGTGACGAACTGGGCGACGAAGCGCCGCCAGCGGCTGGTCTCGGCCCGCGCCTGCACATGGGCCGGCACGACCGGCATGGAACCGGGCGGCGCAACGCGACTCATGCTGCCCCTCCCAGACGCACCCGTGGATCAAGCAGGGTGTAGCCGATGTCCACGATCAGATTCAACATGGCAAGAAACACGACAGTGAGCATGAGGTAGGCCACCACCACCGGACGGTCGAGGTTGACGATGGAATCGATGAGGAGCTTGCCCATGCCGGGCCACGAGAACACGGTCTCGGTGACAACCGCAAAGGCGAAGACCTGACCGTATTCCAGCCCGCCGATGGTGACGATGGGAATCATGATGTTCTTCAGCAGATGCACGCCCAGCACGCGCCGCTCATGCAGGCCCTTGGCGCGGGCGAACTTGATGTAGTCCTGCGGCAGGCACTCGCGGGTGGCGGCCCGCGTCACCCGGATGATGAGCGCACACTTGGCCGTGGCAATGGTGAGCGCCGGCAGCAGCAGACTGCGCAGGCCATCCCAGTTGAACAAGCTCAGCTGAATGGGCCCGAAGGTTTCCACCGGCCCCCGCCCGCCGGCCGGCACCCAGCCCAGCATCACGGCAAACAGCATGATGAGCATCAGCCCCACCCAGAAGTTGGGCAGCGAGAACCCCAGCACGGAACCGGACATGATGCCGCGCGACAGGAAGCTTTCCGGGCGCAGGCCGGCGTAGACGCCCAGCGGAACGCCCACCACCATGGAGATGAACATGGCCAGCGTAGCCAGCTCCAGCGTGGCCGGCATGCGCTCGAGAATGAGATGCATGGCCGACTCGCCGGTGAGGAAGCTGTTGCCGAAATCGAGCTGGACCGCCTTCGACAGGAAGATGATGTACTGTTCCCACAGCGGGCGGTCCAGGCCCAGATTGCGACGGATGGCCTCGCGTTCGAGATCCGTCGCTTCAGGGCTGGCCATCATGAGCACCGGGTCGCCGATCACATACAGACCGGCGAACACCAGTGCGGACATGATCAGGACAACCAGCCCCGTCTGGAGCAGACGGCGGACAATGGTGGCGATCACGCTGGCGTGCTCAGTTGGCCGGCGTCATGTATTGCGCCAGTGTCATCTGGTCGGCACGACCTTCGTAACGAATATCCTTCTTCATGGCCCAGACGGACATTTCGAACTGCAGCGGCAGGATGCCGTAATCTTCCATGATCATGTCTGCGGCTTTCTCGAGCAGCGCGGCGCGCTTGTCTTCTTCCATGGTGCGCGACGCTTCCAGCACGAGTTTGTCGGCCTCGGGGTTGGAGTAGCGGCTCCAGTTGGTGGTGCCCAGCCCCAGCTCGGGTTGCTTGGTGACCACCAGCGAGTTCAGCGGGTTGAGCATTTCGCCGGAAGACGCCGCCCAGCCGGCCAAGTAAGCGCTGAAGGCAAAGGCATTGCGCTGCTTGAAGAACACGGCAGGCGCCATGGTGTCGACGTTGACCTTCACGCCGAGCCGGGCCCACATGGCCGCCACCACCTGGGCAATGCGCTGATCATTGGTGTAACGACCGGCCGGCGAACCCAGCGACATGGTGAAGCCGTTCGGGTAGCCCGCTTCTGCCAGCAACTTCTTGGCGCGCTCGAGGTCGGCGGCCGGTGCCTTGGAATGCTTTTCAGAGGCACCGAACCCGGGATAGGCCAGGAGGTTGCCCGCTGCCATTGCCGAGCCGCCCATCACGCGGTCGACAATGTTCTGACGGTCGATGGCCAGGGAAAGGGCCTCACGCACACGGCGGTCGTTGAGCGGGTTCTTGCCATCGGTGCCTTCCATGCCGGGGGGCACTTCATCGCCCTGCAGCAGGGCAATGTAGATGATGCGCACCGACGGCGTTTCCTGGATGTGCAGGTTCTTGTTTTCCTTGAGCTTGGGCAGGTCGTCGGTGGGTGGATCCTCGATCAGATCGACGTCGCCAGCCAGCAGGGCGGCCACTCGGGCAGCCGGATTGGTGATGGGACGATAGATGACGCGGTCCCACGCGGGGGCTTCACCCCAGTAATTCTCGTTACGTTCGAGAACGATCTCTGCGCCCCGCTTCCAGGACACGAACTTGTAGGGCCCGGTTCCCACCAGACCATCGCCACGGTTCAGTTCGACCGTCGTCTTGCCTTCCGGCGCCGGCCCGGACGCGGCCTTGGCAGACATGATGGGCACCATGGACAGGTTGGGCAGCAGCACGGGCGACGGGCCCTTGGTGATGATCTTGAGCGTGTGCGGATCGACGACCTCGAGGCGGTCGATGCTGCTCAGATAGAGCGCATACGACGAAGGGCTGTTGGGCACCTTGGGCACCCGTTCGTAGGTGAAGACCACGTCTTCTGCGGTGAACGGCGTGCCGTCGGAGAACTTGACGCCCTTGCGCAGATTGAAGGTCCAGGTGTCGCCGTCGACCGTCCAGGATTCGGCCAGCGAGGGAATAGGCTTGGCGACCTTGTCGGTACGCACGAGCGGATCGAAAATGGTTTCCGACAGCTGGGTGTTGGGCGTGAGCGAGTGGAACTGCGGGTCCATGGAGGTCGGTTCAGACCTCAGGGCGATGACCAGATCACGGGCCTGCGCAGCGGCAGAGAAACACAGTGTGGCAGCCAACGCCGTAAAGGCGAGGGTCTTGCGGATGGACTTCATGTTTTGTTGCCCCTTCTCGTTGGATGTATCGGGGGAGCCCATACAACATGAAACAAAGGCTCCATGCCAGCGGCATGGAGCCCAGTGTAACGAGGTGACCCTCGGCGCAAGATAAGGATTTTCCCGACCGTGGATTTGCCCCTCCGCGGCCGGAATTTCCGGCCCTACTTCGCCTGAGCAATCATGTAGTCGACCGCAGCGCGCAGCGTGGCCTCGTCGGCGCTGGAGGCGCCACGCGGCGGCATGGCGCCCTTGCCGTTCACAGTGATCTGCATGACGGCATCCATGCCTTTTTCCGTCACTTTGGCCCAGGCGGCCTTGTCGCCCAGCTTGGGGGCGCCGGCCACACCGGCCGCATGGCAGGCCACACAGGCGGTCTTGTACAGCTTCTCGCCGGCCGGGTTGACGCTTTCCGCCGAAGCCAGAGCGGGAACGAGGCCCGCAGCGAGGATCAGTGCCGCAAATTTGCCTGAGCGTTTGAACATGGTGTACTCCTTTTGTGTGGATGGCTGCATGACTCCATTTGACCGCAGCCCGGGAAGGCCTTCTTTGTGCCGCAACAAACTCGGAAACGGATTTGTCCGGTGGGCCCGTTGAGCCGCCATCTTACGTGTTCGGACGGTGGCCGTCTCCTCCCCGTTGGAGAGGAGCTTCCGGTGCTAGAATGGTCCGATTAGCGATCTGCCGGGCCTGGACATGACCCACAGCATTCCTCGTTCTGTCGTCAAGAACCTCGATCTGTTCCGAGCCGTCCCCGATAAGGACCTCGACACGGTGCTTTCCCTTGCCCGGCCCATGCGGCTGAACACCGGCGACACCGTGTTTCAGCAGGGCGAGCCGGCCAGCCAGTTCTTCGTGCTGCTGCATGGCCACCTGAAAGTGGTTCAGACCACCGCCGACGGCGAACAGGTGGTGGTTCGCTATGTCATTCCCGGCGAGGTCTTCGGCATTGCCAAGGCCATGCAGCGCCCCGCCTACCCGGCCACCTGTCTGGCCGTCGAGGAAAGCGTGGTGCTGGGTTGGCCCTCCTCCGAATGGGACCGCTTCATGACCGGCAATCTGCAGTTCGCCGCAAATGCGCTGCAGGCGGTCGGTCAACGGCTGCAGGACGCCCACTCGCGCATCAAGGAACTCTCCACCGAAGAAGTCGAGCAGCGTGTGGCGCGCTGCATTCTGCGTCTCATCGATGCCTCCGGCGAAAAGACCGACGAAGGCATTGCGGTTAATTTCCCCATCACCCGCCAGGACATTGCCGAAATGACCGGCACCACCCTGCATACGGTCAGCCGTCTGCTCAGTGCCTGGAAAGACCAGGGGCTGGTCATCACGGGCCGCAAGCGCGTCATTGTCTGCAAGGTCGACGATCTGATCCGGCTGGCCGAAGGCGCGGTCTCGGGCGTCGACCGGTCCGCGGCACGCAAGAAGCCCGTCGAGCCCTTCTGAAGGGTTCTCCAGGCTGCGATTCCGGCGCGGCTTTCCGCCGTGCATTCACTCATCAAGAATCAGACGGATACCCAGATTCGCCGGGGGAATGCCCACCGAGCAGGCGCCCGCCTTGGGGTCACGCATGAAGTCGGTGATCAGGCTGTGGTGTGAGCCCGCGACCACGCGGATGCCGCAGTTTTCAGTGGGCGGCAGATCGGGGTTGCCGTGTTCGTCCAGGAACTGCCGCACATGGCAGGTGTTGGTCCATTCCCAGACATTGCCCCCAATGTCCTGCACGCCCGCCTCCGTGGTGCCGAAGGTGCCGAAAGGCTTGGGGAAGGGGTCGGACGCCACCTTTCGCTGCGCTTCCATGGCGTACTCGGCCAACCAGCGCTGGGCGGGGTTCTTGGCGTCGTCCAGATCGTAGAGGTCAAGACGCAGGTCTTCCTTGAAGGCCTCCCCGGCCAGATACGCCCACTCCGCATAGGTGGGCAGACGGTAATGCCGCCCGGTATGCTCGCTGTACCACTTGGCGTAGGCGGTGGCGTCATCCCAGCTGACCCCGACCACCGGCAGGTCGGGCGACACTTCATCCCGGTGTTCTTTGCCGAGGGGCCGACAGCCTTCTGCCCGCACGCATTCGGCGTACTCGGCCTGGCTGACCAGGCGCTTCATGACTTGCATGGGGCGGTCAAAACGGGCCGTGAGGCGGGCCGGCTTGGCCGGAAACCCGTTCACCAGCGATTCCGCCGTGGTGTAGAACTCGACCTGACCCGGGGGGAGGGTGACCAAGGGCGTATCGGCGGCCAACGCCGCCTGCCCGCCAGCCAGGCCCAGCAGCACGGCGGCAAGGCCGCTCAGCGCAGTTCGACGGATGAATCGGACGGAGGACGCGGGCGCAGGCATGGCAGTCTCTTTTTTATTGCGGGCCGCACAGCGCAGCCCGCCTTGACCTTATTGAACTGCGTGCCGTGATTTCCGTCTTTGTGCCAGCGCAAGCTGGACGCTCATTCCACCGCTTTCGTCATCTCTTCGACCACTTTCTTGGCGTCGCCAAAGACCATCATGGTCTTGTCCATGTAGAAGAGCTCGTTGTCCAGCCCGGCATAACCGGCCGCCATCGACCGCTTGTTGACGATGACGGTGCGCGCCTTGTAGGCCTCAAGAATCGGCATGCCGTAAATGGGCGAGCCCTTCTGCAAGGCCACCGGGTTGACTACGTCGTTGGCCCCCAGAACAATGGCGACATCCACCTGCCCGAACTCGCTGTTGATGTCTTCCATCTCGAAGACCTGATCGTAGGGGACTTCCGCCTCCGCCAGCAGCACGTTCATGTGCCCCGGCATGCGCCCGGCCACCGGGTGGATGGCATAGCGCACGGAAATGCCCTTTTCGGTCAGTTTCTCGGCCAGCTCCTTGACCGCATGCTGGGCGCGCGCCACGGCCAGCCCGTAGCCGGGCACGATCACCACCGATTCGGCATTGCCCAGGATGAAGGCCGCGTCTTCGGCACTGCCGCTCTTGACGCTGCGCTGCTGCCCGTCGCCTGCCCCCGCCGTGCTTTCCTCGCCGCCAAACCCCCCCAGGATCACGCTGATGAAGGAGCGGTTCATGGCCTTGCACATGATGTAGCTGAGGATAGCACCCGAAGACCCCACCAGCGAGCCGGCGATGATCAGCATGGAGTTGTTCAGGCTGAAGCCGATGCCGGCGGCCGCCCAACCCGAATAGCTGTTGAGCATGGACACCACCACCGGCATGTCGGCGCCGCCGATGGGAATGATGATCAGCACCCCCAGGGCCAGGCCCAACGCGATGACCAGCAGGATGTCGAGCCAGCTTTGCGAATGCCAGAAACCGAACATGAAGAACAGCGTGGCCAGCCCCAGCACGGCGTTGACGAGGTGCTGACCCTTGAACTGCACCGGCGCGCCCTGGAACAGACGAAAGCGGTACTTGCCGCTGAGCTTTCCGAAGGCGATGACCGAGCCAGTGAAGGTCACCGCACCGATGAACGCCCCCAGGGCCAGTTCGATACGGTTGCCACCCGGGATGGGGCCGCCGGGCTCGGCGATCTGGAAGGCCCAGGGCTCGGCCACGGCCGCCACCGCAATGAAGACCGCAGCCAGACCGATCATGCTGTGCATGAACGCCACCAGCTCGGGCATCTTGGTCATTTCCACACGGCGGGCCATCAGGGTGCCGATCGCCCCGCCGACGAGCAGACCCAGCAGCACCCAGCCCAAGCCCAGCGGTGAGTCCGCCAGGGTCAGAATCAGCCCTGCCGTGGTGACGATGGCGATGGTCATGCCCGCCATGCCAAACAGGTTGCCTCGTATGGAGGTGGTCGGGTGCGACAGACCCTTGAGTGCCTGGATGAAGCAGACCGAGGCAATCAGATACAGGAAGACGACGAGATTCATGCTCATTGCTCACCTCTCGCCTGTGCCACCGGCTTGCGCTCTTTCTTCTTGAACATCTCGAGCATGCGCCGCGTGACCAGGAAGCCGCCGAAGACGTTGACCGCCGCCAGCGCCACGGCCAGCACACCCATGACCTTGCCCAGCGGCGTTTCGGTGAGGGCCGCCGCCAGCATGGCCCCGACAATGACGATGGCCGAAATGGCGTTGGTGACCGCCATGAGCGGGGTGTGCAGGGCGGGCGTTACGTTCCACACCACGTGGTAGCCCACGTAGATCGCCAGCACGAAGATGATGAAGTTCATCAGGAGAGGGGAAATCGCTTCCATGTCGGTCTCTCGGGTATCAGTTTCTCAAGACCTGGCCGTCGCGCGTGACCAGGCAGGCGGAGACGATGTCGTCGTCTTCCGGAAGCTGCAGTTGTGCGGCCTGAGGCGGCAGAATCAGCTTGAGAAAGTCGAGCACGTTGCGCGCATACAGACTGGAACTGTCGGCCGCCACCAGCGCCGGCAGATTGGTGTAGCCGATCAGGGTGACGCCGTGCTTCTGCACCACTTGGCCGGCCTTGGTCAGAGGGCAGTTTCCGCCCACCCCGCCGGGACCCCTGCCCGCGGCCAGGTCGACGATGACTGAACCGGGCTTCATGGACTGCACCATCTCTTCGGTGACCAGCACCGGCGCCGGTCGCCCCGGGATCAGCGCCGTGCAGATGACGGAATCGGCCTGGGCCACCCGCTTGGCCACTTCGGCCTTCTGGCGTTCCAGCCAGCTGGGGGGCATGGGCCGGGCATAGCCGCCCGCGCCTTCGGCGGCCTCGCGTTCTTCTTCTGTTTCGTAGGGCACGTCGATGAACCGCGCCCCCAGGGATTCGACCTGTTCCTTCACGGACGGACGCACGTCGGAGGCTTCGATCACCGCGCCCAGGCGCTTGGCGGTGGCAATGGCCTGCAGGCCCGCCACACCCACGCCGAGCACGACCACACGGGCCGCCTTGATGGTGCCGGCGGCGGTCATGAGCATGGGAAAGAAGCGCTGGTACGCGTTGGCGGCCAGCAGCACCGCCTTGTAGCCGGCCACGTTCGCCTGACTGGAGAGCACGTCCATGCTCTGAGCGCGGGTGGTGCGCGGAGCCGCCTCCAGCGCGAAGGCCGTCAGGCCGGCCTGAGCCAGCGCTTGCAGGCCGTCGGCATCGAAGGGGTTGAGCATGCCCACCACCGCGGCGCCCCGCTTCATGAGGGCGAGCTCGGCGGCGGAGGGCGCCTGCACCTTCAGGACGAGATCGGCCGCGAGTGCCGTGGCCGCATCGCAAATCTCGGCACCGGCCGCCGTGTAAGCCGCGTCGGGCACACTGGCGGCCACGCCTGCGCCGGCCTGCACACTGACACGGTGGCCTTGCGCCACCAATTTCTTTGCGGTTTCGGGTGTGACCGCCACCCGAGTTTCTCCGGCCGCCGTTTCAGCGGGTACGCCTATCTGCATGCCCCCTCCCCTGGTTTTCAGCACACATTGCGGCTGTGCCGTGTTTACATGGCTGTTTACACGGCTTCAGCCATTTACGCAATGCGGGAGGAGCCTGATGTCTCAGGCAGAGGCAGGGTTGAAACCGGCGGCGTGCGCCTGTTCGTCGGCGTGATAGGAGGAACGGACCATGGCCCCGACGGCGGCATGCGTGAAGCCCATGGCATAGGCCTCTTCTTCGAACATCTTGAAGGTGTCCGGATGCACGTAGCGCGTCACCGGCAGGTGGTGGGCGGACGGCTGCAGGTATTGCCCGATGGTGAGCATCTCGATATCGTGCTCACGCATGTCGCGCATCACCTGCAGGATTTCTTCGTCGGTTTCCCCCAGGCCGACCATGAGGCCGGACTTGGTGGGCACCTCGGGACACAGCGCCTTGAATTCCTTGAGCAGCTTGAGAGAGTGCAGGTAGTCGGCGCCGGGACGTGCCTGCTTGTACAGGCGCGGCACGGTCTCGAGGTTGTGATTCATGACATCGGGCGGTTCCGCCTTGAAGATGTCCAGCGCGCGGTCCAGGCGACCGCGAAAATCGGGCACCAGCACTTCAATGCGCGTCTTGGGGGAATGCTTGCGGACTTCCCGGATGCATTCCGCGAAATGCGCGGCGCCACCGTCGCGCAGGTCGTCGCGGTCGACCGACGTGATGACGACGTAGGACAGGCCCATGGCGCCGATGCTGCGCGCCAGGTTGACCGGTTCGTCGACATCCAGCGGGTCGGGCCGGCCGTGGCCGACATCGCAGAAGGGACAGCGGCGGGTGCATTTATCGCCCATGATCATGAAGGTGGCCGTGCCCTTGCCGAAGCATTCGCCGATATTCGGGCAGGAGGCCTCTTCACAGACCGTGAACATGTTGTTCTCACGCAGGATGCGCTTGATGTCGTGAAAACGGGAGCCGGGAGCCGCCGCCTTCACGCGGATCCATTCCGGCTTCTTCAGCCTTTCGGTCTGGACGATCTTGACGGGCAACCGGGAAGTCTTGTCGGCAGACTTCTGCTTGGCACTGGGGTCATAAGCAGCAGGACGCACAGTCGGTTTCCGCTGGCCGGCCTGCTCATTGATTGTGGACATACGCTACCTGGCTAGGTGATGGTGCCCCCATTTTAACGCGCCCGAACACATCGACCGGAAAACCCTGAGGTTTCAACGGTTTTCCGACGTCAACGCCCCTTCCATACGGGGTGGCGCTTGTTCATGAAGGCGTCGATGCCCTCATGAACGTCTTCCGCCATCATGTTGCACGCCATGGTCTCTCCGGCAAACTCGTAGGCCTCGGCCAGCGACATGCTGCGCTGCTTCTGGAACATGGCCTTGCCCGTGCGCACCGCGACCGGGCTCTTGGCGCAAAGGGTCGCGGTCAGGGCGTCGACGGCCGCATCCAGCTCGTCGGCAGGCACCACGCGGTTGATCAGGCCTTCCTCACGCGCTTCCTGTGCGCTGATGAACTCACCGGTGATCAGCATCTCGAAGGCCTTCTTGGCGCCCACGTTGCGCGACAGCGCCACCGCCGGGGTCGAGCAGAACAGGCCCACATTGATGCCGGACACCGCAAAACGCGCATCTGCCGACGCTACGGCAAGATCGCAGCTGGCCACCAGCTGGCACCCTGCCGCCGTGGCCACCCCCTGGACCTTCGCAATGACAGGCACAGGAAAGGACACAATTCGCTGCATCAGGCGGCCGCACTGCGCGAACAGCTGGCGGTAATAGTCCCGGTTGCGATTGGCCTGCATCTGCTTGAGATCATGGCCGGCGCAGAATGCCCGGCCCTTGGCGGCAAGCACCACACAGCGCAGGGCCTCGTCGTCGGCGGCGCCATCCAGCGCCTGCTGCAGTGCCGTCAGCACCTCTTCCGACAGGCTGTTGAATTGATCGGGGCGATTGAGCGTGAGCGTCAGCACCCCCTGGTTCCGTTCAATGAGGACGAACGATTCCTGCGTATCCATGGTGTCTCCTTTCTTTCTTGTTTGTCGAACGTGAGGCGGTCAGGGACCGAAGGCGTCCTGCAGACGCGCCACCAGGCGCTGCCCGGCCTCGGACACAGTGCATGATATCCCGCAGGAACGTAGGTCGACGGTGGGGAGGCCTTCGTAACCGCAGGGATTGATGCCGCCGAAAGGGGTCAGGTCCATGTCCACATTGAGCGCCAGCCCATGATACGAGCGGCCATTGCGCAGCTTGATGCCCAGAGCGGCGATCTTCGCCAGCTGATCGCCGGCGGGGTCGTAGGCGCCACGCTGCCCATCATAGGGAACATACACCCCGGGCGCTCCGGCCATACGCTGCCCGTATTCGAGCCCCAGGTCCGCGAGCGTGCCGATGATGACATCTTCCAGCCGCTCGACGTATTCCTTCACGAACAGACCGCGGCGCTTGAGGTCGAGCAGGCAATAGGCCACGACCTGCCCGGGGCCATGGTAGGTGACCTGCCCGCCACGGTCGCATTTCACCACTTCGATGCCCCCGGGGTTGAGCAGGTGCTCGGGCTTGCCTGCCTGGCCCAGGGTGTAGACCGGCACATGCTCCACCAACCAGAGCTCGTCGGGAGTGGTTTCGGTGCGCGCCTCGGTGAACTCGCGCATGGCCTCCCAGATCGGGCGGTAGGGCGCCGGAGACGACAGCCAGCGAACGTCCATGTGAAGCCTGCTACAGGACGACACTGACCAACGGATGCCCATGCAGGCTGCGATAGAGCGCATCGAGCTGTTCCCGCGACGTGGCGCGCACCGTGAAGGTGACGCTCAGGTAGTTGCCGCCCTTGCTGGCGCGCATCTCCACGGTGGCGGGGTCGAAGCCGGGGTCGTGCTGCTGTACGACCAGGGTGAGGGTCTGGGCGAATTCCGGGTGCGACTTACCCATCACCTTGATGGGAAAGTCGCAGGGATACTCGATCAGAGATTCTTCAGGGGGAATGTGTTTCATGTCACAAAGCGGCGATCACCGCGTCGTAAGCCTCTCGGAGACGGGCATAAACCGGGCCCGGCTTGCCGTCGCCCACGGGCTGACCGTTATAGCGGGTGATGGGCAGGACTTCCTTGGTGGCGGAAGTCAGCATGAGCTCGTCAGCGGCCAGGACCTCGGCTTCCGTGATGGGCCGGGCTTCAAAGGGAATGCCACAGCGTTCGGCAAGCTCTTCCATCAGGCCGTACCGGACGCCTTCAAGGATCAGCTTGCCGCGTGGAGGGGCCAGCAGCACGCCGTTCCTGACCACCCAGATATTGGCGGCCGACCCTTCGGTCAGGTGGCCGTTGCGAAACTGGATGACGTCATCGACCCCGGCCTCGACGGCGGCCTGGCGCGCCATCACGTTGCCCAGCAGCGAAATGGACTTGATGTCGCAATGCAGCCAGCGCTCGTCGGTCTTGCCGATGGTGCTCAGGCCGCGTTCCCGCAGGGCGGCGTCCGGGGGCGTGAAGGGCGCCACCATGCAGAAGACCGTGGGCGCGATGCCTTCCGGAAACCCGTGGTCGCGCTTGGCCACGCCCCGCGTCACATGAAGGTACACGAAGCAGGTGCCCAGGCGCGAACGTTCGATGAGCTCGAGCACGATGCGCTCCCAATCGGCCCGCTGCAGGTCGCATTGAATGCCGATGGCGGCCAGGCTTCGCTCCAGCCGGGCCAGGTGGGCCTCCATGCGGAACGGTTTGCCCCGGTACGCCGGCACGACGTCATACACGCCGTCGCCGAAGATGAAGCCACGATCGAGCACGGATACCTTGGCGTCACCCAGGCGCACGAAATCGCCATTCAAATAAACCAGACTGTCATTGTCTACGTTGGGAATCATGCGCGGGTCACTCGAACAGGAGACGGACCTTGTCATACAGGCGGCCGATCAGGCCGGCTTGGGGAACATCGTTCAGCACGTGCAGCGATTCGGTCCGCAGAACGTGGCCATCCAGAGAGAGCGACACCTCGCCCACGCGGTTGCCCTTGTTCAGGGGAGCGATCAAGGGCTGCTGGTATTTGGCAACCGGCCGAACCTGGTCAGCCTTGCCGCGCGGCACCGTCACCCACACCGGGCTGGTGGAACCCAGGCCCACGGTTTCGGCTTCGCCTTCCCAGACGCGTGCCGTCACCATGGCACGGTCGTTGTCATACAGCTTGACCGTGTCGAAGTTCTGGAAACTCCAGTTCAGCAGCTTGAGGCTGTTCTCGGCACGCGCGGAGTCGCTCGCCGCGCCCACCAGCACCGTGAGGATGCGCCGGCCGTCGCGCTTGGCGGTGGCGATCAGGCAGTAACCGGCAGACTTGGTATGGCCCGTCTTGAGGCCGTCGACCGTGGCGTCGGCCCATAGCAGGCGGTTCCGGTTGTTCTGCTTGATGTTGTTGTAGGTGTATTCCTTCTGGGCGTAGTAATGCAGATACTGCGGGAATCGCTGGATGAGATTGGAGGCCAGAGTCGCCATGTCGCGCACCGAGGTCAGGTGCTCTTCGTGCGGCAGACCGGGAGAGTTCGTGAACTTGGTGTTGGTGAGCCCCTGGCGCTCGGCTTCTTCGTTCATCAGGGCCACGAAGGCCGACTCGCTGCCGGCAATTGCTTCGGCCAGGGCCACCGTGGCGTCATTGCCCGACTGCACGATCATGCCTTGCAGCAGATCATGCACGGACACCTGGGTGTTGGGCTTGATGAACATGCGCGACCCTTCGGTGCGCCACGCGTTCTCGGAGACGTGCACTGTCTGTTCGAGCGTCAGCCGCTTGGTCTCGAGGGCCTCGAACACCAGATAGGCGGCCATGACCTTGGTCAGGGAGGCCGGCTCGATGCGTTCGTCGATATTCTGGGCGGCGATCACCTGGCCGCTGTTCATGTCGAGGCTGATCCAGGCGCGCGCGCCCAGCACCGGCGCGGGCACGCTGCCCAGCTCGCCCACCATGGTGACGGCCGGTGCGCCAGCGGCAACCGGGGCGACGGGCGCAGGCGCGGCATCTTGCGCCTGCGACAGGAAGGAAGCGGAAGTCAGCGCCAGTGCAGCGCCCAAAGCGGAGAGAGAGGAGATGAGTTTTCGTTTGCGGGAGGTCATCGGCATAGATAAATTCGGACTCGTCGTGGGAAAGACGAATGAGGAAGCGGCCCATTATGACAGACGGGGCCGCTGCTGAGGAAGTTCCCCCGGGCCGGCGCGGCCAACATCAGGCCGCGCGCTCGGGCATCGCCTTGAGGCTTTGCTGGATCAGGCTGCGAAGGCCGATCAGACGCCCATGGAAAAAATGGCTGGCATCGGGAAGGACCACCATGGGCAGCCGGTGCGCACGCGCGAAATCCATGGCTTCGGCCAGGGGAACGACTTCGTCCGCCTCGCCGTGGATCAACAAGGTGTCGTCAGGAACGCGAACTTCCCGGTGGCGGAAGCGCTCCACGGCCGACCCGGTGAGGATCAGCCGTTCGGGCGTGCGGCGGCCCTGCGCGGCGAGCTCGGAATAGAGCTGGGCAGCCACCGACGTGCCGAAGGAGAAGCCGGCCATCGCCCACACGCCGTTTGATTCTTCCGGAAAGCGCTGCTGGAACTGTTCAACCAGACTGAACATGTCGGCGGTTTCGCCGCGGGCGTGGTCGAACTCGCCCGCGGAGCCGCCCACGCCTCGGAAATTCGGGCGGACGGTGACCAGACCGTGTTCGACACAGGCGCGAGCGATGGTGGTCACCACTTTGTTGTCGCGGGTGCCGCCGTGCAGCGGGTGCGGGTGCAGCACCAGTGCCCACCCCCGGACCCCGCTCACGGGGCGGTCGATCGCGCATTCGATGGGACCGGCCTCGCCGTCAAAATTCAGGATTTCAGTGCGGACCTGCATGATTCCAAATGAGTTATAAGGGTAAGCGATTCATTTTACGCCACACACTTTACCCCATCGCATGACCTCCTTGCCCGAACCGCCCCGGCTTCCCCTGCCCATGCCAGAGCGCATGCAGTCGTTGCTGCAGCAGACCCTGCCCGAGTTTCACAGCGTCGAATGGGTGGGCCGCACGACCTCCACCAATGCCGATCTCATGGAGCGCGCCCGTGCCGAAAAAGGCCTGCTGGCGCGCCCCTGGCTGCTGGGCGCCCATCTGCAGGAGCGCGGCCGCGGCCGTTCAGGACGCAGCTGGCAGAACCGATCCGGCGCCAACCTGATGTTCTCCTGCGCCTTCGACGTCTTCCTGCCGCCGCGGGCACTGCCCACCCTGGCGCCTTTTGCCGGCGTGGTGGCCACGGAGGCTCTGCGCGGCATGCTGACCTCCGCCAGCCGCCCGCTGTTGACCATGAAATGGCCCAATGACCTGGAATGGCGCTTCGCCAAACTGGCCGGCATTCTGGTCGAGGCCACTCGGGCGGGCACGGCGCGCCTGGCGCCCGACCATCACCTGGTGGTCGTGGGCATGGGCATCAACCTGGACGATGCGCGCGCGCTGAGCACTTCACTGAACCGGCGCATTGCCGACTGGTCGGAAGTGGCACGTGCCGACAGTGCCGGCGCCCGTGTGCGGCCGGAACAGATGGTGGCACGCATCGCCCGCGCCTGGTATGAGAATTTTTCCGCGCTCACCACGCAGGGCTTCGAAGACTTGCCGGAACGTTACACCCGGGTCGACGGTCTGGTCGGCCGGAAGGTCGACATCATCGACAATGACCGGGTGATCTTCACCGGCAACGCGGCCGGGGTGACTCCCTCCGGGCAACTGCTGCTTCGCGATGCCGGCGGCGAACACCCCATTTCCGTGGGCGAAGTCTCGGTGAGGCCGGCATGAAGGGCGCCGGCATCACCCTGCTGGTGGACGCCGGCAATACACGAGTGAAGTTCGGCTGGATGGGGCCGGAGCGGGGTCGGCGCGAACCGGGCACGCTGGCCCTCGCACATGAGGAACTCGGCGGCCTGACCGAATGGATGGCGTCCCTTCCCGCCCCGCCCGCTGCTGCCCTGGGCGTGAGCGTCGCCCATGCAGCGCTTTCCCGTCGGCTCGATCAACTGCTGGCGCATACGCCTGCGGGCCGCGTGCACTGGCTGCGCAGCAGCGCCCGGGCGGCCGGCGTGGTGAACCGCTACGAACAGCCCGAAACGCTGGGAAACGATCGCTGGGTGGCCCTGATCGGCCTCAGCCGCCACACCGACCACCCCGCCATGCTGGCCAGTTTCGGCACGGCCACCACCATCGACACCCTGAGCACCGGGGAAGGCGCTGACGCACGTACCACAGCACATGCAACCGAACGCGCCTTCGAAGGGGGGATGATTCTTCCGGGGCCCGAACTGATGCTTCAGTCCCTGGCCAAGGGGACAGCGGGCCTGCCCTATGCGCTGGGCAGCAGCACCGATTTCCCGCGGAACACGCACAGTGCCATCCGTACCGGCGTTGCGGCGGCACAGGCCGGCGCAGTGCTCAGGCAATGGCGCACGGCACTGCGTCGGCTGGGCGCCCCTGCCCGACTTTATTGCACGGGCGGTGGCTGGCCGCTGGTGGCCGATGAAGTGACCGCCGGGTTGCTGAGCGTGCAGAAGGATCTGGGCCTGCCCGAACAGCCTCCCGTCTGGCTGGATGCGCCCGTGCTCGACGGCCTGGCCGTGCTGGCGAGTGAAGCGCCCGCCCCGCAAGAGGCCGGGTAGCGGGGGTGACCGTCTCAGTGCTGAGGGTCGCGGTGCCGGTTCAGCCGGCAGTGCGCGCTTCCAGCCGTTGCGGCTGCCCTAACTCCACGATGTGCTGGTTCCGTTCGGACAGCAGGCGGGGCGTGCGCCCCTCTTCACTCGGGGGCGGCCCCATGAAACCCTGGCCATAGGCCAGCACGGCCACATTGGCCAGCAGGACGAGCAGGAAGAGAAAACGCATGGTTCAAGGCAATCGAAATAAGCCTGAAGTGTAATCCAGCACAGGGCTTGCGTCGAAACCTTGGGCATGCCTGGCCTTCCTTTGTTACAGTAGCCGTCTTGGCATGTTGCTTGCTCCATGCCGACGCCCATCAACTCCATCCCATTCTGACATCGACACGATGAAACCCATTCGCAAAGCCGTGTTTCCCGTCGCAGGGCTGGGCACTCGCTTCCTGCCCGCCACCAAGGCCATGCCCAAGGAAATGCTGCCCATCGTCGACAAACCGCTGATCCAGTACGCGGTGGAAGAAGCGGTCGCGGCCGGCATCACTGACCTCATCTTCATCACCGGGCGCAACAAGCGCGCCATTGAAGACCACTTCGATTCCATTCCCGAGCTGGAAAACGAGCTGGCCGCCAAGAACAAGATGGCGTTGCTCGAGATCGTGCGCAACATACTGCCCCGCCATGTGAACTGCATCTACACCCGCCAGCCCGCTCCCCTGGGGCTGGGCCATGCCGTGCTGTGCGCCGCGCCGATTGTGGGCAATGAACCCTTTGCCGTGCTGCTGGCCGACGATCTCATCGATTCCCGGACCTCGGTCACGCAGCAGCTGGTCGAGGCCGCCCATGAACACAATGGCAGCGTCCTGGCCATCCAGCGCATCCCCAAGGAGCATTCCGACCGCTATGGCATCGTCTCCGGCGAGCCGATCAATGAGAAAACCACACGTGTGCGCGACATGGTCGAGAAACCGGCGCCCGCCAACGCGTCCTCCAATCTCGCCGTGGTCGGCCGCTACATCCTGGAGCCGGAAATTTTCGAGCATTTGCGCAAAACGCAGGCCGGCGTCGGCGGGGAAATTCAGCTCACTGACGGCATTGCCAGCCTGATGCAGACGCGCGGGGTGTTTGGCGTGGAATACGAAGGCATCCGCTATGACTGTGGCAGCAAGGAAGGCTTTTTCCGGGCAACGCTGGAGCTGGGTCGCAAATACCACGGCCTGGAAATCTGAATGCGGACGGCCTGGAAACTGAGCGAGGCTGTCACGAAACCCGAACGCGTCAGGTGAGTGGCTGGACGACGCAGGTGACGGGTTTCACGGCCCTCGCAGGGCAAGGTAACCATCCATGACCCGCTGGACCGCGCCAGCATGCTGGCGCACCCAGTTTTCCCCCGCCTCGCCCATCTGTGCCAGGCGGCGGGAGTCCTCCAGCAGCAGCAAGGCGAGCTGAAGCGCCGCGTCGGCGTTCTGCGCGCGCAGGGCCGCCCCCTCGTGAATCGCATCGTTCACTGCCTGCTCGAAATTGTGCGTATGCGGGCCGACAATCACCGGCACCCCCACGGCACACGCTTCGATCAGGTTCTGGCCTCCGAGCGGGGCAAAGCTGCCCCCGATGATGGCCACCTGGCTGGAAGCATAATGGCGCACCATCTCGCCGACCGTATCACCCAGCAGCACGACGACGCTCTGGGCGGCCCGCACCGCACTGGTGCTGCAATCGCCGGCCTCGCGAATCTCCGAACGGCGCACGAAGGTCAGGCCCGATTCCTTCAATCGTTGGGCGGCCGCCTCGAAGCGTTGCGGGTGGCGCGGCACCAGCCGGAACAATGCACCTTCTTCGGGCGCCTGGCCCTGGGCGCGCATCCGCCTCACGTGCTTGACGATGGCCTGGATGAACATCTCGTCCTCGCCCTCACGCGTACTGGCAATGGTAATGATGCGGCGGTTCAGGGCCTGGGCGAACTCCCTGCCGCGGGCGAGCTGCTCAGCCGGCACCTGCACATCGAACTTGAAATTGCCCGACACGCGAACCGCCAGGGCGCCCGCCTGCTCCAGACGCTGTGCGTCCTGCAGGGTCTGGGCGTGGACGGCATCCAAGCCGGCGTAGGCTTCCTGCAGCACCTTGCCCGCTCTGAGCACCGTGCGCAGGGCATGGTCGGAAAAGCGGGCGCTCACCAGCATCACGGGCAGGCCACGCTTGCGTGCCGAGGCCAGCAGATTGGGCCAGACCTCGCGCTCGATCAGAATGCCTGCCACGGGCTGATAGTGGTCGAGGAACCGGGCGGTGGCGCAGGGGAAATCATAGGGCAGCCATTGCTGCTCGAGCCGGCCTTCACGAATGTCCTTCTCAAAGGCACGCGCACCTTCTTCCCGGCCCGTGACGGTCATGTGCGTCAGAAGCACCTGTTCGCCCCGATCGAGCAGGGCGCGCAGCAGGGGCTGCGCCGCCCGGGTTTCACCCAGGCTGACCGCATGCACCCAGACCGGCCGGCGCACACGCGACGCCTGCCGGTAACGGCCGAACCGCTCCGGCGACATCACTTCCCACTGCCCGCCCGCCCGTCGGGCCCGGACCGCCATCCAGGCCAGAAGCACGGGCGACAGCGTTCGAACCAGCAGGGTATAGGAAAATCGATTCAAGACAGACCTTGTTGCCCGGCCAGGATATCCGGGCCGTCCAAGCCTTTCAGAGAACGTGTTCGATCCGCGTCATGTGCCAGCGCCTGCTCGACGGCGCTCAGCACGGTTTCCGCAGACGGTTCCGACCCCCGCTCACCCAGGCTGGCCGTATAGGACGAGCCCTGCAGCGGTGTGCGGACCGGCGTAGATGCTTTGTATATGCCTATCGTGGGACGGCCGAGACCGGCAGAAAGGTGGGTGAGACCACTGTCCAGGCCGACCATGAGCCGCGCCGAAGCCAGCACGCGGGCCACGTCGGTCAGCGACAGGCGCGACAGCACCTCTGCCTCGGGGCGACCCTCCACCAGTTGGCGCGCCCGTTCGGTTTCGCGATCATTGCCGGCCAGCAGGCGCAGGCCCAGCCCATGTCGGGCAAGACGGTCGAACACGCGCTGCCAGTGCTCGGCAGGCCAGAGCTTGTCGTCCCGGCTGGCCGAAGGCATGACCACGGCGTAGGGCTGGATTTCCCCCCCTTCAGTGAAGCGCCCCAGACCGAAATCCGGTTCGCCTTCAAATTCGTAACCGAACACGGACGCGGCCAGCTTGCGCTGCCGGATCACCGCCGGCTGCCAGAACTCGACCGAGTGGCGCACGTCATAGAAAAGCGAGGCAAGGGGTTCGCGGGCGGAACGCCGATCCAGGCCGTGCCGCTCGCCGTGCGTCTGACGCACCAGCCAGATGGATTTCATCAGCCCCTGCATGTCGAGGACGACATCATAGCGGCGCCCCCCAAGGTTGCGCCGCAGGCGCGCCCGTTCCTCGCGCGTCTGCGGTGACCACCAGCTCTTGCGCCAGCGGCGGTGCGCGACGGGAATGACCTCGTTGACGGCAGGATGCCAGGAAGGGACTTCTGCGAAGTTCTCTTCGACGACCCAGTCAATGCAGGCTCCCGGCACGTGACGCGCGATGTCGCTGATGGCAGGCAGCATGTGCACCAGGTCTCCGAGAGACGAGGTGCGGACGATCAGGATTTTCTTCGTCATGGCGGAATTATAAAGAGAAAGGGCTCGCCCCACTCAACGCATTGGGGCCCCGCCGGAGCATGCGCCCACTCACGCGGACGCCTTCCGCTTCCATTCCCAAAGTGCCAGCGTCGCCCCGCTGCCGCAGATGATGGCAATGCCCAGCCAGCTGAGCACATCGGGAAACTGGCCCCAGATCAGCCAGCCCAGTGTCCCGGCGGCAACAATCTGCACATAGACGAAGGGCGCCAGCAGGGAGGCCGGCGCAAAGCGGTAGGCCTGAATCTGCAGCAAATGACCCAGCGCCCCCAGCACGCCGGTAGAGAACAGCACCCCCCAATGCAGAGGTTCCAGTGCGCGCAGCGCCGGCAGCGCCTGGGGCAGCAGCACCGGCATGGTCAGGCTCAGCACGATCGTGCCCACGGCGCCGCTCCACACCAGGGTCGTGAACGGATCGTCGACCGCCACGCGGCGGGTGGCCATGAACTGACAGGCGAAGGTGCCCGCCGTCAGCAGGCCCCACAGCACGCCGGTGGGATCCAGGCCGGCGCTGGGCCGGATGATGATCAGCACGCCCAGAAAGCCGACGCCGGCCGCCACCCACCGCGAAATGCGCGGCGGTTCCTTGAGCAACCAGGGGGCGAGGGAAAGCACGATGAGCGGCGCAAGAAAGTTGATGGCCGTGGCCTCGGCCTGCGGCAGATAGCTCAGCGTCTTGAAGAAAAACAGGGTGGCCAGCAGCATGACGCCCCCGCGCAGCAGCTGCGCCCCGGGCCGGACGCTACGCAACACGCGCGTGCCCCGCACGGGCAGTACGAGTGACAGCACCAGCAGCAGGTGTACGCCGTACCTCACCCAGCAGAGCACCCATAGAGTGACGCCGGCGCCCATGACCCATTTCCCAGCGGCGTCCAGGCCGGACAAGGCCCAGGTGGAAAAGATCAGGGTGATGATGCCCGCAATGGGTCGAATGCCGGGCGTGACGGGGTGTGGGCGGAGCCCGCGCGCCGGAGCGGGGTCAGGCATGCTTCGGCGGTTCCGGCTCCGGCAGGGCGACCAGCTCCGACTTGAACAGGGCGCGCCGGTCGACATAGGTTTGCGCATTGCGCTGGAGATTGGCCACATCGTCGTCGGTGAGCGTGCGCACCACCTTGGCGGGAGCACCCAGAATCAGCGAGCGATCGGGGAAAACCTTGCCTTCGGTGACCACGGCACCGGCCCCGACAAGGCATTCCTTGCCGATCACCGCCCGGTTCAGCACCACCGCCTGGATCCCGATGAGGGAACCGTCGCCGACGGTGCAGCCGTGCAGCATGGCCTGATGGCCAACGGTCACCCGAGTGCCGAGCGTCAGCGGGCAGCCGGGGTCGGTGTGGAGCACGGCCCCTTCCTGGACATTGCTGCCCTCGCCCACCACGATGGGCTCGTTGTCACCGCGCAGCACGGCGCCGGCCCACACGCTGGTGTTGGCGGCCAGGTGCACGTCGCCGATCACCGTGGCCTCCACCGCCACATAGGCGCTGTCGTCAATGGAGGGGGTCTTGTCTCCCAGCCGATAACGGGTCATATCGCTTCCGCAGTCCTCAGGATGTTTTTGATGATCGGCCGCGGGGTCGGCCGGATGGGCTTGCCGCGCGGGCGGCGATTGATCGTAGCACAGAGGCGCCGTTCACGGCCGGCTTGCCCGACCGCTGGTGGCACCCACCCTCATTCGGGACTCCAGCCCTGCACGAACGCACTGACAGGCTGGCGCTTGCCCCCCGCCTTCTGCAGCGTGAGCACGCGCAGCAGGCCTTCGCCGGTCGAGAAATCGAGCCCCTCGGCACTGGCCGACACGAGGGTGCCCGGCGTGGCATCCGACATGCCCGGCAGGGCGACCGCTTCCCACACCTTCACGGGTTCCTCCAGCCCCGGCAGCCGCAGCGTCGCGCCGGGAACGGGATCGAAGGCGCGCACCCGGCGGGCCAGTTCCGTGGCGGGCCGTTTGAAGTCCAGTGCGGCCTCGGCCTTGTCCAGCTTGGCCGCGTACGTCACGCCTTCCTCGGGTTGGGGCCGCGGCTGCAGGCGCCCCTGTTCAAGCAGGGAAACCGCCTCGACGATGGCCTCGCCCCCCAGCGCGGCCAGCTCATCGTGCAGGCGTGCGGCGGTATGGGAGTCGGTAATGGGCACGGCCCGTTCCAGCAGCATGTCGCCGGTGTCGAGCCCCGCGTCCATCTGCATGATGGTGATGCCGGTCTGGGCATCACCCGCTTCAATGGCCCGCTGGATGGGTGCGGCCCCCCGCCAGCGCGGCAGCAGGCTGGCATGGATGTTGAAGCAGCCATGAACGGGCAGATCGAGCACCCATTGGGGGAGGATCAGGCCATAGGCGGCCACGACCATGAGATCGGGGGCGGCATCAAGCAGCGCCTGTCGGGCGACACGGGCGTCTTCCGGATACTTGCCATCCAGTCGCAGGCTGCGGGGCTGTGCCACGGGGATGCCGTGCTTCAGGGCAAGCGCCTTGACCGGGCTGGGGCGCAGCTTCATGCCCCGGCCGGAGGGCCGATCGGGCTGGGTGAGCACCAGGGGAACGTCATGACCGGCCGCGAGGATCGCTTCCAGGGCGGTGCGGGCGAATTCCGGGGTGCCTGCAAAGACGATGCGCATGGACATCAGGCGCGCACGAGTTCGCGTTCCTGCTTGCGCAGCTTGGTGCGAATGCGATTCTGCTTGAGCGGCGACAGATATTCGACGAAAACCTTGCCCATGAGGTGATCCATTTCGTGCTGCACGCAGACCGCCAGCAGGCCGTCGGCGTCGAATTCGTAGGGTTCACCCTTCTCGTTGAGGGCGCGCACGCGAATCTGCGCCGCCCGCTCGACCTTGTCGTAGATGCCGGGAACGGACAGGCAGCCTTCCTCGTACACCTGAAGCTCGTCGCTTCGGGAGAGGATCTCGGGATTGATGAGGACGCGCAGATCGTTGCCCTCTTCGGACACGTCGATAACGATGACCCGCTCGTGGACATCGACCTGCGTGGCGGCCAGCCCGACGCCCGGCGCCGCATACATGGTTTCCGCCATGTCGCGCACCAGCTGGCGAATGCGGTCATCGACCTCGCGGACGGGCTCGGCCACCTTGAAAAGGCGCGGGTCCGGATATCGAAGAATGGGTAGTAAAGCCATTGAAGCTTCCTGAATTCAGTTAAGTTCCTATTATAAAACCCATATTTGCCTTGGGGTGGACATTGCGGCCCGACTGTGCAGCGCAGCGGCACGCGGTCGTGGCACACTACACCAATGATGGAAGATCGTACCCAGGAAGAAACCCTCGCGTGGCTGCGGCTGAGCCTGCAGCCGGGCGTGAGCCGTGCCACCGCGCGCCAGCTGCTGGCGGAATTCGGCCTCCCGCAGCACATCTTCACGGCCTCCGCCGCGGCCCTCGCCCGCCACCTGCCTCGCGACGTCGCCGCTGCGCTGCTTTCGCCCGCGCCGGCGGACGTGAAACAGGCCATGGACGCGGCCGTGCGCATGCTGGCGCAGCCAGGCCATTCCCTCATCACGCTGGCCGATGCCCACTACCCGTCCCAATTGCTCGACAGCAGCGACCCTCCACTCCTGCTGTACGTGCGCGGCAACCGCCAGCTGTTGCATCAACCCTCGGTGGCCATCGTGGGCGCCCGCAACGCCACGGAAGGCGGCAAGGACAACGCCCGCGCCTTTGCGCGCCACCTCGCGCAACGGGGCTGGACGGTGGTCAGCGGGCTGGCCCGGGGCATCGATGCCGCGGCCCACGAAGGGTCGCTGAGTGCCGGCGGGCCCGGTGGCACCGTCGCGGTGCTCGCCTGCGGCCTGGACATCGCCTACCCGCGCCAGCATGCCCCGCTGATGGAACAGATCGCGGCCACGGGGGCCCTGGTCAGCGAGTATGCGCCCGGCACACCGGCCCAGCCCTTCCGCTTCCCGGAACGCAACCGCATCGTGGCTGCACTGGCCCGCGGGGTGCTCGTGGTGGAAGCCGCCGTGCAGAGCGGCTCCCTGGTCACCGCCCGTCTTGCGCTGGAATGCGGCCGCGAAGTCTTTGCCATTCCCGGCTCCATCCACGCACCGCTGTCCCGTGGCTGCCATGCCCTCATCCGGCAGGGGGCGAAACTCGTGGAACAGGGCAGCGACATCGAAGAGGAAATGCTGCGCACAGGGCCTGCACCCACATCGCAGGCTGGCGCCCACGGGGCGCCCCCCCTGCCGCGCGAATACGACGGCAGCCTGCTCTCCGCGCGACGGCCACCCCTGCGGCCGACCGACGCAAGCGGCAACGCGGCGCCTGCTGTGCGCCCCACCCGCAGCCTGCTGAAAGACCCCACGGTGAACCGCGTGCTGCAGGCGCTGGGCTACGACCCGGCGGACATGGACACGCTGTGCCGTCGCACGGGCCTGGGCTTCCCCAAGGTGGCGGCCCTGCTCAGCGAGCTCGAATTGAACGACATCATTCACCGGCTGGAAGACGGTCGCTTCCAGCGCCGCCAGACCGAACTGCTGTGACAGGTCCGTCGCCATTCCATGACGGGTCCGCGGCCGGCTGCCGGGGACGTGTGAAATCTGCACGGGCGCGACCGGCTCACGCTATGATCACTGGTTGATCTGAACAGGAGACACCATGGCCTTACCCAGCAAAGTCAAGATTGTGGAAGTGTCGCCCCGGGACGGCTTGCAGAACGAGAAGCAGTTCATCGATACGGCCACCAAAGTGGAACTGATCAACCGCCTCGCGCAGGCGGGGGTCGCCAATGTCGAGACGACGTCGTTCGTCTCGCCCAAGTGGGTGCCTCAAATGGCGGATGCCGCCGAGGTGATGGCAGCGATCGAACGCCGGCCGGGCACCATTTATTCGGTTCTGGCTCCCAATATGCGGGGCTTTGACGGCGCGCTGGCCGCCGGCGCCGATGAAATCGTGATTTTCGGTGCAGCCAGTGAAGCGTTCTCGCAGGCCAACATCAACTGCAGCATTGCGGAATCCATTGCGCGCTTCGAGCCCGTGGCCGAGGCGGTGAAGGCGGCCGGCCTGCGCTTGCGCGGCAGCATCAGCTGTGCGCTGGGGTGCCCCTACCAGGGCGAGGTCGATCCCGCTGCCGTGGTGGACGTGGCCCGCCGCTACCTGGCACTGGGCTGTGACGAGATCGACGTGGCCGACACCATCGGCGTGGGCACGCCGCTGCGCGTGGAACGCGTGATGAAGGCGGTGACGGAAGTCGTCGACCCGGCACGGGTCTCCGGCCACTTCCACGACACCTACGGCCAGTCGCTGGCCAACATCCTGGCTTCCCTGCAGGCCGGCATTTCCATCTTCCATACCTCCGTGGCCGGTCTGGGCGGCTGTCCCTATGCCAAGGGCGCCACCGGCAACGTTGCCACTGAAGACGTCCTGTACATGCTGCATGGCATGGGCATCGAGACCGGCATCGACCTGGATGCCGTGGTCGACATCGGCCAGTGGATCTCCGGTCACCTGAATCGGAAGTCCGCCAGCCGCGCCGGCAATGCCCTGGCCACCCGCAAGGCCGCCTGCACCGGGCTGCCTTCATGACGGCATCCGGCATGCAGCGCCCCGGCCCTGAGGAACATCAGCAGCTGCTTCAGGAAATCGGCCCACTGCCGCTGGAAGGGCCGGCCTGGCCCACCCGGGTCAAATGGCTGGCCTGGTTGGTACTGGCCCTGGTGGTCTTCCGCCTGATGCAGACGGCCGCCAGCCCCGCAGGCGAATCGGTGGGAATGGCCATCAAGATCAGCGTGCTCGCCTGCGTTCTCGGGCTGGCCGTGCTGGCCCGGACCATGCACACCTCGGTCACTCGCATCACCGAACGCGGCATCGAGCAATCGTGGCTGGGAAAGAAGGAAATTGCCTGGGAGGACATCTCCTTCGTGAAGTTCGTGCCCCTGATCGCGTCCAAGCGGCTCATTTGCTTCACGCCGCGCGGCCGCCCGGTGACCATTCAGGCGGGCAGCCGCGAACTGGAGATCGCCTTCGCCAAAATTTCGCTGGTTTACCGGCGCCGCTAGAAAAGAGAAAGGGGCCGCATCCCGACGGCGCGGCCCCCCTTCAGCGCCCTTCGGCCCTCAGCGGATGGGCAGGGCGTACATCAGGCCGCCATCCGTCCAGAGGGCGTTCAGGCCACGCTGGATCTTCAGCGGGCTGTCCTGCCCCACATTGCGCTCGAAGCTTTCGCCGTAGTTGCCGACCTGTTTGATGATGTTGTATGCCCAGGATTCATCCAGCCCCAGGTTCTTGCCGGCGCCTTCCGTCACGCCCAGCAGACGGCGGATGTCCGGGTTGGTGCTGTTGCGCATTTCATCGACATTGGCCGAGGTCACGCCCAGTTCTTCGGCGGCCACCATGGCGTGCAGTGTCCACTTCACCACGTTCAGCCAGGCATCATCGCCCTGACGCACGAAGGGCCCCAGTGGCTCCTTGGAAATGATCTCGGGCAGCACGACGTAGTTGTCGGGATTTTCCAGACGAGAGATGCGGATGGACGCCAGGCCGGAGGCATCGGTGGTGAAGACATCGCAGCGCCCTGCGGCGAACGCGCCGACCACCTCGTTGAACTGGTCGAATACCACCGGCTTGTAGCTGACCCCGTTGGCGCGTGCCCAGTCGGCCAGTGTGTTTTCGTTGGTGGTGCCCTGCTGCATGCAGACGGAAGCGTCATTCAATTCCTTGGCGCTTTTCACCCCGAGATCTTTGGATACCAGAAAGCCCTGACCATCATAGAAGTTGATGCCGGCGTGGATGACGCCCAACGCAGTGTCACGCGACTGTGTCACCGTGGTGTTGCGCGCCAGCAGATCGATCTCGCCGGACTGCAGGGCGGTGAAGCGCTGCTGGGCGTTGAGCGATACCGCCTTGAACTTGCCGGCATCCCCCAGCACCGCCGCCGCCACGGCACGGCAGAGGTCCACATCCAGCCCCCGCCACTCGCCCTTGCTGTCGGGCGCGGAGAAGCCGGCGAAGCCGGTGGTCACGCCGCAATGAACTTCACCACGGTCGCGGACCACCTGCAGG
>JAJUFT010000073.1 GCA_029263615.1 Alcaligenaceae bacterium | reverse complement strand
GGCGAGGTCGGCACTCCCAGGCTGCTGAAATTGTTCGACCGTTTCGGCATCAAGACCAGCTGGTTCGTGCCGGGCCATTCCATCGAAACCTTTCCGGGTCAGATCCGGGAAGTGGCCGCAGCGGGCCACGAAATCGGCATGCATGGGTATTCGCACGAGAATCCCATTGCCATGACCGCACGGCAGGAAGAAGATGTCATGGACCGCAGTATCGAGCTCATCACAGAGGTGGTGGGGAAGCCGCCGACCGGCTATGTCGCGCCATGGTGGGAGTTCAGCAAGATCACCAACGAGCTGTTGCTCAAGAAGGGCATCAAGTACGACCATAGCCTGATGCACCACGATTTCCAGCCCTATCGCGTGCGTGTGGGCGACTCCTGGACCAAGATCGATTTCTCCAAGGAAGCGTCCCACTGGATGAAGCCGCTGGTCCGGGGCAAGGAAACCCGACTCATCGAGATTCCCGCCAACTGGTATCTCGATGACCTCCCGCCGATGATGTTCATCAAGAAGTCGCCCAACAGTCACGGTTTCGTCAACCCGCGCGATATCGAGCAGATGTGGCGCGACCAGTTCGACTGGGTGTACCGCGAATACGATTACGCCGTCTTTCCCATCACCATTCACCCCGACGTCTCCGGCCGCCCGCAGGTCCTGCTCATGCTCGAGCGCCTGTTCGAGCATATCTCCTCGCACGCCGGGGTGCGCTTCGTCACCCTGGACGAAATGGCGGACGACTACGATCGTCGTTTCCCGTGGCAGGGGGACTGAGGAGCCGGAAGCATGTGCGGTCTCTGCGGTCTGCTGGCCGGTGAGTCACATTGGTCGGATCTCCTGCCTTCCCAGAATGAGGAACAGGCGCAACGTCGCCGCCGCGATGAACGGCGGCGGCGCGTGCAATTCCTGAACGCTGCGTTGGCCGCCTATGCCTGCCAGGTGAGCGACTGGCAGGGAAGCAAATATCACCTCAGCACCTATACCGGCAAAGTGGAACTGGTCGACAACCTCGAGCAGCTCTGGTCGGCGGTGGAACGTCTGACGGGGCAGTCGCCCGACCCTCTCGCGCCGGCCGTGCTGGGTCGCCTGGAGGAACGCTGATGTCGGGTCAGGATGCTCCGGACATGGTCGCGCGTACGGTCCTGAACGTGTTGACGGGCTTTCTGGGAAGCGGCAAGACCACGCTGTTGCGGCGCCTGCTCGACAGCCCGGAGCTGGCCCGTTGCGCGATCATCGTCAATGAGCTGGGGGAAATTCCGCTGGATCACGAATTGCTGGAGCGCATTGACAACGAAACCGTCGTGCTGCGCAGTGGCTGCATCTGCTGTGGAGTGCGGACCGACCTGGCAGAGGCCCTGCAGACGCTCACGGCGCGACGAGATGCCGGCGAAGTGCCTTTCTTCGACAGGGTGGTGCTGGAAACCACCGGCCTGGCCGACCCGGTACCCGTGATCAACACGGTATTGTGTGACCCGGTTCTACGTCACCACTACCGGGTCGGCACGGTGGCCACCACGGTGGACGCGGTTCTTGGCCTGGCTCAGCTGCAGCAGCGTCCCGAGGCACGTCGTCAGGCGGCGGTGGCCGACCGGCTCATCATCACCAAGGCCGATCGGGTCGACGCCGCCGTGGTCGCGGAACTGCAGGCGGCCCTCCAGGACATCAACGCACCGGCCGCCGTGTTGGTGTCGCGAGGCGATGCCACCGAGGAACAGGTGGGGCTGAGCCGCGACCTCTCTCAGCAGGGGCGCAGTGAGGTCGAGCAATGGTTCTGGGGGAGGGGAGGCACGTCCGGGGGCCTGTTCGGCGGACAGAAACGACTGAGCCCGGCGCACGGATGCATCCGCACCGTCAGTCTCCAGTGGGAAGCGCCCCTGAACTGGACGGCCTTCGGCATCTGGCTCAGCATGTACCTGCACCGCTATGGCAGCCACACCCTGCGTTTCAAGGCAATACTCGATCTGGAAGGTGTCGATCAGCCGACCATCGTGCATGGAGTGCAGCACTTGTTGCATCCGCCCGAGCATCTTCCCGCCTGGCCCGACGGCCCGCGCAATTCGCGACTGGTCTTCATCGGTGATCTGCCTCCCGCCCACGTGCTGGAAGCTTCTCTGGCCGCTTTTCTCAGTCGCGCTTCTCGATGATCAACTCCACGCGCCGGTTGGTGGCGCGGCCTTCGGGGGTGTGGTTGTCGCCGATGGGGCGGGTGTCGGCATAGCCCACCGCCCTCAGGCGGTGCCGTTCGATGCCGTTGGCCTGGAGGTAACGCACCACACTGCCGGCGCGTGCGCTCGAGAGCTCCCAGTTGGAAGGGTAGCGAACGTTGCGACGAACAGGCACGCTATCCGTGTGACCTTCCACAGTGATCTCGTGCTCGGTTCCCGACAGGACGCTGACAATGCGCCGCAAGACCGACAGCCCGGAGCGGCTGAGATCAGCCTGACTGGAGTCGAACAGAATCTCGCTATTGACGCGGAAGCTGACGGAGCGCTCGCTGACGATCACCTGCACATCGTTGCCCAGATCGCCCAGCGCAAGGCTGGCGGCCATTTCCTCGCCCTCCGACATGCTGGACGGGGTGGGGGCGGGCTCAGGCGATATGGGAGCCGCGGGATCGGGGGACTGGTCGGCCAAGGCGGTCGGAGGCTTGGGCGGGCCAACGAAGGAGGCCGCCAGATCGGCTGCGCTCCATCCCGGATACATCTCGTTGATGCTGCGACTTGCCACCTGCACGGGCGGACGATCGGCTGGATCCTTGGCCGGAACATGAGGCTGCACCTGGGCGTCGCGGGGAAGCGGGCCAACGTCGGCCGGATGGGGGAAGGGCGATGCCAGCCCCCAGCTGGCCTTCCAGCCAGGCAGGGTCTCGGAGGCGGCCAGGGCGTCCACTGCATTGCCATGGCCCGGCAGCAGGCCGCTACCACCCGGCAGCAGGCCATTTCCACCGGGTGCGGGTGGGGTGTCTTCGGCTGACGCCCCATCGGCAGAGGGACGCGCACCCGCTACCGTGGCGGTGGACGATTCGACGTGCGCAACCTCGGCGACGGTGTCGCGGACTTCACCGCGGTTCAGACCCCCGGAGAAGGCAAACATCACGATCATGACGACCAGCAGCAGGGTCATCATGTCCAGATAGGTCAGAAACCAGCTTTCTCCTTCCTGGGCTTCGGGAGGTTGTTCCAGCCCCCAGCGGCCCAGGGTTTCCGGACTCTTGCTGTGGCGGCGCTGAAAGGCGCGTGCCCGCTTCAGCTCGGCTTCGAGGTCGAGCATGCGCTTCGCATAAGCGCGCGACGGCAGCAGATCGGCCAACCCCTCCTTCATGGGCGAGGAGTCTCCGGGCTGCTTGCCGCCTTGTCAGTCGTTCTGCCGGACTTCGTGGCCTTGCTGCCGGGCTTGCGACGGCCGAACAGCCCCTTGGGTTTCCCCGGGTCGGTGGCGTTGGCCTGCAGGGCGTCGTGGTCGATGATTTCGTCCCGCACTTCTGCCACGAACGCGTTCAATGTCTCGCGCAGCATGGAGGGGCTGCGACCTTGGCTCATCATGGAGATGCCCTGCATGATGGTGTTGAGCATGACCAGCCGCTGCTCGGTGCGCCGTTCGAGTTTGACTGCAACCGGCTTGAAGATGAGGTTGGCCAGCAGCACGCCGTAGAAGGTGGTCATGAGTGCCAGGGCGATCTGCCGGCCGATGGCGGTCATGTCGCCGTCGCCCAGCAGGAACAGCAGGTTGACGAGGCCGACCAGTGTGCCCAGCATGCCGAAGGCAGGGGCGAAGCCGGCCATGACACGGAACAGCTGCGCCTCGGCGTGTTCCTTTGCCTTCAGGCGCGCAATGCGCCACTGGAGCAGATCGAGAATGTCCTGCTCGGGCACATTGTCGATCACGAGCTGAACGCCACTGCGCAGAAAAGGATTGGAGACCGCTTCCAGCCGTTGTTCCACGGCCCGTATGTCGCCCTGCATCCAGAGCCGCGAGATATCGACCAGTTCCTCGAGGTCTTTGTCGATGTAGTGCTTCTCGTTGCGCACGATGGCGTGCAGCAGGCCGAAGACGCGCACGACCTCGCGCAAGGGGTAGGCAATGAAGGTGGCGGCCGCGGTTCCCACCAGGACAATGCCCAGGCCGGGAAGGTCGATGAACAGCAGCGGATCTTCGGTAGCGAAGAACAGAACGATGGCCAGCAGCAGGACGCTGGCGACGACGCCAATCAGGGTGGATGGATTCATGTGGGAATTGTCGGCCAGAATGGCTTGCGGCAAACCAAAAAAATAGGGCGCCTAAGCGCCCCATTCTTTTTTTCCGGAAGAACCCGGCTTTTTGCCGATCAAACCATCATACAAAGATCAGGCCATCGCCTTGATGGCAGCTGCCAGGCGGCTCTTGTGGCGAGCAGCCTTGTTCTTGTGAATGATGTTCTTGTCGGCAACGCGATCGATGACGCTCGAGGCCTTGCGGAAAACTTCGTTGGCAGCAGCTTGATCGCCAGCTTCGATGGCCTGACGCACACGCTTGATGGAGGTGCGCATCATGGAGCGAAGGCTGGAGTTGTGCTTGTTGCGAGCAACCGACTGGCGGGCGCGCTTGCGGGCTTGGGCGGTATTGGCCATGTTGCGTATTCTTTCGTGTAAGTGGTCTAACTGGCAAAGACAGGCATTCTATATTATGCCGCGCGCCGTGTAAAGTCGGAAGGGCGAAAACCGCAGACCCCCAGGGTGGCGAAATAGGCCAGGATCACCGTGGCCAGCAGGCCGGCCAGACACAGAACGCGCAGCCCGGGTGTGCTGCCCAGGGCAATCCAGTCGAAATGCCGGTCCGCCGCCAGAAGAATGGCCGCTACGGCCAGCTGGCCGGGCAGGGCGCGCAGCAGGAAGCGACTCCAGCCCCGACCAGGCTGGTAGATGCCGCGCCGCCGCAGGGTGTAGGTCAGCAGGCCGGCATTGAGCATGGCGCCCAGCCCGATCGAGAGGGCCAGGCCGGCGTGGGCCAGCCACGGCACGAACGCGGCATTGAGCAGCTGGGTCACGACCAGGCACAGCGCGGCAACCTTGACCGGGGTGCGGATATCCTGCCGGGCATAAAACGCCGGCGCGAGAATCTTGATGGCCAGCAGCCCGATGAGACCCACGGCATAGGCCATGACCGCCAGACGGGTCTGTGCCACGTCTGCCGCGCCAAAGGCACCGTAGTTGAACAGCGTGGCGACCAGGGCATCCGAGCACAGCGCCAGTCCGAGCGCGGCGGGCAGGCCCAGCAGCAGCACCAGGCGCAGGCCCCAGTCCAGCAGACGGTTGTAGGCCGCGCTGTCGTCCTGTGCATAGGCGCGTGACAGGCTGGGCAGCAGCACGGTGCCCAGGGCCACGCCCAGCAAAGCGGTGGGGAATTCCATCAGACGGTCTGCAAAGGATAGCCATGTCACGCTACCGGGTTGCAGCCACGTGGCGATATTGGTATTGATCAACAACGAGATCTGAGCGACCGAGACGCCCACGATGGCGGGCAGCATCTGCCTGAGAATCCGGCGGACGACCGGGTCGCGACGGCTGGCTCCAAGCCCGGCGTTCAGGCGGGGCAGCAGGCCCATGCGCGCCAGGGCGACCCACTGCACGGCCAGCTGCAGCACCCCGCCGGCCATCACGCCCACCGCCAGGGCGTAGATGGGGGTGTCGAACCAGGCCACCAGAAACAGGCTGGCGCCGATCATGCTCAGGTTCAGCAGAATGGGGGTGAAGGCAGGGATGGCGTAGCGACTCCAGGTATTGAGAACGCCAGACGCAAACGCCACCAGGGACATGCACACGATGTAGGGAAACATCATGCGGGTCATCCACACGGCGGCTTCGAATTCGGTTTGTCGGGAGGCAGCGCGCAGACCGCTGGCCATCAGGCTCACCACCCAGGGGGCCGCCACAATGCCGATGAGGGTCACCAGCATGACGGCCAGGGTGAGCAGAAGGGCCACCCGGTCGAGCAGGCGGCGTACTTCATCCTGACCGGATTTGCTGCGCAGTTCGCCCAGAATGGGAACAAAGGCCTGAGAGAACGCCCCTTCCGCGAAGAGGCGGCGCAACAGATTGGGAATGCGGAAGGCGACCCAGAAGGCGTCGGTCAGGGGACCGGCGCCAAAGGCCCGGGCGATCAACACATCGCGAACGAGACCGGTGATGCGCGACAGCAGGGTGAAGCTGCTGACTGTGGCCGCCGACCGCAACAGACCCATGTTCAGCGCGGCTTACTTCGGTGCCATGCGGATGGCGCCGTCCAGACGGATGGTTTCGCCGTTGAGCATTTCGTTGGTGACGATGCTGTGGACCAGCTTGGCGTAGTCCTCGGGCGTGCCCAGGCGGGACGGGAAGGGAATGCTGGCGGCCAGTGAATCCTGCACTTCCTTGGGCATGCTGAACATCATCGGGGTGCCGAAGATGCCCGGCGCAATGGTCACGCAGCGAATGCCGCTCTTGGCGAGGTCGCGTGCGATGGGCAGGGTCATGCCGACCACGCCGCCCTTGGAGGCGGAGTAGGCAGCCTGGCCGATCTGGCCGTCATACGCGGCGACGGAGGCCGTGTTGATGAGTACTCCGCGTTCGCCGGTGGGCTCCGGTTCGTTGCTGCTCATGGCAGCCGCGGCCAGACGAATCATGTTGAAGGTGCCCACCAGGTTGACGTTGATCACCTTCTGGAAAAGATCAAGGGCGTGGGGGCCGTGGCGACCGACCGTGCGAGAAGCCGGGGCAATGCCGGCGCAGTTCACCAGGCCGAACAGCGGACCCAGTTTGAGCGCTGCATCCACCGCAGCCTGACCGTCTGCCTCCTGTGTGACGTCGCAATGCACGAAGACCTGACCCAGTTCCTGGGCGAGTGCCTCTCCGGCCTCATCCTGCACGTCGGCGATGACCGCCTTGCCGCCATGCTCGACCAGCATGCGCACGGTGCCGGCGCCCAGGCCGGACGCGCCGCCGGTCACGATGAAAACCTTGTCCTTGATGTCCATCTTTTCCCTCTTCTAGTGACTGTTTTTATTGCGCCGGGGGGCGCGAATTAGCTCGCGATGGCCTGAATGATGCTGTCGCGAATTTCTTCAACCGAACCGAGTCCGGAAATACGGCGGTAAGCGGGTGCAGCCGGATCTCCGGACGCGGCCCAGGACTCGTAATAGTCGACGAGCGGGCGCGTCTGCTCACGATAGACCGACAGCCGGTGCCTGACTGTTTCTTCTTTGTCGTCGTCGCGTTGGACCAGCGGCTCGCCGGTCACGTCGTCCACATCGGCAACCTTCGGGGGGTTGAACTTTGTATGGTAGGAGCGACCGCTGGCAGGGTGAATGCGACGTCCGCTCATGCGCTCGATGATGTTCTCTTCGGGCACCACCAGCTCGACGACGTAGTCCAGCTGAATGCCGGCGTCCTTGAGGGCGTCCGCTTGCGGAATGGTGCGCGGGAAGCCGTCGAACAGGTAGCCGTTCTGACAGTCCGCTTCTTTGAGGCGATCCTTCACCAGGCCGATGATGATGTCGTCGGAAACCAGGCCGCCGCTGTCCATGATCTTCTTGGCCTCGATGCCGAGGGGGGTTTGAGCCTTGACGGCCGCGCGCAGCATATCGCCGGTCGAGATCTGGGGAATGCCAAATTTCTCGGTGATGAAGGCTGCCTGAGTTCCCTTGCCCGCTCCGGGGGGGCCTAGCAGAATCAAGCGCATGTATTCCTCCTGGGTAAAAAGTGGTTCTGGATTATGCCGCAATGCAACAAATTATGCAGTACTTGCCTGCGCCCGGCAGCCAATCTTGCGGGTTATACCTCATGCGAACAGGCCTGGCGGACGCGTTCGAGGTCCTCCGGGGTATCCACCCCCGCCTCGGGATGCGTGTCCGTGACGTGCACGGCGATCGTATGGCCGTTTTCCAGGGCGCGCAATTGTTCAAGTGACTCCCAACGCTCCAGCGGCCCCTGGGGAAGACGGCCGAATTGGCGCAGAAAGCCCGCGCGGTAGGCATACAGCCCGATGTGGTGCAAGGCATCCAGGCCGGGGGGCAGCTCGTCCCGCTCGTGCGCGAAGGCGTCCCGCGCCCAGGGGATGGGCGCGCGCGAGAAATACAGAGCGTGGCCTACGGCATTGCAGACCACTTTGACCACATTCGGGTTGAACAAGGCGGCGGGATCCACGATGCGGCTGGCACAGGTCGCCATTGAGGCGGTCTGATCGCGCTGCAGCAACTGGGCGACGGCATCGATGAGGCGGGGATCGATCAGGGGCTCGTCACCCTGAACATTGACCAGCACGGCGTCATCGGAGAGCCTCAGTTGCTCGACGACCTCGGCCAGACGGTCGGTGCCGCTGGGGTGATCGGCACGGGTCAGCTGGGCTTCGAACCCGTGTTCGCGGCCGGCGGCCTGCACACTGAGGGAATCCGTGGCGATGATCACGCGGCTCGCGGCGGAAGCGCGCGCCCGTTCAGCCGTACGGACCACCATGGGTTTGCCGCCAATGTCCAGCAGAGGTTTGTTCGGCAGACGCGTGGACGCCAGGCGCGCCGGGACAACTGCGACGAAGCTCATGGTTGCTCGTCGGGCCGGGAAGGCTCGGGCTGAGCCGGGGCGGCTGCTTCGGGCTGGGCAGAGGAGGGTGTTTCGGGGTCTGCGCCCGAGCGCGTGGTGGCCGTCGGGGCAAGGGTCCGCGCCTCACCTTCAAGCAGAATGGGTACGCCGTCACGAATCGGGAATGCCAGGCGATCCGCGCGGCAGATCAGTTCCTGACGTTGCCGGTCGTACCGTAGCGAACTCTTGCAGAGGGGACAGACGAGGATTTCTAACAGTCGGGATTCCATGAGCGGCCCTGGCGAAGGGAAATGTTCAAAAGTCCGAGTTTAGTGCTTCTGCGCGTGCCGAGGCGAGCTTGCGATCCGAAATGGCGCGCAGCATCTCGGCCGCCAGCGCCAGCCAGGTCGCATCGGAAAACCGGGGCCCCGGGTGAACGCAGTAAAGACGCGCGTCCGCGTGCCTGCTGCATTTCACGGCGTCTTTGGGCGTGATCAGAATGCACTCGGCCTTGAGCGCCTGAAACGGCGACACCTCGTAGCCGTGATGATCGGGAAGGGCGAGCGTGTCCTGCAGCTTCAGGCCCTGATGCTGCAGCATGCCGAAGAAGCGTTCGGGCCGGCCGATGGCGGCGACGGCCGCACAGGGTGCATTCTGGTGCGCGCTGAGCCAGTGCGCCCAGCTCTGACGTTCGCCGGTGACCAGGTGTTCGACTTCGCGGGGCTCCATGCACATGTTGACCACGTGGGCAAGGCCAGTCGGCAGAGCAGGTGCGGTTTCCGTGGGCAAAAGGTTGTTGATGATGAAGTCCACGCTTTCCAGGCGTTCAACCGGTTCCCGCAGCGGGCCGGCCGGCAGCAGGCAGCCATTGCCGATGCCCCGGGCATCCTGCACCACGATTTCCATGTCGCGCCCCAACGCCAGATGCTGCAGGCCGTCGTCGCTGATCACGACATCGATGGCAGGATACTGACGCCGCAGGCGACGAATGGCCGCGCGGCGATCCGGGTGCACACAGACCGGGGCGCCGGTTTCAGCCGCGATCAGGGCGGGTTCGTCACCGAACAGTGCAGGGTCCAGTTGCCCCTGACCTGCCCGTGGCCGGACGTCGTGCTTCACCCCGTAGCCGCGGCTGATGATCCCCGGGGTCCAGCCCCGGGCCTGGAGTGCCTGGGTCAGGGCGATGACCACAGGTGTCTTGCCCGTGCCTCCCACATAGATGTTGCCCACCACGACGACCGGCACTGTATCGTGGTGCACGCGCTCGGGCCGGCGCTCATAGCCCGCCCTCCGCCCGGCCACGATGGCGGCATAGAGACGGGAAAGCGGCCACATGAGTTGACTGAACAGACCTTTGCGTGCCCAGGCCCGATGTAGGGCGTGCTCCAACCCGGCCTTCATTGGGCGGCCTGGGTGGAAAAGTGGACGCGTTCAATGCCGGTCAGGCGCGCGGCTTCCATGGCCCGCACCACCGCGGCATGGGGCGCTCGGGCGTCGGCGTCGATGATCAGGCGCAGCGACGCCGCGTCGTCCGCTGTCGCGGACAGAGCGCCCCGAGCCTGGCGCAATGCGTCCGTGATGTCCGCCACGGTGGTGCCCGGCAACAGCTGGCCCTCGACGGCATAGAGGCCGTCCTGACTGATGGCCAGGCGCAGGGCATCCGGCTGCATCGCTTCCGCACTGGCGCGGGGCAGAGTCAGCTGCAGTTGCTGATAGCGGTTGAAGGAGGTGGTCGCCGCCAGGAAAATGAGAATCACCAGCAGCACGTCGATGAGCGGGATCAGATTGATCTCGAGCTCGTCGTCAGGCTGGCGCTTCCGGAAATTCATTGCGCGGCTCCGCGGTCGAGCAGTCGGCTCAGCGCGCTGGCCTCCCGCTCCATGCGGTGTAGAAAATGGTCGACACGCGCACGGAAGTAGCGGTGGAAGATCAGCGCCGGAATGGCGATGATGATGCCGAAAGCCGTGTTGTACAGGGCGATGGAAATGCCACGTGCCAGCTGAGCCGGGTCGCCACCGGCGGGGGTATAGGAGGCAAAGATTTCAATCATGCCCACCACGGTGCCGAACAACCCCATCAGCGGCGCGACCACGGCAATGGTGGCCAGCGCCGGCAGGTAGCGATTGAGTTGGTGGGCCACATCCTTGCCCACGTCTTCCGCGGCAATCTGGCGGGTCTGCGGGGCTTCTTGTCTGTTCACCAGGATTTCCGCCAGTACCCGCCCCAGCGGCGAGGAGCTGGCGAGCCGGACGATGGCTTCGGAGTCGTCGTTGCGCTGACGGACGATTTCCAGCACCTGGCTGGGCAGTCGGGGAGGCAGGACCCGGGCGCTGCGCAACGTGAGCAGGCGCTCGATGATGATGGCCAACCCCACCACAGAGGTGCAGATCAGTAACCAGACCGGCCATCCGGCGGCATGTATCAAGTCAAGCATCGGCGGGTTCCGAACACGAGATGAAGCAGCATTCTACAACTCCGGAGGAAATCCTCTATGCTTGCGTCCGGGGTGGGCCGAGTGTCGAACCGTGGGTCGCCCGGGCGACTGAAAGGTGTGCCCGCCGCCGCGCGTGAATCCGGGAGATAGGCGCCGAATGCCCACCGGAGAGTGCGCAGGAACTCGCTTTCAGGGCTGGAACCGGCACGGTTGCTGGCTTGCGGCAGGGTATCCACAGATTCTGTGGATAATTCTGTGGGCAAACCTGTGAAGTGCCGCATCTCCGTTGAATCCGCAGTTCATTGGTTAAATTTCATCCAATCGTCTTGTTTATAAAAAGACAATAAAAATCAATATGTTGCGGACCGTTTATAAACCATCGCATTACTTGATGCCTCAGCAGGCGCATGATTTCGACCTTCTTGCAATTTGATGACAACTGTGGACAGCACTGAGCCATGAACAACGATTTTCTTCCGGTTTTCCCGCCGTCGGGGGGAGATGAACCGGTCTGGACCGTCTCGCAACTCAACCGGCGCGTCGGAGACCTGCTGCAGTCCTCGTTCCACCGCATCTGGCTGAAAGGAGAAGTGTCCAACTTCACACAGGCAGCGTCCGGACACTGGTATTTTTCCATCAAGGACGAGCGGGCCGCCGTGCGTGCCGTGATGTTCCGTGGCAGGGCACAGGCAGTGGGGTTTGTTCCTCGCGCCGGCGAACGCTTCGAATTCCGCGTGACCGTCACCCTCTACGAACCGCGCGGGGATTATCAGGTCCAGGTGGAAAGCATGCGGCGCGCCGGTCTGGGGGATCTTCACGAGGCTTTCCTGCGCCTGAAACAGAAGCTCGAGACGGAGGGCTTGTTTGCACCGGAGCGCAAGCGGCCGCTGGCCCGCCACCCACGGCGTGTTGGCGTGATCACGTCCCTGCAGGCGGCGGCCTTGCGCGATGTGCTGACGGCGCTGGCCCGGCGTGCGCCGCATGTGCCGGTGATCGTTTACCCGGCGCCCGTGCAGGGGGCGGATGCACCCGCCAAGCTGGTGGACGCGCTGCGTGTGGCCGCCGCGCGGCGTGAAACGGACACGCTGCTTCTGGTGCGTGGCGGGGGCAGTCTGGAAGACCTCTGGGCCTTCAACGACGAAGCGCTGGCCCGGGCGATCGCTGCCAGTCCCATCCCCGTGATCTCCGGGGTGGGGCACGAGACGGACTTCACCATCGCCGATTTCGTGGCCGATCTGCGCGCGCCCACGCCGACGGCCGCCGCAGAATTGTGCTGCGAGCCTCGATCCGAATCCCTGGCCGCGGTCGAGAATGCCTTGCGGGCCCTGACCCTGAGACAGATTCGCCTCATCGAGACGGCGTCTCTGAGGCTGGATCGCGCCCGTGCCGGCCTGATTTCCCCGCGCCAGCGCCTGGCTCAGCAGACGGAAAGGCTGGTTGCGTTGCGGCGGCGTCTTGATCAGGCGGTGGCTCGCAAGGTGGAGCGCTACGCGAGCCGGGTCGCGGTGGCGGCGACGCGCCTGGAGCGGTGCCAGCCCAGGCTGGAGGAACACCGTCGCACGGTCGCCCGCTTGTCCCAGGCGCTGGACCGTTCGGCCGTTTCCGGACTGCTGCGTCACCGCAGCCGTCTGACCGCGCTGGCGCAGACGCTTGAAGCGCTGGGCCCGCGCAGTGTGCTGGAGCGAGGCTATGCAATTGCACGTGACGGCGACGGGAAAATCGTGAAAAATGGGTTAGACTTGAAAGTTGGCGAGACGCTACAGATCGAGTTTGGGCGCGGTAGTGCCCAGGCCCGGGTTCTGGCCGCACATGGCCTGCTGTGAATGTGTGAGCATTCCCCGGGAATGTGAGCATTTCCGCAGCGTTCTGAGGATCGCGTCCCAAGTGCCGCAGCAGGCGGCGCTCGGCCCGTCAGGGCCGGCAGTGTATTCATTGAACTCATTTGCTAGAAAAGGGCAACGAACATGGCATTTACGCTTCCCCCGCTTCCGTACGAGATGAATGCGCTTGAACCGCATATCTCCAAGGAAACCCTTGAATACCACTATGGAAAGCATCATCAGACCTACGTCACGAATCTGAACAATCTGATCGCCGGAACCGAGTTCGAGTCGGCTTCCCTCGAAGAGATCGTGCGTAAGTCGTCGGGCGGTCTGTTCAACAATGCTGCTCAGGTCTGGAACCACACCTTCTACTGGAACTGCCTGTCGCCCAATGGTGGCGGTCAGCCGGAAGGCGCACTCGCCGACGCGATCAACGCCAAGTGGGGCAGCTTCGACGCCTTCAAGGAAGAGTTCAACAAGCAGGCAGCCGGCAACTTCGGTTCGGGCTGGACCTGGTTGGTCAAGAAGGGCGACGGCTCAGTCGATATCGTCAACACCAGCAACGCCGCCACTCCGCTGACCACCAACGACATCCCGCTGCTGACCTGTGACGTCTGGGAACACGCCTACTACATTGACTACCGCAATGCGCGTCCCAAGTACCTGGAAAGCTTCTGGAACCTGGTCAACTGGAAGTTTGCGGCCGAAAACTTCGCGTAAGCGATTCTTCGGTTCTGCATGAAGAAAGCGGTGGTTGCCTGGCAGCCACCGCTTTTTCATGGCCCCGACTTTTCGTGACCCTGACTTCGTTGAAGCTGACGTCGTTCAATTCATGGTTGGCGGAAAGC
>JAJUFT010000028.1 GCA_029263615.1 Alcaligenaceae bacterium | reverse complement strand
GGCCAATGAAAGCGGCACCGCCTTCATCGCGGCCGGTCACCACGCGACCGAGCGCTACGGCATAAAAGCGCTGGGCGAAGCCGTTGCGCGTGAATTCGGCGTTCGCGTCGACTTCCTCGATCTGGACAACCCCGTCTGAAGAGGCGGATGGGGCAGGGTTATCTGGCACGGCGTTGATCTGAGGTCGCTGCGATCTGCTGTCGCTGACCAACAAGGCGGGCTGTCAGGCCGCCTTCCGGTTGATGCAACAGCCGCCCGAAGGTATGTGCTTACTGTTTCCGGAGCAGATCGCGGATCTCGCGCAGCAGGGCAACGTCTTCGGGTGGCGGGGCCGGTGCGGCCGGCTCTTCGGCCTGTTCCCGCTCGAGACTGCGACGTGCCGCATTCACGGCCTTGACCAGGCAGAACACCACAAAGGCCAGCAGAATGAAATTGATAAGAATCGTGAGGAAGTTGCCCCAGGACAACACAACCGCGCCCGCGGCGGTCAACGCTTCATGAGTTTGAGGACCGGAGTACCCTTCCGGGAGCCGCAATACCCAGTACTGATTGGTGAAATCGACTTCGCCTCCGACGATGAACGCCACGAGTGGCATGATGACATCTGCCACGAGAGAATCGATGATCTTGCTGAAGGCGGCGCCGATGATGACACCGACCGCCAGATCGATCATGTTTCCCCTGACTGCGAATTCCTTGAATTCGCTAAAAAAACCTCGCACTTTACTCACGGCTTGCTCCCTACGCTTTTCACCCCTGAATCGGGCAGACGCTATAATACGCGGTTGATACGTAACGTACATAGCAACAAAATGCGAACGGTATGCCTGGAACCCGGGCATGAACAAGGATACTAGAATGAGTCAGATTACGTCACAGCTCGATGATTCCGGCAAGGTTGACCCTAACCAACCGACCGATCCGGCCCGGCGCACCTGGGTCGGTGTGGCCTGTGCGTTCGGCGGTGTGGCCGGCGCTGCCACTGCCGTACCTTTCGTCGGCTCATTTGCCCCTTCCGAGCGCGCCCGCGCCGCGGGTGCCCCGGTTGAAGTGGACATCACTGCACTGCAACCCGGCCAGATGACCACCGTCGAATGGCGGGGCAAACCGGTCTGGATTCTCCGCCGCACACCGGAACAGCTGGCCGCCCTGCCGTCGCTTGACGCCCGCTTGGCCGACCCCGACTCCGATCGCCCTGGGTTCACACCTCCCTACGCCAAAAACGAGCACCGTTCGCGCAATCCGGAATACTTCGTTGCGGTGGGCATCTGCACCCACCTTGGCTGTTCGCCCACTCCCCAACTGTCGGCAGGAACCGGCCCGGGTCTGCCCGCAGACTGGCAAGGCGGCTTCTTCTGCCCCTGCCACGGTTCCGCATTCGACTTGGCCGGCCGTGTCTTCGCCAACGTTCCGGCGCCCGACAACCTTGAGGTTCCTCCTTATCAATTCTCGGCTGATGGCACCCGCATCACCATCGGTGTTGACGAAAACAATCAGGCCTGATGCCGCAAAGGGGTGGCCCGGTGCCACCCCGGAACTGAATCCCTCAATACGCCACGTATAGTTAAAAAAGGAGCCGTTTCATGGCTGGCGAAAAAACCGTCGAAACGACTGGACTCTTGGGCTGGATCGACAGGCGCTTTCCGCTGACGTCGCTGTTCAAGGCACACATGTCGGAATATTACGCGCCCAAGAACTTCAATTTTTGGTATTTCTTTGGGTCCCTGGCACTGCTGGTCCTGGTCATCCAGGTCGTCACCGGCATCTTCCTGGTGATGAACTACAAGCCCGACGGCAAGCTTGCGTTCGACTCCGTCGAATTCATCATGCGCGAAGTGCCCTGGGGCTGGCTGATCCGCTACATGCACTCCACGGGCGCCTCGATGTTCTTCGTGGTGGTCTACCTCCACATGCTGCGCGGCCTGTTCTACGGCTCCTACCGCAAGCCGCGTGAACTCGTCTGGATCTTCGGCGTCGCGATCTTCCTGTGCCTGATGGCCGAAGCTTTCATGGGCTACCTGCTGCCCTGGGGCCAGATGTCCTACTGGGGCGCCCAGGTGATCGTGAACCTGTTCTCGGCCATTCCTTTTATCGGGCCTGAACTGTCCATCTGGATCCGCGGCGACTACGTCGTGTCCGACGCCACCCTGAACCGCTTCTTCGCGCTGCACGTCATCGCGGTGCCGCTGGTCCTCATCGGCCTGGTCGTGGCACACATCATCGCCCTGCACGAAGTGGGTTCCAACAACCCCGACGGCGTTGAAATCAAGGAAGGCCCCAAAGACGCCAACGGCCACCCCGTCGACGGCATCCCCTTCCACCCCTACTACTCGGTGCACGACATCGTGGGTGTGGCGGGCTTCCTGATTGTCTTCGCGGCCATCGTGTTCTTCGCGCCTGAAATGGGCGGCTACTTCCTGGAGTTCAACAACTTCATCCCGGCCGACCCGCTCAAGACGCCTCCGCACATTGCCCCGGTCTGGTACTTCACGCCGTTCTACTCCCTGCTGCGTGCCATTACCGCTGAATTCACCTGGGTTCTGGCCGGCTCCGCCGTGCTGGCGGCCATCGTGCTGTTTGCCAATGGCAAGGTGAAGGGCATCTGGCGCATCATCGTTCCCCTGTTCCTCCTTGGCCTGGCTGTCGCCTTCCGCATTTTCGACGCCAAGTTCTGGGGTGTGGTCGTGATGGGTGGCGCCGTGGTTCTGCTCGGCTTCCTGCCCTGGCTCGATTCCTCGCCCGTCAAGTCGATCCGCTATCGTCCGACCTGGCACAAGTTCCTGTACGCGATCTTCATCGTGAACTTCCTGATGCTCGGCTATCTGGGCACCCAGCCCCCCAGCCCGGCATTCAACCTCATGAGCCAGATCGGCACGGTGATCTATCTGGGCTTCTTCTTCCTGATGCCCGTCTGGGGCCGTATCGGGACTTTCAAGCCGGTGCCTGAGCGCATCACTTTCAAGGCCCACTGAGCTCACCAAAAGGTAACGGAACGATCATGATCAAGAAACTGATAGGAACCATCGCTCTTTCCCTGACCTGCGCGGTCTCAGTCGCGGCTGAAGGCGGGTATCCGCTGGAAAAAGCACCCGTACGCATCAACGACATGGCTTCGCTGCAAAACGGGGCCAAGCTCTTCGTCAACTACTGTCTGGGCTGTCACAGCGCGAAGTCCCTGCGTTACAACCGCCTGACCGACATCGGTCTGACCGAAGAGCAGATCAAGCGCAACCTGCTGTTCACCGGCGAAGGCGTGGGTGACCTCATGGAAATCGCCATGCGTCCGGAAGACGCCAAGAAGTGGTTCGGCGCCGCACCGCCCGACCTCTCCGTCATCGCGCGTGCGAAGTCCCACAACCTGGGGCCCACCGGCGTCGACTACGTCTACACCTTCCTGCGTACCTTCTACCGCGACAATTCCCGCCCCCTGGGCTGGGATAACCTGGTGTTCCCCAGCGTCGGCATGCCCCACCCTCTGTGGGCACTGCAAGGTCCGCGCAGCATGGAACGCAACACCGTGGCCCTGGTCGATCAAGCCGATGGCACGCAGCAGTGGCAGCGCACCATCACACGCTTTGATCCGCAAGGCTTTAAGGACGTGAAGACGGAGGTGCTGCAGGGCTACACGGGAAGCGCGTCCGACAAGGTCACCTTCACCCCCGTCGACGCCAAGGCAGCCGCCCAGTTCGACAATCAGGTGGCTGACCTGGCCAACTTCCTGGGGTGGATGGCTGAACCCGTCCAGCTCGAGCGCAAGCGACTCGGCGTATGGGTTCTGCTGTTCCTCTTCCTGTTCTTCGGTGTGGCATGGCGTCTGAACGCCGTCTACTGGAAGGACGTAAAGTAAGCGCTGCAGCTTGAAAATCCGGCATCGTCCATGGTTCGCCCCGTGGACGATGTTGCAGACGACTTGACAAGGCGTAGTATGCTGAAAGAGCTCCGGTCAAGAGGCCCGAGCTCTTTGCCAATGTTGGAGGAAGCTCTGCTTCCCCTCCTCGCTGTCCTGCCAGGGCCCGTCAAACAGGCCGGCCCGGCCCACAGGCGCCGCCGACATCGTGCAATGTCCCTTTGTCTGGCCGCCTGAAAGGCGTACCTTTTACTCATACTTCTACGATTGGAAACCGCGACATGATGGTGCTCTATTCCGGAACGACTTGCCCGTTCTCCCAACGTTGCCGCTTTGTTCTGTTCGAGAAAGGCATGGATTTCGAAATCCGTGACGTCGACCTGTACAACAAGCCCGAAGACATTGCCGTCATGAACCCGTACGGGCAGGTGCCAATCCTGGTTGAGCGCGATCTCATCCTGTACGAATCGAACATCATCAACGAATACATCGACGAGCGCTTCCCTCACCCGCAGCTCATGCCGGCAGACCCCGTCATGCGCGCCCGGACTCGCCTGTTCCTCTACAATTTCGAGAAGGAACTCTTCGTGCACGTCTCCGTGCTCGAAAACCGCAACAATCCCGATCCGCAAGCCCAGGAAGTCGCACGTCAGAACATCCGCGATCGCCTGGCCCAACTGGCGCCGGTGCTGGTCAAGAACAAGTTCATGCTGGGCGAGGAATTCTCCATGCTGGACGTCGCCATTGCCCCGCTGCTCTGGCGCCTCGACCATTACGGCATCGAGCTGCCCAAGAATGCGGCCCCGCTGCAAAAGTATGCGGAACGCATCTTCTCGCGTCCGGCCTACATCGAGGCCCTGACGCCCTCCGAAAAAGTCATGCGCCGCTGACACCATGCAAGAACTGTCCCGGAAACCCTACCTGATTCGCGCACTGCACGAATGGTGCACTGACAACGGCTACACGCCGTATATCGTGGTGACGGTCGACAAGAACACGATTGTTCCGCCCGCCCATGTGCACGATGGCCAGATCACGCTGAACATCAGCACGCTGGCCACCAACCGCCTCGTGCTGGGCAACGAGTACATCGAATTCCAGACGCGTTTCGGTGGCGTCACCGAACAGATCTACGTGCCCGTGGCTGCCGTGTCTGCCATTTATGCCCGTGAAACGGGGGCCGGCATGGGTTTCGAAGTGGCTCCCTCGGAACCCTACCCAGGTGGGGACGCCACCGACGGCCGGGGTTCCGTGCAGGCGCCGGGGGCCGGCGACGACACGCCTGACGACCCGCCTCCCACTCGCCCGCGCCTGACCGTGGTGAAGTAAAGATCGGAAAAAACTGATAGAATTATTCTTCTTTGCAGCCGGCTTAGCTCAGTTGGTAGAGCAGCGCACTTGTAATGCGAAGGTCAAGGGTTCGACTCCTTTAGCCGGCACCAAAAGAATTTCAGAAACGCCAGTCCTTCGGGGCTGGCGTTTTGCATTTCTGGCATCAGAGTCTGTCGCGTTTCGGTCGGCTCTCACCGACTGCAGCCACGACGTTGAACCGATTGGCTGAAGACCGGGCACGGTGAATGCCCTCTCGCATTCACCGGAAGAACGCCGGTCACGATATGATGCTTTCCCTTGTCGGTGAGGTATCGAGAAAAGAGGTCACCATGCGTTTGGACAACTCGCGCGAAAGTCGCAACATTGAAGATCGGCGGGGCCGCCGGACCGGAATCGGCGGTCGCGGAAAGATCGGGTTGGGTACCCTGGTGCTCGCGCTCGTGGCGGCTTACTTCGGCATCGACCCGGGTGTCGTGCTGCAAATGGCGGAAAATGGCCCTGTGTCCAGGCAACAGGCTGGAGAAACGCTTGCTCCCACCCCGGAAACGCGCTTCGTGTCGAAAGTCCTGGCCGACACCGAAGACACTTGGGAAAGCCTTTTTCAGCGCGCAGGTCACGGTCCTTATCGCCCCCCGGCACTCGTGCTTTTCACCGACGTCACGCCCACAGCCTGCGGCACGGGTCAAGCGGCCATGGGGCCGTTTTACTGCCCGGCTGATCGAAAGATTTATCTGGATCTCGCCTTCTTCCGCCAGCTTGATGCACAACTGAACGCGCCGGGCGATTTCGCACAGGCGTATGTCATTGCCCATGAAGTCGCCCACCACGTGCAAAATGAACTGGGAATCATGAGCCAGGTCGAACAGGTGCGGCGACGGTCGGATCCGGCCACCGCAAACGCGTTGAGTGTCCGCACGGAACTGCAGGCTGATTGCCTGGCGGGTGTCTGGGCTCACCATTCCGACAGCCAGCGCAGCACACTGGAACCGGGCGACATCGAAGAAGGGCTGACCGCCGCAAGTGCTGTGGGAGACGACCGACTCCAGCAGCGCAGTCAGGGCCGCGTGGTACCAGACTCGTTCACCCATGGATCGTCTGCACAGCGCATGCGCTGGTTCACCGTCGGGTGGAAGAGCGGCGATCCGAATCAATGCGACACATTCTCGAAGAACGCGCTTTAGGCCGCCACCTTACTGATACTTACCGCCCGCCCGGAAGTTGGACACATCCATCTCTTCGGTGCAGCGGGAATTCCCATAGAACACCACCTTGCCGTCCCGAGCCATCAGGACGGCGGATTCCGTTGAGCTGTACACACTCGGGAACTCGTAGCAGGTGTAACCCTGCGCGTTGCCGGATTTCACGCGTGGTGGCTCGCCGATGCCTTCCAGGATCGGGTCAATGTCGTCGCCCACATCCACGTCGTTGAGTTTGGCCTGAATGCTGCGCTGGCGTTCATCGGCCCCCGCCGTGGTGGGACTCAGCGCGCCAAAGGCGCTTTTCGCGACGTTGATTCCACCTTCGGCCATCTGTCCAGTGACCATGGGCGTGCACCCGCCCAGAAGGCCTGCCGCCAGCGCGACAGCCGCGGCCCAGGGGCCTGTTCTTGATCGTTTCGTGTCCATTGCCATTCTCCCGCGGCGTCGCGGTATTTGATGGGTTCGGACAGCAAGTGACGTTCCGGAGTCCGGGGCGGGAACCCTCTGCGCGCGAGGGTGCATTGACAGTGGATCAGGCCCGCCCGTGAGAGCAAAAACGCCAGCCCTTGTGAGGCTGGCGTCCGTGCAATGCGGCGGCGGGTGTCAGAAGGATGCGCTGACGCCCAGCACGGCCACCGCCTTTCCCAAATATTTGCCGTGACCGTTGGTATACAGGTCACGATCGGCATTCGTGTCGTAGTAAGTGAGCGATACCGTGACGTTGCCGAAGTCGCGGCTCAGGCCCACGCTCCAATCGGTGTACGAAGCATCGCTGGCGTTGCGAACTTTCTGGTAGCCCACATGCGCATTGAAGTTCAGGTCCCAGATGCCAGTTGGGACGGCCAGGCCCAGGTCGTAGTACTGGCTGTTCTTGCTGTTGTCGGCGCCGAACAGGTCGGTCAGAGCGTGCGAGTATTTGAAGGACACCGGCCCGTAGGTCAGGCCGACATAGGCTTCAAGCGTATCCGGGTCGTTGAAGCCCTTGGGATAGCGGCCCGGGTAGTAGTAATACAGCAGGCCGGCATCGAGCGTGAAGTCTTCAGCAATGGTGTAGACATAGCCGGTATAGAAATCCATTTCCACATTCGAAGAAATGTCCGGGTCGGCGTCAGACAGCCAGCTGATGCTGGAGTTCCAGTTACCGATGTAGAAGCCGCTGCTATGGTTGATATCGAAGCCGCCTTGAATGGCAGGCTTGCCGTTGGTCTGCATGAGCCCCCGAAAACGATAATCGCTCACGACGCCCAGGTTGGCACTCAGCGACCAGTTGGACTCGGATGCCTGGACGGTGGTTTCCTGCGCATGCGCGGTTCCGGCGACCGCAAGACACGCCGCGGCAAGATAAAGGGGGATCATGGTTCTCATTTTTTGCACTCCAGCGTTGAATGGACAGGGCCAATAACGCAATGTCCATGCCAATTTTTTGACGAATCTGACCGCCTCCAGGCGCCCTTCCGCCGCCCGTTCCGCGCTGTTGCGATGCAGCCGCGCTCCCCAATGGAGCGCCGTGCACCGTTTCGGTTCACGGGCCCGGCACATTTTCTGCTCGCGATTCGGGCGCAAGCGGCCATGTCCGGTCCGCATCCGCTTTCTGGAGGTGGCTGTGTTCAGCCTGGATCTGCCCTGGTGGGAATTTGTCGTGCGCGGCGCGGCCGTCTATGTGGTATTGCTGGTGGCCGTGCGAATTTCCGGGAAACGAACCATCGGTCAGTTCACCCCCTTCGACCTGCTGGTGGTGGTGCTGCTCAGTGAAGCCGTTGGAGGCTCGATGTCGGGAGGAGACGAGTCTCTGGTGGGTGGGCTCATCGTCGCCTTCACGCTCCTGGCACTCAACATCCTAATCAGTTACACCGCCTCACGCAGCGTGAAGCTGGAAAACATTCTGGAAGGGGAGGAAGTGCTTCTCGGTCGGAACGGCCGGCTCTTCGAAAAAGTGCTCAAACATCACCGCATCGGCAAGAACGAGATCGATCGCGTTCTGCACGCCAACAATATGCGGCTGGAAGACGTGGACCTGCTCATCCTGGAGACGGACGGCAGCATCAACGCAACGAAAAAGAAGGAATGACAGGCAGGGGTTCTGCCTATACGGCGACAGCGCTTCAAGGGGGCTGTAAGGAAGTGGGGCATCGCGGTGCGAGCGCCGGCCGTTTTTCTACACAGGAAGCGCATGCGCTGCCCCGGTTGCGAGCGGGGGCGTGACGCGCCCCCGCTGCATCACGGATTATTCCGTGGCAAGCACACCGCGACGGATCTGGTCGCGTTCAATGGATTCGAACAGGGCCTTGAAGTTGCCCTCGCCGAAGCCGGTATCGCCCTTGCGTTCGATGAATTCGAAGAACACGGGGCCCAGGACGGTTTCCGAAAAGATCTGCAGCAGCAGGCGGCGCTGGCCGCCTTCCGAGGTGCCGTCCAGCAGAATGCCGCGCTTCTGCAGCTCGGCGGTCGGCTCGCCGTGGCCGGGCAGGCGCGTTTCCAGCATCTCGTAATAGGTGTCCGGCGGCGGCGTCATGAAGCGGGTACCCCGTTTCTTGAGCTCGTCCCACGTCTTCACCAGGTCGTCGGTCAGGAAGGCAACGTGCTGCACTCCTTCGCCGTTGAACTGCATGAGGAATTCCTCGATCTGCCCCGAACCCTTGGACGATTCTTCGTTCAGCGGAATGCGGATCATGCCGTCGGGCGCGGTCATGGCCTTGGAGGTCAGACCCGTGTATTCGCCCTTGATGTCGAAGTAGCGCAGTTCGCGGAAGTTGAACAGTTTCTCGTAAAAATCTGCCCAGTACGCCATGCGGCCACGGTAGACGTTGTGCGTCAGGTGGTCGATGAGCTTGAGGCCGGCACCCACGGGCTTGCGATCCACACCTTCGATGAATTCGAAGTCGATGTCGTAGATGGAAGAGCCTTCCTCATAGCGGTCGATGAGATACAGGGGCGCGCCGCCGATGCCCTTGATGGCGGGCAGGCGCAATTCCATGAAACCGGTGTGCAGCTCCATGGGTTGAGCGCCCAGTTCCAGCGCACGCGCATACGCCTTTTGTGCGTTCTTCACGCGGAAGGCGAAGCCGCACACCGACGGCCCGTGTTCTGCCGCGAAGTACGCGGCCGGGCTCCTGGGCTCGCAATTGACGATGGCGTTGATGTCGCCCTGACGGAACAGGGTGACCTGCTTGGAACGGTGGTTGGCCACCTTGGTGAAGCCCATGCTTTCCAGCACGGGTTCGATGACATTGGGCGTGGGCGAGGCGAACTCGATGAACTCGAAGCCCATCAAGCCCATGGGGTTTTCGAAAAGATCTGCCATTTCAGGCTCCTGCTGTGTGAATGATGAATCGGAAAATCGAAACCCATTCACAAGGGCGGCGCACAGGATACCCCCCGCACGCTGCGTGCCAGGTGATCGCCGATGAGGAGCTGAAAGCCGGAACAGTTCATGAAACCTTTGTACTGCCTGAAAGGGCCGCAAAGTGCGGCCCAGACAGCAACAATGCACTTGAAGCCTCAAACTGTCAATCAATGTTTACCCGGGAGTGCCTCCCGATGCCGGGCGCCGTTCGGAAAGCACGGCCACCCGGATATTCCTCTTCCGGGCTGGCTCAGACGGCGCGGGCAGGCGAGAATGACAATCGCGGGCGGTGTGGACAGGTTCGAGACCGCCCCCCACCCTCTTCCCCAAAAATTCAGGAGTTACAGAAAAATGCTGAGCGTCGTGCAACGCGTGTCGCAGGCCAGTGTCGCGGTTGAAGGGCGAACCATCGGCCGCATCGGTCATGGCCTGCTCGTGCTGCTGTGTGCGGAACCGGGCGACACGCCGTCGGAAGCCAATGCCCTGCTCGACAAGCTGCTGAAGCTGCGCATCTTCAGCGACGAGAACGGACGCATGAACCGCAGTGTGCAGGATGTCGGGGGCGGGCTGCTGATTGTCAGCCAGTTCACCCTGGCCGCCGACACCCGCAAAGGCAACCGGCCCAGTTTCACTGCCGCAGCGCCCCCCGAGCTTGGCAAGGCCCTGTACGATCATTTCGTGGAGCGGGCTCGCAGCCTGCACCCGGACGTGGCATGCGGGTCGTTCGGGGCCAACATGCAGGTGTCACTGGTGAACGACGGGCCGGTCACGATTCCGCTGCATATTCGCCCTGCAGGCGCCCCACCCACGGGCTCGCCGGCCAAGTCATGAACTGGACGCTCGAACAACTTCGCCAGTTCGTCACCACCGCGGAATGCGGTTCGTTCAGCGCCGCCGCACGGCGTCTGGGCAAGGCGCAGTCTGCAGTCAGCACGGCCATCAGCCTGCTGGAAGCCGATCTGAATGTCGAACTCTTCGACCGGTCGCGCCGCAATGCGCAGCTGACCGATGCCGGGCAGGTGCTGTTGCTGGAAGCCCGTGAGCTGTTGCGCCAGGCCGAGGCACTCGACAACCGCGCCCGTTCGCTGAGCGCCGGCAATGAGGCCCAGCTGGCCATGGCGCTGGACGAAGCCCTGCCCTATGCTGCCACCAGCACGCTGTTACGCGAGATCGCCACGCGCTTTCCCGACCTGGAACTGAATCTGTTCAACGGCACGGCCACGGAAGTGGCCGACTTTGTGGCCGACGAGCGCGCCGACATCGCCTTCCATTTCGTGCGCGGCACCCTGCCTTCCAATTTTGATCAGAAGCATGTGGGCGCCGTGCCCCAGGGCGTGTTCGTGGCGATCGACCACCCACTGGCCCAGCTCAGCACCATCCAGCGCAAGGAGCTCGTCAAGTACCGCCAGCTGGTGATGCATGCCGAAGATGTGCGCGAGGAAATCTATAGCCCGCGGGTGTGGCGTTCGGACAGTTTCTACAGCATTGCGGAAATGGTGGCGGACGACCTCGGGTGGGCGATTTTGCCGGTGAACGTCGGCCTGGATGATGCCTACGACAAGCCCCTGCGCCAGGTGCATTGCCCCACCCTAGCGCTTTCGCGCCTCTCGGTGCGGATGCTGTGGCGTCAGGGGTGGCAACTGACGCACACCGTGCAGTGGATCCAGAAGCGGTACGAAGAACTGCTCGCCCAGATCCAGGACTGACGCCGCGCCGCCGGCTTGAGGACGGGCGAGAATTGCCCCTCCGCGACCCAGGAAGCCGGTCTTATTGGGCCCATTCCGGGTCGGTGGTGAAAACGATGGCCAGCCAGCGGTCGGGCGTGTCGTCACCAATGGCTTCGCTGATCTCATCGCGAATGCGGTCCCATTCCTCCAGCGTCTTGGCCGGCCACTTGCCGGGCACCAGAAAGTACAGCTCGATCTGCTTGCCGCGGCCCACGCGGGCGACGTAGGAACGGTAGGACTCGAAGCCATAGCGCTTCACTGACGCCTGCGCGACCGCATCCACTTGCTGCTTGAGATCGGGCGGCGTCACCAGCAGGATGTCCGCCAGTGCACGACGCACGGTGCCGATCGGCATGGGCAGCACGGCCAGACACACCAGGGCCAGCGCAGCCGGGTCGATGTAGGGCACCAGCCATTCCAGCCGGGTGTCGTGCGCCATCATGCCGAAGCCGAAAGCGAAGAGGTAGGCCAGCGTGATCGAGGCAGACATCAGCCAGGATTTGGCATCGAGCGCCACGAAGTCGGAGCCGATCTTGCGGTTGGCCCGCGAGACAAACGCCGCGGCCCCCAGTTCGACGACCAGTGAAATGCCCGCGAACACGAGGGCATATTCAAAGACCAGCGGCCGGCCGCCTTGCAGCAGGGCATCCACAGCGTTGACCAGACCGTAGACGGCCGCACCCATGAGCAGCAGGCCGTTGACGCCCAGCACAATGGGCTCCAGATGCCAGAAGCCCATGGAAAAACGCTCAGCCAGTTTCTTGTTGAGCTTGCCCCCGGTGGTGGACAGTGTGATCAGACGCGCCACCAACAGGGCCAGCCCGGTCATCACGACATCAAGCAGCTCGTAGACGGCATCGAACAGGATGGTGAGCGAGGCGGCAAGCAGCCCGAACGCCACACCAAGAAAGGTGACGAAGAGCGTGATGGCAATGGAAATTCGAAGAACGCCTTCCTCGGAAGACGGATTGAAGTAGAGCGGTAAGCGACGAAACATAAAAAAGGACACGGCGCCAGACTCGCGCTGAATGCCGCACCCCGGAGGGCGCAGCCAGCACGTGCATGAAAGCATGCCGGCGGAGCCCCTATTATTCTGCCGTTCTCATCGATTGAAAAAGATCAGATCCATCTATTTAATCGATGATTGCAGCGTTCATTCGCGCAGACCCAGCTCTTTGAGCTCATTCCTCATGACCCCCAGCAGGGCATCGCGCCTTTCCTTGCTGAGGCGCGCCGTCAGGGTCGCCAGACTGATAGCGCCCATGCCGTGGTGGCCAATGCGGAACGCAATGCCCAGGCCGACGGTGCCAATTTCATCGAAGGCCTCGTGAACTTCCGCATAACCCTGCCGCCGCGTTTTGTGGGCCATTGCCAACAGATTTTCCAGACTCAGCCCGATTTCGGCGTATTCCTTCTGGTGCCGCTGGTAAATGGCCTCGATCTCGCTGTCCTGCATGAGTTCGAACACGGCCACACCGGCCGTTCCGGTGCCCAGGTTGCGGCGCTGCCCGATGTTCGTGGTCAGCACGCGTACCTGCGAAGTGCCCTCTTCGCGGTGCAGGCAGAAAATGTAGTCGCCCTGACGCATCATCAGGAAGGTGGTGTCGCCCGAGATGCGGGCGACCCGCCGCAGCACCGGAAGAAAGCGCGTGAGCAGCGAGGTCGGGCGCGGCATGAGCGAGCCCATCAGCACGGCTTCCGGGCCCAGGTAGTACAGGTTGTCATCACCGCGATCCACGAATTGCTCTTCCACCAGGCATTTCAGCAGACGGTGGGCGGTGCCGCGATCCAGCCCCGATTCCCGTACGAGCTGCGCCAGCCTGACCCCATCATCGCGGTGCTTCGCGACCAGGCGCAGCAGGGTCAGAGCACGGCGAATGCTCTGGGTGCCCGCCACGGGCTGGCCCTTGCCCGAGATGGCCTGACTGGAACCGATGACGCCTTCCGGAAGAGTTTTCGTGTTCATTGTTCTCGCTTTCGGACGCCGGGTCAGCGCCCTGTGAAGACGGGTTTGCGTTTTTCGGCAAACGCCTCGACCGCTTCGTAATGGTCCTGAGTGAGGTTGGTCAGACATTCATAGGCGACACCCGCGTCCATGTGGCCATGCGCCAGCTGGCGCAGCGGGATCGTGTAACCGGCCTTGGTCCAGCGGATCGCCTTGGTGGCGCCGTTGCGCAGCTTGCTGACGATCTTGTCGACCCGTGCGTCGAGCTCTTCGGTCGGCACGACATGGCCCACGGCACCCAGCTGCCAGGCTTCCCGGGCATTGAGCAGGTCGCCGGTGAGCAGGAGTTCGCGGGCCTTGCCATAGCCGATCACCTGGGGCCAGAGGAAGCCCCCGCCGTCTGCCGCATTCAGGCCAACCCGGACGTGAGGGTCGCCGATGCGCGCATTTTCGTCCATCACGGTGATGTCGCAAAGCAGGGCCAGTGTGGCGCCCAGACCGACGGCATCGCCGTTGATGCGGCCGATGATGGGAATTTCGCAATCCAGCATGGAGTAGACGATGCGCTTGGCTTCCCAGGTCACGACCTCGAACTGTTCCGGTTCACGGATGGCCGCGCGCATCCATTCGATGTCGCCGCCCGCGCAGAAGGCCTTGCCTGCGCCAGTCAGCACGATGGCGTTCAGGTCGCGGCGTTCGCCCAGGTCAATGAAGATGCGCGAGAGCGCCGTGTGCAGCTCGGCATTCACGGCATTCAGGGCCTCCGGGCGGTTGATGGTCAGATAGGCCACACGGTCCTTGACTTCCAGGACGAGGGCTTTGTCTTTGTTTTCCATGATCTTTTCCAGTATTCCGTTCAAGAAAGCGTTCAGGCAGCCAGCAGCGTTTCGCGCACCTGAATGCGCTTGAGCTGGGTTTCCGCACTGCCGAATAAGGTGGCCGCCACATGCAGCCGTCGATAAAGGTGGGTGAGTTTGTATTCTTCGGTGACCCCGATCCCGCCGGAGAGCTGGATCAGCTGGCCCAGGCCACGCAGGGCTCGGCGACCGACAAAGGCTTTGGCCACCGGAAGGGTGGGCCAGTCGCCGGTGGGCGCCGCATCAATCTCCAGACCGAGAGTCTCGGTCAGGGCGGACATCTGCTGCACGTCGCAGAAGATCTCGGCCATCTTGTGCTGCACGGCCTGCATTTGGGACAGCGGGCGGCCGAACTGCTTGCGCTGCTTCAGGTAATCCAGGGTCAGTTCGAAACCGGCTTCGAGGGCGCCGGCCGTGTCGGCCACCAGTCCCGCCGCGGCCAGGTCACGCAGCGCCTGCGGGCGCAGACCGGTGTCTTCCTGACGCAGCGCGACGCCGCGGGCGTGGTCGAGGTTCAGCAGCACGGTGTCGCGCTTGTCGATCAGGCGGGCGGGCTCAGCCCGAAGGCCGTCTGCATCGGCCGCCAGCAGGACGGCCTTCGCGGCCTCCCCATCGGCCATCACGAACACGACGTAGTGCGTGGCGCCGGCGCCCAGAACCGGGCCGGTGCGACCGCTGAGCGCCGCCTCGTCGGCTCCCTGGCCCGCAGCTCCCGGCAGGTCCACGGCTCCCAGGCGCATCTGGCCGCTCATCAGTGCTTCCGCGGCGTCCGGGCAGGCCCGGGCGACGGCAGGCGCCAGCATGAAGTGCACATCGAGGGCTTCGGGGCGAGCATGCTTGCCCAGCAGACGGATGAATTGGAAGCAGGCTTCAGCACCCGCTTCAAAGCCGTCGGCCGATTCGGGCAGGGAAAGCGCCAGCCAGCCCATGTCTGCCATGGCCTGCCAGGCGCCCTCCTGTTCACGGTGCCCGTCCCGGAAGGCCGCCACGCGGTCATCGAATGCGTTGTTTTCCGCAAACCAGCGCTGCGCGCCGTCCAGCAGCAGATTCAGCTCGTTCTGATCAATCGCCATTGCGGTTCTCCCTCACATGCCAAGAATCGACTTGGCGATAATCGTTTTCTGGATCTCGTTGGACCCGGCATAAATCGTCACGACACGACGGAACAGGTGGCGTTCCAGCCAGCCGTTGCCTTCCGGCGCCAGCAGGCCGCCGCCGTACTCCGGCGTGAGCACAATGCCCGCCTGGTCGAGCAGCGACATGGCGGTTTCCGTGACGCGCTGCTGAAGCTCGGAACCACGGATCTTGAGGGTGGAAGCGATCGGGCCGGGCTCCTCGCCGCGCATCTGCGACGCCAGCACGCGCAGCACGGCCGATTGCAGCGCCACGAAATCCATGACCAGGGAAGCGAGACGCCGCTGCACCTGAGGCTGGTCCGCCAGCGGGGCACCATGCTCGTCCTTGAGCGAGGCGGCCAGCCGTTCCAGCTCCAGGATATCGCGCTTGGTGCGCGGCGCCTGGGCATTGTTCACGCGCTCGCGGGCCAGCAGGTCTTTCGCGTAGGTCCAGCCCTTGTTGATCTCGCCGATGACGTTCTCGTGCGGTACGCGCACGTTGTCCAGGAAAATGGCATTGACGGAGTGGCCCTCATCCATGGTCATGATGGGGTGCAAGGTCAGGCCCGGCGTCTTCATGTCGATGATGAACTGAGTCAGGCCTTCCTGCGGCTTGCCCTCCAGGTCGGTGCGGGCCAGGCAGAACATGAAGTCGGCGTAGTGACCGCTGGACAACCAGGTCTTCTGACCGTTCAGCACCCACTCGTCGCCGTCGCGGACCGCCGTGGTCTTGAGCGAGGCGAGATCGGAACCGGCGTTGGGTTCGGAGAAGCCCTGGCACCAGTATTCCTCGCCGGACAGAATCTTGGGCAGGTAGCGTTTCTTCTGCGCGTCGTTGCCCTCGGCGATGATCATCGGGCCGGCCAGGAACAGGCCGAGGACGTCTCCCGGCGGCGCATCCGCAAATGCGCACTCTTCTTCGAAAATGTAACGTTGCAGGGCGTTCCAGCCGGGGCCGCCGGCCGAAGCCGGCCAGTGCGGTGCCCCCCAGCCCCGCTGGTTCAGCGTGGCCTGCCAGGCCCGCATGATGCGCGGGTCCAGATGCAGGCCGCTACGCGTGGCCTGCACCATTTCATCCGTCAGTCTTTCCTTGATGAAGGCCCTGACTTCCTGCCGGAATGCCATCAGATCAGGTGTATTGAAGATGCTCATGTCTTTCCTTCAGGTGGGAATCAGGATGACGGAGCCCGTCGTCTTGCGTTCCTGCAAGGCGCGATGGGCCGCAGCCGTTTCGCTCAAGGGGAAGCGCTGTCCGATATGGACGCGCAACTCGCCGCGCGCGATCATGCCGAACAGCTCGTCGCCGGCTTCCTGCAGATTCGGGTGCTGGTTCATGTAGGCGAACACGCCTGGAACGGACACGGTGAGCGAGCGGATCGGGCCCAGCTCGGCCAGATCGACGGCCGGCAGGCCCTCGGCCACCTGACCGAGGTTCACAAGGTGACCGAACGGCTTGAGGATGGTCAGCGAGTCGTGGAACACCTGGCCGCCCAGGCCCTCGAACACGGCATCCACGCCCTTGCCGCCGGTCAGGCGCTTCACGCCTTCCGTGAACGGTTCCTCGTTGTAGAGAATGACCTCATCGCACCCGTGGTCGCGGGCCAACTGGGCCTTGGCCTCGGAACCGGTGGTGCCGATGACGCGGCAGCCGCGATGCTTGAGCCATTGCACCAGCAGCAGCCCCAGGCCGCCGGCCGCTGCATGCACCAGCGCGCAGTCGCCGGGCTGGAGATGCGTGACCCGGTTCACCAGCATGTGCGCCGTCAGGCCCTGCAGCGTGGCGGCCGCCGCCTGCTCGAAGCTCACGGCATCCGGCAGATGCAGCAGCAGATTGACGGGCAGGTTGCGCACGGAGGCATAGCTGCCGATGGGACGCGAGGCATAGGCCACGCGGTCGCCCGGGGCAAAACGCGTCACGCCTTCACCGACGGCAGTCACCACGCCGGCGCCTTCCACGCCCAGGCCCCAGGGCAGTTCGGGCACGGGGAAGACGCCCCGACGGTTGTAGGTGTCCAGATAATTGACGCCCACCGCATGCTGGCGAATCTGGACTTCGCCCGCACCCGGCGGCGGAACCTCGATCTGCTCATAGCGCAGATTCTCGGGCCCGCCATATTCGTGGATACGAATGGCATACGCTTGCGTTGTCATACTTCCTTCCCTTGCTTTTCAATCGCCTCAATGAGGCTGGACCTGAGCTCTCGCTTGAGAATCTTGCCCATCGGGTTCTTCGGCAGTGCCTCCATCACATACCAGTGACGCGGCACTTCGTAATCGGCAAGATGGCGCGCGCACAGGGCCTTCAGGCTTTCCGTGTCGATCTGTGCACCGGGACGGGCCACCACGCAGGCCGCAATGTCTTCACCCAGGCCGGCGTGGGGGATCGACACGACCGCCGCTTCCTGCACCGACGCGTCGCGGTAGATGACTTCTTCGACGGCCGCCGAAGCGATCTTCAGCCCGCCGCGGTTGATGACATCCTTCTTGCGATCGAGAAAGTGCAGATGCCCTTCTTCGTCCAGGCAGCCAATGTCGCCGGTCATGACCCAGCCATCCACGAAGGCCTCGGCTGTCGCCTCGGGGTTGCGGAAGTAGCCCTGGGCCATGGACGGCCCGGAGAAGGCGATCTCTCCGACCTCGCCCACCGGCAGCGGCTTGCGGTTTTCGTCGACGATGCGCACGGCGCAGCCGGGCATGGCGCCGCCAATGCAGCCCGCCTTGCGCGGCAGGAACCACGGCGGCAGGTAGGTGCCGGCCGGACCGGTTTCCGTCATGCCCCAGATATGCACCTGATCGGCGTGCGGCACGCGTGTGGTGAACTTGTTGATCACCTCGGCCGGCATGGCCGCACCGCCATAACCGATGCGGCGCACGCGGGACAGGTCGTATTTCCCCCGGGCAAACTCATCGATCATGAAGTTCAGCGGCGAGGTCACGCCGTGGTAGACCGAAGTCGCCTCGGTCTCGATCAGGCGCAAACGGCCGGCGTTGTCGAGCGTGCTCTGTTCCAGCACGGCACCCGCCCCGGTCACCCAGGAAGCCATGCAGGCCATGTTCAGGACCGAACTGGTGAAAATCGGCCAGGCCCCCTGGTAGGTGTCGGCGTCGGTCAGGCCGATGGCGGTTCCCACGGCATAGCCGCAGTACAGCTGGCTACGATGGCAGTGCATCACCGCCTTGGGCCAGGCCGTCGTGCCCGAGGTGAAAAGCAGCACGGTGGTGTCTTCGGCCGACCCGAGTTCCGGCAGCGCGATATCGTGGAACTCGCGCTCCGGATCGGGCCAGGCGTCGTCCTGACCGTGCTCGCCATCGGCGATCAGCAGTTTCGCCGCAGGACAGGTCTGCCGGACACGTTCTGCCATCTCGCGGGTGACCACGACGAAGGCGGGCTCGACCATACCGAAGGCGTACTTGAGCTCATCGTCGGAACTGCGGGTGTTGACTGGCACGACAATGGCGCCCATGCGGTAGCAGCCCACGGCCGTCAGCACGCCCTCGCGGGTGGCATCGTTGGTGAGCAGCAGCGCGACCCGGTCGCCCTTGCGAACTCCGCGCGCCAGCAGGCCGCGCGCCATGCCTTCCATGCGTTGGACCAGCTGCAGATAGCTGAGACGATCGCGATACCCGCGGCAGCTGTGCGTCGAAAGCGCCAGCTTGTAAGGGTACTGCTGCGCCCGGCGATACAGCAGGCCGGGCACGGTCAGCCCCTTGAGTTCATTGAAGCGAGCCATGTTGGGATCCATACTTCCCCCTTGAACCTCTGTCAGGCAGCGCAATATCCGCCGTCCACGGGCAGGGTCACGCCGGTGATGTAGCGTGCGTCCGGGGAGACGAGGAAGGCGACTGCCTTTGCGATGTCATACGGTTGACCCCAGAACGCGAGCGGCACGCGCAGGCGCAATGCCGGCGCCCGTTCGGGGTCGTTCAACGCGACCTGGGACATGCGGGTCTCGATCCAGCCCGGGGCCACGGCATTGACGCGAATTTTCTGGGCGGCATAGGCCACGGCCAGGGAACGGGTGAGCGATACGACCGCGCCCTTGCTCGAGGAATATGCCGGGTTGCGGGGCGAACCGAAGTAGCTCCACATCGAGGCGAAATTCACGATGCTGCCCTGCGATTGCGCCAGCGCGTCGCGAAACAGACCGCAGGCCATGAAGGTGCCGTTGAGGTTCACATCCACCACCCGCTGGAAACCCTCGTCGGTATGCTCGCGCCCCTCGTGCAGGATGGTCCCTGCCGCATTCACCAGCACGTCCACACGCGGCTCGCGCTTGGCAATCTCCTGCATGGCTGCCTTGTCGGTGACGTCGGCCTGAACGAACTCGATCCCGCTACCTTCCAGCTCCGGTTCCGTGTCCAGACCGACCGCCACGACGCGGTAGCCGCGGCTGCGCAATTCGAGGCCGGTCGCCAGGCCCAGCCCGGTGCCGCCCCCCGTGATGATGGCAACGGGGGCGTCTGAACTTGTTTTCGATTGAATGTCTGTTTGCGTCATGACCTGCTCAAATCTTCAAGTTGTTGCATGGCGTCGGCGATTTTTCCGGCGTCCAGCGGAGTTTGGAAATGGCCGATGTGCGGCGACGTCATGGTGCCTTCCGCCACCTCGCGGATCGCCTCGGCATCCGTACGGGTGGCGCCCAGATCGGCCAGGCGCACGGCCAGGCCGATGCGACGGTGGAAGGCCAGCTGTTGCTGCAGGAAATTGGCGTCCCGGCCCTCGAGGATGAGCTGCACGAGCAGCCCATAGGCGACATGCTGCCCGTGCAGGGTGCTGTGCACGCCCGGCAGGCGCGGCAGCCCTCGCGTCATCGAGTGAGCGATCGACAGACCACTGTTCTCGAAGGAAAGACCGCTCAGCAGCACCAGCGCTTCCACCAGACGCTCGAAGGCGGGAGTGGGCGCTTTCTGGTCCAGCGCTTTGAGGCCCTCTTCCGCATCCTCGCGAATCACACGGTCGCAGGCCCGCGCCAGTTCGGTCACGGCAATGGTGCTGACGCCGCCGAACAGATTGAGACCGCGCGCGGCCCGCACCTGGTCGCCTTCGTACAGCTTGCAGATGGCATCGCCGATGCCGCTCACCAGCAGGGCGCGCGGCGCCTTGACCAGCAGGGCAGTATCCACCAGCACGGCGTCCGGGTTGCGCGGAATCTGCTCGACCGAATCCATGCGGTGGTCGTCGTGGTAGAACACGAAGACCTTGCTGCACGGGCCGTCGTTGGAGGCCGCCGTCGGTACGACGACCAGGTGGGCACCCAGTTCACGCGCCACGGCCTTGCCCGTATCGACACCCTTGCCGCCACCGGCGGCCACGATGATGTCGGGCGTCGCCGGCAGGGCACGGGCCTGTTCCACCAGGCGTTGCACGGCCGTGCGCGTCACCTCGCTGTCGGCGCGCAGATAGGCCAGTTCCAGCCCCTGCGCGCGGCAAGCGCCACCGGCGTCCCCGTAGATGAGCCCATGCACGATGTCGTCGCAGATCAGCAGCGGGCGGCTGCCCAGGCTCTTGCAGACGTTGCCCAGCAGGCGCACGGCGCCCGGTCCCTGGTAGTAGCGGTGCATGGAGCCGAAGACCCGGATCTCACGCGGGTCGGGAAGTGGGGGAGTGCTCATGTTCGCAGCCATGCGTCCGTCCGTTCAATGATGCGTTCCGTCGTGAGCCCGTAGCGATCCTGCAAATACGTCAGGGAGCCGCACTCGATGAACTGGTCGGGAATGCCGATCTTCAGGATCTTGGGCGCCAGGCCGGCGTCGTACAGGGTCTCGACCACCAGGGTCGCCAGGCCGCCGGTGGTGATGTGGTTCTCGCAGACCACCAGGCGCTCCACCGAGCGTGCGAAGCGCACCAGACCTTCCGCATCGAAGGGCTTGATGCAGGGGCTGTGGAATACGGCGCTGCTCACACCGTTACGCTCGAAGTGGCGGCTGGCGTCCAGCGCGCGTTCAGTCATGAAGCCGGTCGAAACGAAGCCGAGCTTGTTGCCGTTGCCGATCACGTGACCCTTGCCGACCTGGAAGCGGTAGGTCTCGGGGTCCAGCACCTGCGCCACGTTGGCCCGCAGCAGGCGGCAGTAAACGGTGCCGGGAATGTCGGCGGCCATCTGCGCGACCTGTTCCATTTCGGTGGCGTCGCAGGGGTCGATCACGGTGACGTTCGGCATGGCCCGCATGAGCGCGAGATCTTCATTGGCCTGGTGGGTACCGCCGTAGCCGGTGGTCAGACCCGGGTTGCCGGCGAACATCTTCACGTTTTCATTGCTGTGCGCCGCCGCAATGGCCAGGAAGTCATAGGCACGACGCGTGGCAAAGGTGCCATAGGTCGTGCAGTAGGCGACCTTGCCGGCCTTGGACAGACCCGCGGCCGTCATGACGAGCGACTGTTCGGCCATGCCGACGTTGAAGAAACGCTCGGGGTACTTGGCGCGGAAATCCGCCGTATCCGTGTACTTGCCCAGGTCGGCCGTCAGCAGCACGATGTCATTGCGCGTCTCGGCGGCCTTGAGCAGACCGATGGAGAAAGGAGCCTTTACGGAAGGGCGCCCTACGATTTCTTCCGACTCGCTCATGGCGAGCGTGCGTGATTTAAGCATTTTCGGCCTCCAGTTCGCGTGCCACGTCATCCCATTCGTCTGCGTCGATCCGCACGAAGTGCGCACGATCGCGCTGTTCAATTCGCTTGATGCCGGCGCCCGGACGCGTGCGCATCACGACCACCTTGGGGCGCCCCTCGCGCTGCGCCGCCCACTCGAAGGCGTCCAGCAGCTGGTCCAGATCATTGCCATCAATTTCCCGCGTCAGCCAGCCGAAGGCTTCGAAGCGCTTGTCGATGGGATCGACGGGGACCACCAGCGGGCCGTCGGCCTGAATGCCGTTGCGGTCGACCCAGCAGACCAGGTTCTCCAGGCGGAAAGCCGCTGCCGTGTTGGCCGCCTCCCAGGTGGAGCCTTCCTGCAGCTCGCCGTCACTGATTTCAACGTGGATGGTGGATTGCAGGCCGTCCAGGCGGTAGCCCACCGCCAGCCCGGTCGCCACGCCCAGGCCATGACCCAGAGAACCTCCGGTCATTTCCACGCCGGGCAGATGACCTTCCATGGTGCTCATTTCCAGCGGGCTGCCGTCGGCACCGTAGGATTCCAGGTCGGATTTCGGAATGATTCCGTGTTCCGCCAGCACCGCCCACAAGGCGATGGAATAGTGGCCGGTGGAAAGCAGGAAGCGCTTTCGCTCCTTGCGACTGAAGTCGAGGTCCTGCGGCTCGAATTCATGGAAGTACATCGTGGCCAGGAAATCGGCGATTCCCAGCCCCTGGCCCAGGTAGCCCTGCCCCTTGCCGCGCGCCTGCGTGACCATGTGGCGCCGCAGGTTGAGTGCGCGCGCACGCAGATCCGCGATGACGGCCGCCCTGTCTTTTTCTTTTTGCGTCTGTTCCATTGTTGTCCCCTCTACATGCCCAGATAAGTTGCCCGCAGATGGTCGTCCGCCAGCAGGGCCTCGCCCGTTCCCTGCATGGAAATCGTGCCGTTCTCCAGCACGTAGCCGTAATCGGCCATCTGCAAAACCTTGAAGACGTTCTGCTCGATCACCAGCACCGTCACCCCCAGATCGCGGATGCGCTTGATCGACTCGAAGAGGCGGTCGACCATGATCGGCGCCAGCCCCAGCGAGGGTTCGTCCAGCGCCAGCACCGAGGGTCGGGCCATCAGCGCACGGCTGACCGCCACCATCTGCTGTTGCCCGCCCGACAGGGTCGAGGCCGCAAGATGCTGACGTTCCTGGAGAATCGGGAAGAGATCGAAGACTTCCTTGAGCGTCTGATCCCTGACAGCACGCGCCCGCTTGTTGTGCGCTCCCACCAGCAGGTTCTCCAGAATGCTCATCTCGAGGAAGAGCTGCTTGCCCTCGGGGGATTGCACGAAGCCGGATTCGGCCACTTCATGCGGCGGCCGGCCGTGCAGGGGCTTGCCCCCGAGGTTGATCTCGCCCGCCGTGGGTTTGAGCAGACCGGAAATCGTGCGCAGCAGGGTGGACTTGCCCGCTCCATTGGCGCCGATCAGTGCCACGAGCTGGCCCTGCCCCACCGAAAGACTCAGATCTCGCAGAACCTGCACATCGCCGTAACCCACGTGCAGGCCTTTCACTTCAAGCGCTGGTATCGACATAGTCGTCTCCAAAATAGGCCTTGAGCACATTGGGCTGACGGACGACGTCTGCAGGCATGCCGTCAGCCATCAGCTCGCCCAGGTGCATCACAATCACCCTGTCCGACAATCCCATGATCACTTTCATGACGTGCTCGATGATGAGCACGGTCACGCCCTGATCACGGATTTTCTTGATCAGCTCCACCATCTGCAGTGCTTCCTGCGGGGTGGCGCCGGCCACGACCTCATCCATCAGCAGCAGCACGGGCTCGGTGGACAGGGCCCGCCCGAGCTCGACCTTGCGGCGCTCGAACGCGGTCAGCGTGTCGGCGTCGACCTCGGCCAGGTGCGTCAGGTCGAGGAACTCCAGCAGCTCGTCGGCCTTGCGCTCGCTGCGCGCGCGGTCATTGGTCTTCACCAGGTTTCCGACCACCAGGTTCTCGCGCGTGGACATGCCGCTGAACGGCTTGGACAGCTGGAAGGTCCGGGCCAGCCCGGCCCTGCACACTTCCCAGGGTGGAAGGCGAGTGATGTCCTTGCCGTCCAGCCAGATCTTTCCCGTGTCCGGCATCAGGTAGCCGGCGATCATGTTGAAGGCCGTCGTCTTGCCGGCACCGTTGGGTCCGAGCAAGCCCAGAATCTCGCCTCGCTTGAGTTCGAAGGAGAGGTTGTTGACCGCCTGCAGGCCACCGAAGCGCTTGCCGATGCCCTGAACTTTCAGTAAAGGCTCACTCATCGCGTTCTCCCGAATTCGCAGTCGCCAGTGCCTTGTTGCCACGCGCACGGTCGGCGGCGCCGGGGTCGCGACCCATCACACGCGCCAGGCCATTGCTCAGGGGTTCGAGAATGCCCTTGGGCAGATACAGCACGGCCAGAATCAGCACCAGACCGTAGATGGCCAGATGCAGCCCGATGAACTGTCCGCCCAGATAAGTGCGGGTCAGCTCGGCAATGGGCGACAGGAACAGCGCGCCCAGCAGCGGACCGAACACGGTGCCCTGCCCACCGATGATGCTCATCAGTGCCATGTCGATGGACAGCTCGATGCCGAAAATGCGCTCTGGATTGATGAAGCGCACGAACTGTGCGTAGTAGCTGCCGCCCAGCGCCGTCATGAAGGCGCTCAGGGCGTAGGCCGTCAGCGTGTAGCGCGTAGGGTTGATGCCCAGCGATTCCGCCGCGTCGCGGTCGCCGCGAATCGCCTTGAGGCAGGCCCCCAGACGACTGCGCTCCACCGCCCAGGTGATGAGCAGCACGGCCGCGAGCATCGCCAGGATGACGTAGTAGTAAGGCACCTTGCTGTCGAACTGGAACAGCGCCCAGTTGTTGCCGACCAGCGGAACGGCCAGACCTTCCGCACCGCGGATCTGAATGCCGAACAGTTCACCGGTGTTCTCGACCCAGATTCGCACGGCCTCGGCCACCGCGATGGTGGTGAGCGCGAAATAGGGGCCGCGCAGACGCATGGTCGGGTAGCCGATGATCACGGCCAGCACGGCCGCCAGTGCTCCCCCGACCAGCATGCCCAGCCAGGGCGACATGCCCATGTTCGTCAGCAGCAGAACGGAGACGTAGCCGCCCACGCCGCAGAACACCGAGTGACCGAAGGAAATCTGCCCGACATAGCCGCACAGCAGGTTCCATGAACAGGCCAGATACCCGAAGTAGAGGACCATGATCATGGAGTGGATGACGTACTCGTCGCGGACGACGAACGGCACCAGGGCGCCGACCGCAATCACGCCGGCGATCACCGTCAAGGTGGATGGTGTCTTCATCCGGACCTCCTTACTTCTTGCCCATCAGGCCGCTGGGCCGGACGAGCAGAATGAAAATGAACAACAGCAGCGAGAAGATGGCCGCTGCAGGCGTGGTGACGAACTGCGCCGCCACGGACTCGAACACGCCAATCACGATTCCCCCGACGAGCGAACCGGCGATACTGCCGATGCCGCCCAGCACCACCACAATGAAGGACTTGATGCCGAAGGCCAGACCGACGCTGGGCGTGATGGGAATGAAGGGCGCGATCAGACAGCCCATGACGCCGACCATGGCGCAACCCAGACCGAAGGTCAGGTTGTAGATATGGGGCACGTCAATGCCCGACATGGCGGCCGCGTCGCGGTTCTGCGCCGTTGCCCGAATGGCCCGACCGGTATCGCTGTGCTTCAGCCAGAACGCCAGGGCTCCGGCCATCACGCACGCGGCCACGGCGGAAATCAGTCTGAGCGTGTTCACCGGGAAGTCCCCCACCATGAGGGTGGATTGCCCGAGAACCGAGACCGTCGTGCGCACATTGGGCCCGAAGAACATGAGCGCCAGGTTGTCGATCAGGATGTAGACGCCTGCCGTCAGCAACAGCGCGCTAACAGGCTCGACCACCCGCGTGCTCTCGCGACGGATCAGCGGACTGATGATGAAGGCCTGGACCCCGTAACCCAGGACAAACATGAGCGGTGCGGCAATCAGCACGCTGACATAGGGGTCCACACCCGTCAGATGCTGCAACCAGAAACTGATGTACATGGCCAGCATCATGAATGAGCCATGCGCGAAATTGATGATGCGTAGTACGCCGAAGATCAGGCTGAGCCCCAGGGCGATGCCGCCCAGCATGGCGCCGACCAGCACGCCATTGATCAGCGAATACGTCAGGATGTATGAATCCACGTTCCACCTCTTCGAGAATGCAAAACGCCCCCGGCACGCCCTTCGAAGGAAGGGCGTACACGTTTCAGATCAGGGGGCGTCGGGGTGTGCTTAGAGGATCAACGATCCGACCACTTCGGCACCGGCCACACGGGCTTCACGTCGGCACCCCGGTTTTCCTTGGGCCAGATCGCACGACGCTTGCCATCGATGTTCTGCGAGATCACGCCGTGGGCATAGGTGTTCTGACCGTGCTCGTCGAACTTGATGCGCTGGTAGCCGGTGTAGAGGGCCGGACCTTCTGTGATGTCGGTCTGGGCCAGGGCGTCACGCAGCTTGTCGCGGTCGGCACTGCCGGCACGCTCCAGGGCGTCCTTGAGCACGTACATCGCGGTGATGCCCTGTGCCACGTAGGCGCTCATGTCGTAGCCCAGCTGCTTCTTGGCAAAGGCGTTCATTTCATGCAGCAGCGGGTCCTTGTTCACTTCCAGCATGTCGACCTGCCAGTCTTCCTGCACGAAGTAGTAGGCCACATCCTTGGCATCGACAGCGGCATAGAAGGACGGATCTTCGGTGCCACCGCCCACGGAGTGCAGGCCGTACGGGATGTCGAGACGCTGTTGCGAGAACTGACGGGTGAAGAGCAGCTGATCCGGGGTGTACAGCGCCAGGATCAGGGCGTCCGGACGGGAGGCACGCACCTTGAGCAGCTGCGAGGTCAGGTCGACCTGGTGAGCCGGAATGGCTTCATCCAGCACCAGTTCCATGCCGTTTTCCTTGGCCAGCTTGCGGATGTTCTCTGCATGCGAGCGACCCCAGTCACCCCCTTCATAGAGCATGGCCACGCGCTTGACCGGCTTGCCGGTTTCTTCGGCCAGCAGCTTCATGGCCTGGATCTGCTCATTGGCGTCGTAGGTGGCCTTGTTGTTGATGCGGAAGATGTACTTGAAACCACGCTCGGTGATTTCGTCCTTCACGGAGCCGACCACGATCCACGGCGTCTTGGCGCGTTCCGCGATTTCGGTGGCGGGGTGGGTCACCGCACTGTTGAACGCCCCGCACAGAGCCGAGACGTTCTCGCGCTGGATCAGACGCTCGGTTTCGGACACGCCCACGTCCGCCTTGGACTGGGAGTCGCCGAACAGAACTTGCAGGTTGGCGCCGCCCATGGAGCTGATGCCACCGTTCTTGTTGATCTGCTCGACCGCGGCGAGCACGCCGACGCGGGTCTGGTCACCAATGGCTGCCGAACCGCCACTCAAGGGCAGAACACAACCAATCTTGACTGCGTCCTGGGCCTGAACGGCCAGGGCGGAGAACGCCAGACCGCACGCGACGGCCAGCTGTTTGATGCCGAACTTCGATTGACTCATTTTGTTGTCTCCTCTAAGGACAGACTGCTATTGCTCTTCTATGGACTGCTCAGAAGGCGAAACAAACGACACGTTTCGCTTACATGGTGAACACCCCGGGGGTGAAAAAACGCGGGAGAGGACAAGGCAGATGCCCGCCCACCGCGTCGGGGAATCACCGGATGAACTGATTGACGTAATCTGCGCCAAGACCCACCGCCTCGTAGTGACGGCGGCAGAGATCGATGCGGGTGAAGACATCGTCGTAACCCATGGCCTTGCCGTCCGGGTCGACGTAGATCATGGCGCCGTTCACCTGGAAGAAGGTGATCATTTCTTCAACATCATCATCGACCACCAGGGTGTGGGTTTCGCCCGGGGTTTCGTACACGTAGGCACCTTCAGTGGCCACCCAGTCGTGTTCGAGGTACCGCCAGGAGCCTTTCACCACCAGGCCATGAACAGGCTTGGGATGGCGATGGCGGGATAGCACGCCAGACTTGCGGACACGCAGCATGGTGGTCCAGTAGCCGTCGCTGGCGTTCAGACAGAGGGGGCGGAACCAGACGTTCTCCTGAGTCGGCACCCAGATGCGCTCGTCGGTGGGAACCGCGTCGGGCAGCACGATCTCGGGGCGGCAATCCACCGGCTGGGGGTGACGATAAGGCTGGCGAGCCTGATCGGGGTCCGTATCAAAAGTACGGCCTTGCACTTCGTACATGGAAGGGTCTCCTCTTGCTCTGTGACTCACCACACGGAAGCGCGGTGACAGCTTATGCCCCTTTTTTATCTCTGAATGTTCACATAACAAAACCTAAAATGCCTTAAGTTTCACTATATGAACATATCGTTTTCCATGATACAGAATGTGACTATATTTTTCTAATTGCGGGAAGCTGCTTTCGCGGAACTGCGCAGCATGCGCAGGCCGTTCAAAACCACCAGCAAACTGGCGCCCATGTCGGCGAACACGGCCATCCACATGGTGGCTTGATCGAACACGGCAAGGGTGAGGAAAACGGCCTTGATGCCCAGCGCGAAGGCAATGTTCTGCCACAACACCGCGTGCGTGCGGCGCGACAAGCGGATAGTTTCCGGAATGCGTCGCAGGTCATCGTTCATGATCACCACATCGGCCGCCTCCATGGCCGTATGTGTGCCCATGCCGCCCATGGCGAACCCGATGTCGGCCGCCGCCAGGGCCGGGGCATCATTGATGCCGTCCCCCACCATGGCGGTCGCCCTCCCTTCCTGCGCCAGGCCACGCAGGGTGTCGAGCTTTTCCTGGGGCAGCAGCGCGGCATGCCATGCGCGAATGCCGGAGCGTTCCGCCACGCTGCGTGCCGTCTTTTCGTTATCGCCCGTCAGCATCACCGTTTCGACCCCCATCTGCCGCAACTCCGCGACGGCCTGCCCGGATGTGGCACGCACATCGTCCGCCACGGCATACACGGCCAGCACGGCATCGGCATCCGCCAGCATGGAAACGGTTCTGCCCTCCATCTCGTGGCGTCCCAACAGCTCCTCCAGTTCGGGCCCGCAGCGGCCCAGCGCATGGATCTGCCGATGGCTGCCCAGCCAGTAATCCCTGCCGTCCACCTGACCCTTCACCCCCTGACCCGCCTGCGCGTTGAAATCGCCGACCTGAAGGGTAGAGGCCGGCAGGCCCGCGGCAATCGCCTGGGAAACCGGGTGATCGGAACGCTGCGCCAGTGCCGCCGCGACGGCATCGACCTCGCCGTTCGCCGGCTCGCGCTGCGGGTATTCGCGGGCCACCAGGCGCGGACGCCCTTCGGTCACCGTCCCGGTTTTGTCCAGCGCAACCATGCCCAGGTGGCGGGCCTGTTCCAGATAGACGCCGCCCTTGATCAGAATCCCCCGCCGCGCTGCGGCGGCCAGCGCGCTGACGATGGTGACCGGCGTGGAAATGACGAGCGCGCACGGGCAGGCGATCACCAGCAGCACGAGCGCACGGTAGATGCTGTCCTGCCAGCTCAGCCCGACCAGCAAGGGGCCGCCCAATGCCATGGCCAAGGCCATGACGAACACCGCTGGGGTGTAGACTCGGGCGAAACGGTCAATGAAGCGCTGGGTGGGCGCCCGCTTGCTTTGTGCTGCTTCCACCGCATGGATGATGCGCGCCAGTACGGTGTCGCTCGCAGGGGCCGTCACCTCGATGTCCAGGCCGCCGTGCCGGTTGATGGTGCCGGCGTACACGACATCGCCCGGGCCCTTTTCCACCGGCAGGCTCTCGCCCGTGACAGGGGATTGGTCCACTGCGCTCTGGCCGCTCCTCACCGTGCCGTCCAGAGGGAAGCGCTCGCCCGGCCTCACCCGGATGGTGTCGCCGGGCCGAACTTCGCTGACCGGGACTTCCTCCCACGCACCGCTGGCGCTGCGTCGCTGGGCAACGGGCGGTGTGAGGTCGAGCAGGCCCTTGATGGCATGACGCGCGCGGTCGACCGACCGCGCCTCCAGCAGCTCGGCCAGGGCATACAGCGCCATGACCATGGAGGCTTCCGGCCATTCGCCGATCAGGAAGCCACCGGTCACCGCCACCGTCATCAGGGCATCGATGTTGAGATCGGCCCGCCGCAGGGACGCCCAGCCCTGCCGTAGCACGCCCAGGCCCGCCAGCCCGATGGCCGCGGCTGCCAGCACCATCGAGACACCCTGCCAGAGCGGGACATCTTCCCACCAGAGGTCCAGGCCCTCGGCGATGAACGCCAGACTCAGGGCCAGTCCGAGCCGGCCGAATTCCCGCCGCATGGCGGCGCTTCGCTGCGCATCGGCCTGCTCGGCCGTGAGCGTCAGGCCCGCCGAGCAGCATGAGCCGTGATCGTGTCCGTGTGCGGGGGCGTGATCATGCCCGTGGGAGTGCGCGCAAGAATCCCCATGCTGGTGCGCATGGTCGGGGTCGTGTGCAAGCGTGTGCCCCGCCTCCGTGCAAGGCGTGTGTGTGTCGGCACACAATGGCGCATGGGCGCGTCGGGGGTCTGACATGATGTGTCCTCCATTCATGCCTTCATTGGAAACCCTGTAGTCACTTCAGGGTCAAGTCCGGACTGAGGCGCCGGTCATACGCAGAAGGCAGGGCGGGTGCTATGCTCGGCGAAAATTTCTGCCCACCAGGAGACACACGATGGAGTACCGCAATCTGGGGCGCAGCCCCCTGAAAATTTCCCCCCTGACCCTCGGAACCATGATGTTCGGCGGCGCCACTGGCACGG
>JAJUFT010000144.1 GCA_029263615.1 Alcaligenaceae bacterium | reverse complement strand
TTTCTTTACGTAACCACAAAAGTATAGATTTTGTAGCGATGAGCAACTATCCATGCAAAATTCGAATGAACCAACAAGCAAATAGTATCAAAATAAATGTGAATTTACTATTTGTGCCATTTTGGTAACGTTGCCAAAAGTCAAAGATCTGAAAGTATGGACAAATTGTGTCGCTTTTTTGCGGATTGGCGCCTTTTATGCGGGGTGATTACAACATGTTGGCTGCTTACAGGGTGCAGCGGGCCCGGATCTCGCGGTTCCGATGTTGCATTGCAGCAACTGCCTGAACATCACCGCCAGGAAGTGGTCATGACAGCGCTGGGTCTGATGGGCAGTCCGTACCGATACGGGGGCCAGGATCCTCGGGGGTTCGATTGCAGTGGGCTGGTGAATTACGTGTTTCGCATGGCAGCCGGTGCCGCCCTGCCCCGCAGTGCGGACGAACAGGCTGCCGCCAGCCGCTACATCAGCCGGCGCGAACTCCGGGAAGGTGATCTGGTATTTTTCAACACGCTCGGTCGCCCCAATTCACACGTGGGTATCTATATTGGTGATGGGCGCTTTGTGAATGCGCCCTCGTCTGGCGGCCGGGTCAGGGTCGACAGCCTGAACAACCCTTATTTCGCGAAACGCTTCAATTCCGCGCGCACGCTGTTCGCCAGCCGCTGAGGAAGCGAGGGCGCGGGCACACGCGCAGCGCTCGTCTCAATACGGCACGTCGGCATATTGCCCCGCCAGCGCCACAAACTCGGCCAACTGCGGATCTTCACCCGTTTCTTCCTGAATGATGGCCGCCACCGCGGGCGCCACTTCGGCAGCGCGTTTTGCATCGAGAAAGAGCAGCCGCGAGCGCCGCGCGAGTACATCTTCCACCGTGCGTGCGTATTCGTGGCGAATGGCAAAACGAACCATGGCTTCGGTCAGGCCGTCGGCGAGTTCGCGCCCTGCCCCCGGCAACTGGCCGAGCCACCCCGCTTCCGTCCCGTAGGAATGTGCGCCGGGTATCGCACCCAGAGGGACGGCCCGCTGACCGGCCGCCGCGCCAACCAGCAGGAAATCGGCCGTCTCGCAAGGCGGCAGCCGTTGCAGCAGACCCGCGTCCACACATTTGGCGAGCACATCTTCCGCCATGGCCCGGTAGGTGGTCCATTTGCCGCCGGTGACGGTGACCAGGCCACTGGGGCTGACCACCACCGTGTGCTCACGATTGATCTTCTTGGTATCGCCGGAATCTCGTGTGGGTCGCACCAGCGGACGCAGCCCCACCCACGCACTACGGACGTCTTCGGGGCGCGGCGCGCGCGCCAGGTAATTGGCCGCTTCACCCAAGATGAAGCGGGTTTCCTCCGCCAGCGGGCGCGGCTCCACTTCCACCTGGGGGCGCAAGGTGTCCGTGGTGCCGAGAATCACCTTGCCCAGCCACGGCACGGCGAACAGCACACGGCCATCGCGCGTCTTGGGCACCAGCAGGGCGTGATCGCCGGGCAGGAAATCGCGATCCACCACCAGGTGCACACCCTGGCTGGGGGAGACCATGCTTTCCGTCGTGCGGCCGGCGGGCGCGTCGTCCATGCGGCGCAGCTCGTCGACCCACACCCCTGTGGCGTTCACCACGCAGGCCGCCTCGATTTCGCCCGGGGCATCCATGCCCTCGGCCTGATACCTCACACCGACCACGCGGCCGTCGCGGTGCAGCATGCCGACCACGGGGCAATAATTCAGCATCAGGGCGCCCTGCCCTGCTGCACTGCGCGCCAGCGTGACCGCGAGCCGCGCATCGTCGAACTGGCCATCCCAGTACTTGACGCCGCCCTTGAGCCCGGCCGGTTTCACGCCAGGCAGACAGGCCAGTGCCTGGCGGGTGGACAGCCATTCCGTGTCGCCCAGGCCCGACGCCCCCGCGAGCGCGTCGTAGGCCTTGAGCCCGATTCCGTAGAAGGGGGTTTCCCAACAGCGGTAGGAGGGCATCACGAAGGCCAGAGGGGCCGCCAGGTGCGGGGCATTGCTCAGCAATTTGCGACGTTCGTGCAGGGCTTCGCGCACCAGCGCGACATTGCCCTGCGCAAGGTAGCGCACGCCGCCGTGCACCAGCTTGGTGGCACGCGACGATGTGCCTTTGGCGAAATCGCGCGCTTCCAGCAGCACGACCGACAGCCCTCTCAGGGCCGCATCCAAGGCGATGCCCAGACCCGTGGCGCCCCCGCCGATCACAACCAGATCCGCCTTGCGGGTGGCCGCAAGCCGTTCCAATAATTTCGTACGCTGAGTTTCCAAAGGCGCCGGTGCTTGAGCCGGGCTCGGGCTGGAATTCATGGCTGAACCTATGAGCAGTGCTAAAACCGCCTTAAGTTTAAGGGATGCACGCAGAGGATTACGGGATGCGTGCAAAGTCGGCGCCCGCCGGGCGGCCGCAGGCGAAGGAATCGTCGGTAAACTACCAGGCACCACCCACTTGCACTGAGACTATGGCCTATCTGCTTGCACTTGATCAGGGCACTTCCAGCTCCCGCAGCATCATCTTCAATGAAAGCGGGGAAATCGTGGCGCTCGCCCAGCGCGAATTCACCCAGATTTTCCCCCAGCCGGGCTGGGTCGAACACGACCCCCTCGAAATCTGGAACACGCAACTGGAAACCGCCCGCGAGGCCCTTTCCAAGTCAGGTCTCAAGGCATCGGACATCCGCGCCATCGGCATCACGAACCAGCGAGAGACCACGCTGGTCTTGAACCGGCGCACGGGCCGGCCGATTCACAACGCCATTGTCTGGCAGGATCGCCGCTCCGAGCCGGCCTGCGCGCGGCTGCGCGAACAGGGGCA
>JAJUFT010000149.1 GCA_029263615.1 Alcaligenaceae bacterium | reverse complement strand
GGTCACTTACCAGCATTAGCTCAAACGAGGAGAAACATGAACAAACCCTCCAAAATCGCATTGGCACTAGCTTTCGCAGCCGCTACGGCTACCAGCGCAGTCTCCGCACAAACCGTGGACAATTGGCGCAACCCGTTCGGTGACGTGTGGATGAACGGCACCAACGAACTCTGCTGGCGCAACGCATTCTGGACGCCCGCCACCGGTATCCCCGGCTGCGACGGTGTTCCTGTTGCTTCTGCTGCTCCGGTCGTAGCTCCCACCGCCACCAAGGTCGTCCTGAACGCCGACACCTTCTTCGACTTCGACAAAGACACACTGAAGCCCGAAGGTCGCCAGGTTCTGGATCAGGTTGCTGCGCAAGTTGAAACCCTGAACCTCGAAACCCTGATCGCCGTGGGTCACACCGACTCCATCGGTAGCGAGCAGTACAACCAGGGTCTGTCCGAGCGTCGCGCCAACTCCGTCAAGAACTACCTGGTCGGCAAGGGCATCCCCGCTGACCGCATCTACACGGAAGGCAAGGGCGAAACCAGCCCGATCGCTTCGAACGCCACCCGCGAAGGTCGCGCTCAGAACCGTCGCGTGGAAATCGAGATCGTGGGTACCCGCAAGTAATTGCGTAGCTGCGTCCCGACGCAGCGTTCACGACTACAATAAGGGCTCCGCTTGCGGAGCCCTTATTCATTTCCTGGCCCTTGTTTGCTGCCGGGCCCGAACGTGGAAGGCAACACCATGACTGTCACCGCTGATCAAGCCGCTTCCCCCGCCAACGCCGACCAGGCTGAACTCGACAAGTTCAGTGCCCTGGCCTCCCGGTGGTGGGACCCGGAAAGCGAGTTCAAACCCCTGCATGCCATCAATCCCCTGCGGCTGGGCTGGATCCGCCAGCACACGGGCGACCTGTCTGGCAGGAAAATTCTCGACGTCGGCTGCGGCGGGGGCATTCTTTCCGAGAGCATGGCCAGAGAAGGCGCCGAGGTCACCGGCATCGATCTCGCCGATAAATCGCTGAAGGTGGCGCGCCTGCATGGGCTCGAATCGGGAATCAAGGTCGATTACCAGCTGATTAGTGCGGAAGACATGGCCGCAAAGCACCCCGGTGAGTTCGACATCGTGACCTGCATGGAGATGCTCGAACATGTTCCCGACCCCGGCTCCATCGTCCGGGCCTGTGCAACCCTGGTCAAGCCGGGCGGCTGGGTGTTCTTCTCCACCATCAATCGCAACCCCAAATCCTTCCTCTTTGCGATCATCGGGGCGGAATATGTGCTGAAGCTGCTGCCGCGCGGCACTCACAATTTCGAAAGTTTCATCAAGCCCAGCGAGCTGGCCGCGGCGGTACGGCAGGCCGGCCTGCACAGCCACGCCTTTGCCGGCATGGAATACAACCCGATCACCCAGATCTATTCCCTGTCCTCCGATACCTCGGTGAACTATCTGCTCGCGACCCGCAAGGAGGCGTCGGCGGATGACTAAGCTCGTTCTCTTCGACTTCGACGGCACGCTGGCCGATACCGCCCCCGACCTCGGCGCGGCAGCCAATGTGTTGCGCCGCCGGCGCGGGCTGGCAGATCTGCCGCTGGAGAACTACCGCCAGTATGCCTCGCACGGCGCGCGCGGGCTGCTCAGGGCCAGCCTGGGCATGGCGCCGGATCACCCTGAATATGAAGCCGTGCGCGATGAATTCCTGACGGAGTACGAGCGGGGTATGACCCGCTACGCCGCCCTCTTCCCAGGCATACGAGAATTGTTGAACACCCTGCAGCAGGCCGGCTACATCTGGGGTATCGTGACGAACAAGGTGGAATATCTGGCTCTGCCGCTGGTGGAGTATCTGGGTCTGCATACCCATTGCGCCATCACGGTGGGCGGTGACACCACCCCTCACCCGAAGCCCCACCCTGCCCCCCTGCTCCATGCCGCCGAGAAAACGGGGTTTGACCCCATCGTCGCCATCTACATCGGCGACGACGAGCGCGACATCATTGCCGGGCACGCCGCGGGCATGGCCACGGTCGTTGCCGCCTACGGGTATTGCGGCGCCGGCACCGCCATCCGGGGCTGGAATGCCACGGCGATCGCCGAGCACCCGGATCAACTCTGGGGCGTCATCCAGCACTGGGCCCAGAACGGCCGAAAAGCCTGACAGGCCACTCCCTGGAAAAAACTTTCCTTCCGCACTATGAAAAATCCTTTTCTTGTCATATAATTAGCTCAATCTCACATGGGGGCCGATCTGGCTTCGACGTGGGTCAAGAAACAGAGCAGGGCATGTCGAGCACCAGTAAGCTCGTAAATCCACTGGAAAACTACAAACGCCAACGACGAGCGTTTCGCTCTGGCCGCTTAAGCGGTGAGCCGCTGCACTGATTTGTCTT
>JAJUFT010000023.1 GCA_029263615.1 Alcaligenaceae bacterium | reverse complement strand
TTTGGTCGCCCTCCTACTTCGCAGGCAGTTGCGGCGGTGCACCCATCGAGATCATCCGCCAGTACATCGAACAGCAGCAGACGCCACACTGACCGCCCAAAGGACGCCTACGGCGTCCCCGCTATCCTTCCCCGGCCTGAAAGCCGAGGCTTGCCGCGCACCGGGTCAATCAGCATCTAATTCGGCGTTCCCATCCTGCCCGGTACCGCATCTTCAGTCAGGGCGACTTTGCACAGTCGCTCTACGTGATCGTCTCGGGTCGGGTTCGCACCATACACACCACCGAACACGGTGCCGAATTTACCACCGGCATCTGGGCCGACGACTACATCATTGGCCTTGTCAGTGCGTATCTTGGCGTGCGGCGCTCGCTGACCGCAGAAAGTCTCGACCCAGTCGAACTGCTCATGCTTCCGCAAAGTGCGCTGTACACGCTACTCGATAACATTCCCCAATTCGCCCGCAACATGATGCGCATTCTGGCTGCACAGGCGTACGACAGCATGCGCCGCAGCGGCCTGGCCGTGTTGCAACCAGCCGCAATCAACCTGCGGCGCAGTATGACACGCCTGGCGATGCAGGACGATGCCTCTCCCGATGCGCATTCGCGTGAAATACGCGGCCTGACTCAGGAAGACTTGGCCAGCATGGTGGGGGTAAGTCGCACCTGGCTGAATCAGACCCTTGCCTCATTTGAGCGATCGGGCCTGATACGGCGGCACCGCAACGGTATTACGATTACCGATATTCGTACGTTTTCTGCACCGCCCGTCGATGATTGACGCGTGACCCCTCCGTCTGCACCGCAATCACGCCAATTCGGTGTCCACCGACTGCACGGCCTGGATGAAAGCAGTCATCTTTTCCGCCGACTTGATTCCAGGCGATTCTTCAATGCCGCTTGCAACATCCACAGCGAAAGGCCGCACGCGGCGGATGGATGACCCCACGTTTTCGGGGGTCAGGCCGCCGGCCACGATGACGGGCCGCGCCTGCGGAGAATTGACCACCCCACCCAGCAGGGAAAGGTCGAACCCTTCCCCACTGCCCCCGAAGCCTGCACTGAACGAATCGAAGAGCCAGGCCCCGGCCGTTTGGTAACGCAGGCACTGTTCCAGCACTTCCTGGCGGGTTTCCAAACCCGGCGCTCCGACATGGAAGGCCTTGAGATAGGGTTTGCCGAACGATGCGCAAGTGCCCGGTGATTCCGTTCCGTGAAACTGCAGAATGTCCGGGTTCACCTCGTGAATCACTTCTCGCACGTAGTCGGCCTCCGGGTTGACGAACAGCGCGACGACATCCACGAAAGGAGGCACCAGCGCGCGCAACGCCTTCGCCTGCTCAATACCGACCGCACGCCGACTCTTGGAGAAGAAGATCATGCCAACGGCGTCCGCCCCGACGGCAACGGCATGCTGGACGTCTTCTTCTCGCGTAAAACCACATAACTTGATTCGGGTGCGCTTCTTCATATCTGCTTCTGGTCTCCAGTTCAGAGTCTACGTTAGCGGAACATGGCCGCAGGATCATTGGAATTATTCTCGGGCGCAGGCGCATCCGCGGGCGGAGCACCAAATTCAGCGGCCGGATCAGAGCCGCCAAACATCGAGGACGGGTCACCATAGGTGTCCGATCCGTAGACGTTATCCATCCCGAATTCAACGGTAGAGGGGTCCACCGTACTCCAATCGGCCTTGTAATGTGTGACCATACCCGGGAACAGCATCACGGCGGCGACCATCAACAACTGAATGACGATGAACGGCACCGACCCCCAGTAGATCTGCCCCGTGGTCACCTTGGCCACCATCTTGCCCGTGACCTTGTCGCGATAGTCTTCGCGAGGCGCGACGGATCGCAGGAAGAACAGCGCGAAACCGAAAGGCGGGTGCATGAAGGAGGTCTGCATGTTGACTGCCAGCAGCACACCGAACCAGATCAGGTCGATCCCGAGTTTCTCCGCCACCGGTCCCACCAGCGGCACAATGATGAAGGCCAGTTCGAAGAAATCGAGGAAGAAGGCGAGCACGAAGATCAGCACGCTGACGAAAATGAGAAAGCCCCACTCGCCGCCCGGCATGCCGATGAGCAGTTCCTCCACCCAGAGATCGCCATTGATGCCGCGGAAGCTCAGGCTGAACACGGTGGACCCCACCAGAATGAACACCACAAAGCACGACAGTTTGGTGGTGGTGTCCATGGCCTGACGCAGCAGGCTCCAGGAGAAGCGACCACGCATGACGGCCATCACCAAGGCCCCCACGGCCCCCATGGCCCCCCCTTCGGTCGGCGTGGCCACACCAATGAAGATTGTTCCCAGCACCAGGAAAATCAGGAACAGCGGCGGAATCATCACGAAGGTGACGCGTTCCGCAATTTCAGAAAGCAGCCTGAGCCGCAGCGCCCGATTGACCAGTGCAATGATCCAGGATGTCACCCCCCAGATCAGCAGAACGATGACGACCCGTTCGTCGATGGGGATATTGTCGCGCGAATGGAAATACCATTCCTCGCCGAAATAGGCCACGACAGCGGAAATCAGCGTCAGCACAGCCAGCGACTTCAGCCCGCGCGACCCGTCTGGACGGTCGTAAATGCGGGCTTCCTTGGGCAGCGCCGGTGCCGAGCCGGGGCGGAGCAGACTCATGACCACCACGTACAGGATATACGTCATGGCCAGCACCAGACCGGGCACCATTGCGCCGCGGTACATGTCGCCAATGGAACGGCCCAGCTGGTCAGCCAGAATGATCAGCACGATGGAAGGCGGAACAATCTGCGACAACGTACCCGAGGCCGCAATCACCCCAGTGGCCAGGCGCCGATCGTAACCATAGCGCAGCATGATGGGTAGCGAGATCAGCCCCATGGAGATCACGGAAGCCGACACCACACCCGTGGTGGCGGCGAGCATGGCGCCCACCACCACGACGGCAATCGCCAGCCCGCCGCGAATGGGGCCGAACAAATGGCCGACCGTCTCGAGAAGATCCTCTGCCATGCCCGACCGTTCCAATATTAGGCCCATCAGGGTGAAGAACGGCACGGCCAGCAAGGTGTCATTGGAAATGATGCCGAACACGCGATTGGGCAGCGCCTGGAAGAGCGCAGGTTGCATCAGCCCGAACTCAATGGCGACCAGGCCGTACAGCACGCCCACGGCGGCCAGGGTGAAGGCCACGGGGAAACCCAGCAACAGGAAGATCACCAGATTGGCGAACATGATGGGCGCCAGGTTGGACACAATGAACTCCATGATCAACGCCCTTCCGCCGTGCCGTTAGCCGCTGCCCGCTCCCGGGCTTCCTGTTGCCGCTGGATTTCCTCGGCCAATTCTTCTTCCGCCGACTTGATGCGGGCAACCTGGAGAGGGTTGTCCGCCTTCCCTGCGAGGAAGGCGATACAGCGGATCAGCCGCGACATGCCACTGAGAATGAGCAAACCAAAGCCGACGGGGATCAACAATTTCGCGGGCCAGCGGATCAGCCCTCCCGTATTGGATGACAGCTCCTGCAAGCGCCAGGACTCGTAAAAGTACGGAAGGGAGAGCCAGAAGACCAAGCCGGCAGCGGGCAGCAGAAAGAACAGCACCCCCAGCACTTCGATGAAGGCCTGGACCCGGGGCGGGAACTTCGCCGCCAGAGCGTCCACTCGCACGTGTTCATTGCGCAGGTAGGTATACCCGGAAGCGAGCAGGAAGATGGCGCCGAACAGGTACCACTGCAATTCCAGCCAAGCATTCGAGCTGATGTGGAATGCCTTGCGACTCACCGCATTGGCGGCGCTCACGACGACCACGATGAGCGTGAGCCACAATACCGTTCGCCCGACGCGTTCGTTGAGCGCATCGATCAGGCGCGATATCGCCAGTAAGAAATTCATTGCCGACCCTTGTGTCTTGGATGCAAAACCCGCCGATTTTAGCGTAACGGTCCCGTGGACGCGCTTGGGATCAGTCCCGATGCGCTTTTGCTCTTGAAAGCAGTGGCAGCTCGGGAACTTGTCCGCGTGTCGAGGACGATGGGCCGGTACCGGTAGGGGCGACGACATCAACCCCACGCGGGCGGGGAATTCATCCGGCCACGGGCCCGGGGAAGGGGATGCCCAGATGGCTCAGCAGCGATGCCGACTCGGGAACGGAAGGCAGTGCGAATTCTGGCGGATATTCCGCACGTGCCAGGTAGAGCCCCGCGGGCGAAAAAGTGGCCGGCCCTTTGCGCCGGTCGCGCGCAGCCAGCAACTCGCCCACCCAGGAAGGCGGGTATTTGCCCTTGCCGACCTCCACCAATGCGCCCATCAGGTTGCGCACCATATGGTGAAGAAAGGCGTTCGCGCGGAATCGAAAAATGTAGAAATCGCCCTGCTGCCCGATGTCGAGACGATCGAGACGCCGCACCGGGCTGGCCGCCTGGCATTCGGACGAACGAAAGGCGCTGAAATCATGTTCACCCAGCAGCAGGCAGGCGGCCTCACGCATGGGCTCCAGCGAGAGCGGATAGTGGGTCCAGCCCACCTTGCCGTGCAGGATCGGACTAGCCACCCGGTGCGCACGCAGAAGGTAGAAATAGCTGCGCGCCTGGGCAGAAAAACGGGCGTGAAAATGCTCGGCCACCGCGCAGGCCCACTGCACACGGATGGAGGGCGGCAGCAAGGCGTTTAGCCCCCTCACCCACGACTCCATGCGCCGTTCGACGGGGCTGTCCAGGTGAACGACCTGTTCGAAGGCGTGAACGCCCGTATCGGTGCGCCCTGCACAAATGGTGTCGACCTTGCAAACCAGAAACGAGGCGAGGGCCGCTTCGAGCTGATCTTGCACCGTACGCCCGCCGGGCTGTGTCTGCCAGCCCAGCCAGGGTGCGCCGTCGTAAGCCAGCCCAAGCGCTATGCGCGCCATCGCTCAGGACCCGCGTCGGCTGTCGCCGGGCGGACGATCGAGATCGAGGTCGATTTCCCGGAGCTTCTCTTGAAGCATGGTATCGCTGATGGGGCTGTCGCTTTCGAAGCGATCTTCGCGCGATGCGCTCATGCGACGCAACAGCCAGGCAACAATCAGGACCAGCAAGCCGATACCGGCACCGATCAGCCACATCATGTTTTCCTTCAGCCACGAACCGGACGCTTTTTCCGGCGCTGCCCGGGATGCCGGCGAGCTCGATGCGCTGCTGGCGGAAAGCGAAGCATCGCGCGCGGAAGCCGAACCGGAAGCCCCGGAATCGGCACCAGAGCCTACTGCGGCAGACGAGCCGGCGGACGCGCCGCCTGCAGAACCCGCGCCCGGTGCGGCGTCTGACGCACCGGATCCTCCGGCGCTGCCGACGGCGGAACCACCCGATGAACCGGCGGGCGCAGCGGAACCCTCGCGGGAATCAGCAGCACCCGGCGACGCCGGGGCCGTGCCTGTACCCGCAGCGCTCTGCCCTGACCCAGCGGCCGCGTTGCCGCCCGCAGAAGAAGCGCTCTCGGCCGATGGCCCCGATGTCGAGGAAGCTGTACCCTCAGCCGGTTCTCCTTCCTGCTCGGAATCGACCAGGTTGATGACTTCCTTGATGACATCCGTGACGCTGCGAGCACCTTCCAATGCCGCCTCGGCAGCCACGTGCCCCTGCTTTTGCAAGGCCTGGTTCAGATGCCGCACATTATCTTCCAGCTCGAGAATGCGCTTCTTGGATTCCTCGATCCGCTTCTGACGAGCCGCCTCGTCGTCGGAATCGGCCAGCGTGCCGACGGCGCCGGCAGTCGCCCCCGCCGCACCGGAGTTTGCGTCGGAACCCGCGTCTGAATTGCCTTGCGACCCGGAGGCACTGAGTTCGGACGCATCGTGGGTGGCGGCGTCAGAAGCGAGGGCGCCGGATGCGGCCAGCAGACTGACGGGCGCCGACCCGCGGCCATTGCCCCCTGCCCCATCGCCGCCTGCGTTCACCCCTGCCCCATGGCCGCCAGCGCCATTGGGCGTCGGTGCACGGGTGCCCGAAAGCTTGAGCACATCACCACTCTGAGCGGTGGCGGAAGCGTCTGCAATGCCGGCAGGCTCGGGAGTGGTGGCTGCCACTTCCCCTTGCGCTGCCGCGGCGACGGTGGACGCGGCGGCCGCTGCGACCGTTCCACCCCGTTGGCGCCACAGGGCAAAGGCCTGGGCATGTTGCTGAAAAATTCGGCGGGCCTCGCGATCGGACAAGGCCGTGAGCACATCCATGCCCGGCATGCTCAACGTGGCACCGGCCCTGACGAGATTGACGTTGTCCTGAATGAAGGCGTGCGGGTTACTGCGTTGCAGGGCGATCATCATCTGGTAGACGGACACCCCTTCGACCGCATTGCGTCGTGCAATGGCGAACAGCGTGTCGCCGGGTCGCACGACGATCTGCCGGCCGGCCGGAGCCTGACCGGTTGCAGGTACCAGGGCCCCCTTGCCATCGATGACGCGCGCGTCTTTCAGCCGACCGCTTTCAGGGCGCAGAATGACGTTTGTATCGGCGTGCGCAACCAGGCTGACCTGGTAACGCTGCTGCCCCGTCACACTGCGTACATCGATAAGGACATCGACGATCGGTTGTGAGACCGGATGAGACGAACGCAGCTGAATGACTTTGACGTCGGGTCGCAACCCGTCGAGCAGGACCAGCCGCATGGATTCCAGCGGAACCGGTGGCGTCATGCCTGCTGCGCGCCAGGCTTCAGCGGGGGCCGGCATGGCGCGCAGACTGTCAATTTCCTGCGGATCGAGCTGAGCGACGGGAATCTCGAGCAGAAGCGGCTCCCCGGGCGCGGAAAGTATCCGCGAGTGCCCGAAACTGGCCGCTTCCGCCGAGGTGATGCAGAAAGTCGCGGTGAACAGTGAAGCCGCAATCAGTTGTGACAGGCGGCCTGGCCTTCGCCGTTGTCGCAAAGAACGGGCCCCGTGCACCGGCCCATGGCTGGCATGAATGGCCGGAGCGACCGGACCGGAACCGCGACGCGACATCTGCATATTCTTATAGTTCACCCAGGGCAATACGTAACATGCGACGCAGCGGTTCGGCGGCACCCCACAACAGCTGGTCGCCCACCGTGAACGCGCTGAGATACTCGGGACCCATGGACAGCTTGCGCATACGTCCGACGGGAATGTCGAGCGTACCGGTCACGGCCACGGGCGTCAAATCGCGCATGGAGTCTTCACGCGTGTTGGGCACAACCTTGGCCCACTGCGTGCCCTCGCGCACGATGTCGACGATTTCATCCAGAGGCACGTCGCGGCGCAGCTTGATCGTCAATGCCTGGCTATGGCAGCGCATGGCACCAATGCGCACGCACAGGCCGTCAATGGGCACAGGCGCCTTGTCGGACCCTTCGACACGACCGAGGATCTTGTTGGTTTCAACGCCGCCCTTCCATTCCTCGCGGGACACGCCGTTCTGCAGATCGGAATCGATCCAGGGAATGAGGTTGCCCCCGAGCGGCACGCCGAAGTGCTCGCGCGGCAAAGAAGGATCTTTTTGTGTTGCAAGCACGCCACGATCGATCTCGAGAATGGCCGACGCCGGGTCGTCCAGCAGCGGCTTGACCGCAGCATTGAGCAGCCCAAACTGGGTCAGAAGCTCGCGCATGTGCTGCGCACCGCCGCCCGACGCCGCCTGGTAGGTCATGGAGGTCATCCACTCGACCAGATCGTGACGGAACAGCCCGGCCAGGCCCATGAGCATGCAGCTGACCGTGCAGTTGCCACCCACGAATTCCTTGACGCCCCGCGCCAGAGCAGCGTCGATGACATCACGGTTCACCGGATCGAGCACGATCACGGAGCTGTCCGCCATCCGCAACGTGCTGGCGGCGTCGATCCAGAGACCGTTCCACCCGGCAGCACGCAGCTTCGGATAGACCTCGGTCGTATAACCGCCCCCTTGGGCGGTCACGATGATGGGCAGCTTGGCGAGCGCGTCGATGTCGTAGGCGTCTTGCAGGGGACCTGCTCCGTCCGCCCACTCGGGCGCGGCGCCCCCCGCATTGCTGGTCGAGAAGAACACCGGCTGGAAATAGGAAAAGTCGTTTTCGTCGCGCATGCGTTGCATGAGGACGGATCCGACCATGCCCCGCCAGCCGACCAGACCCACACTTTGGTTCATGATGCTGTCGCCTGAAAAGAAAATAAAATCTTAGGGTTAAGTCGACATTTTATGACAATGCCTTGAGAACGGCGTCGCCCATTTGCGTGGTGCCGACCAATTCCGTTCCCTCTTCGTGGATGTCTGCCGTGCGCAGGCCCTGTTCGAGCACTTTCTGCACCGCTGTCTCGATCCGGTTCGCCTGCTCGGGCAGGTCGAGCGAATAGCGCAGCAGCATGGCTGCCGACAGAATCGTGGCCAGAGGATTCGCCTTGTTCTGGCCGGCGATGTCGGGCGCGGAACCATGGCTGGGCTCGTACAGGCCCTGGTTGGAGGCGTTCAGGGAGGCAGAAGGCAGCATGCCGATGGAACCCGTCAGCATGGCGGCTTCGTCGGACAGAATGTCGCCGAACAGATTGCCCGTCACGATGACGTCGAATGCCTTGGGCGCACGCACCAGCTGCATGGCGGCGTTGTCGACATACATGTGCGAGAGTTCGACGTTCGGATATTCACGCGCCACGTCGATGACGATGTCACGCCAGAACTGCGAGGTTTCCAGAACGTTGGCCTTGTCGACGCTGCACAGACGTCCCTGGCGCTTGGCGGCCGCCTGAAAGGCCACATGGGCAATCCGGCGAACTTCCGATTCCGCATAGTGCATGGTGTCGTAGCCCTGCCGCTCGCCCTTGAAGGGGCCATCCTCGACCTCGCGAACACCGCGCGGCTGACCGAAGTAGATGTCACCGGTCAGCTCGCGGACGATCAGGATGTCCAGGCCGGCAACGATTTCCGGCTTGAGCGATGACGCATTGGCCAGTTGGGGATACAGAATGGCGGGACGCAAATTGGCGAACAGGCCCAGTGCCTTGCGCAGGCCGAGAATCGCCTGTTCCGGACGCAATGCACGCTCAAGTTTGTCGTACTTCCAGTCTCCCACGGCACCGAACAGGATGGCGTCGGATGCCTTGGCCAGCTCGAGCGTTTCGGGCGGCAGCGGGTGACCATGCAGGTCGTAGGCAGCTCCGCCCACGGCCGCCGTCTTCATTTCAAGATCCAGCCCCAGGGCGCCCAGCACACGTGCGGCCTGTTCAGTAATTTCCGGTCCGATTCCGTCACCCGGAAGAATGGCGATTTTTTTGCTCATGATGTCCTGACGTATTCTGTATTCAATAAAAAAGGGCCGGTATCGCCCGGCCCGATGATCGTGGGCCCGTCGTCACGGCGACCTTCGCGGTGACGACGGCGAGATCAAGCCTGAGGCTGACCGACCAGCCATGGGAAGCGCGCCAGACGCTGCGCTTCGAATTCGCGAATCTTGTCGGCCTTCTCGAGAGTCAGACCGATGTCATCCAGACCGTTGAGCAGACAGTGCTTGCGGAAGGGGTCCACCTGAAAGGGCAGCTCGGTGCCATCGGGTTTGACCACCACCTGGCGCGGCAGATCAATCTCGAGTTCATAACCCGGAGTGGCATTCACTTCCTCGAACAGCTGGGCAACCTGGTCTTCCGGAAGGATGATGGGCAGCAAGCCGTTCTTGAAGCTGTTGTTGAAGAAAATGTCGGCATAGGACGGGGCAATGATGGCGCGGAAGCCATATTGCAGCAGCGCCCAGGGCGCGTGCTCACGGCTTGAGCCGCAGCCGAAGTTCTCGCGTGCCAGCAGGATGGAGGCACCCTGATAACGCGGCTGATTGAGCACGAAGTCGGGGTTCAGCGGACGCTTGCTGTTGTCCATCCCCGGTTCGCCGTGATCCAGATAGCGCAGTTCGTCGAACAGGTTCGGGCCAAAGCCGGTGCGCTTGATGGACTTGAGGAACTGCTTGGGGATGATGAGGTCCGTGTCGACATTGGCGCGGTCCAGGGGTGCAGCAATGCCTTTGTGCGTGGTGAAAGCTTGCATGGTGAATTCCTATCCGAATGTGCGAACGTCGACGAAATGGCCTGCCACCGCTGCGGCAGCGGCCATGGCCGGGCTGACCAGGTGGGTGCGACCGCCCTGCCCCTGCCGGCCTTCGAAGTTGCGATTCGAGGTGGAGGCACAACGCTCGCCCGGGTTCAGACGGTCGGCGTTCATGGCAAGACACATGGAACAGCCCGGCTCACGCCATTCGAAACCGGCCTCGAGAAAGATCTTGTCCAGCCCTTCCTGTTCGGCCTGCTCTTTGACCAGGCCCGAGCCCGGAACTACCATGGCCTGCTTCACATTGGCCGCCACCTTGCGGCCACGCACGACTTCCGCCGCGGAACGCAGGTCTTCGATGCGGGAGTTGGTGCAGGAACCAATGAACACTTTGTCGATCTTGATTTCGCTGATCGGCGTATTGGGCTCGAGTCCCATGTAGGACAGTGCGCGAATCATGCCGTTGCGACGGACTTCGTCGGTTTCACGGGCGGGATCGGGAACACGATCTTCGATCGTGAGAACCATCTCGGGGGAGGTACCCCAGGTCACCTGCGGCGCAATGTCGGCAGCGTTGATTTCGACGACCTTGTCGAACTTGGCGCCTTCGTCGGAGTGCAGCGTCTTCCAGTATTCCACGGCCTGTTCCCAGGCTTCGCCCTTGGGGGCGTAGGGGCGGCCACGGAAATATTCGATGGTCTTGTCGTCAACGGCCACCATGCCCGAGCGGGCACCCGCTTCAATCGCCATGTTGCAGACCGTCATCCGGCCTTCGACGGACAGGTCGCGGATGGTGCTGCCGCCGAATTCGATGGCGTAACCCGTGCCGCCCGCCGTGCCGATGCGGCCGATGATGTGCAGAACGATGTCCTTGGCAGTGCAGCCGCGCGGCAATTCGCCTTCCACCTTGATCAGCATGCTCTTGTTCTTCTTCATGAGCAGGGTCTGGGTGGCCAGCACGTGTTCGACTTCGGAAGTCCCGATGCCGAAGGCAAGCGCACCGACGGCGCCGTGCGTACTGGTATGCGAGTCGCCACAAACCACCGTCATTCCGGGCAGCGTGGCCCCTTGCTCGGGCCCGATGACGTGCACGATGCCCTGGCGGACGTCCTTCATGTCGAACAGGGTGATGCCGTGCTCTGCACAGTTGACGTCGAGCGTTTCGATCTGCAGACGGGAGACCGGGTCGTCGATGCCGGCAGCACGGTTTTCAGTCGGGACGTTGTGGTCAGCAACCGCGAGGTTGGCGCTGATGCGCCAGGGCTTGCGGCCAGCCAGAGCGAGCCCTTCGAAAGCCTGTGGGCTGGTGACCTCGTGCACGAGGTGGCGGTCAATATACAGCAGACAGGTGCCGTCTTCTTCCTGGTGCACCACGTGGGCGGACCAGAGCTTGTCATACAGGGTTTGTGGCATTTTCTCGATCCTGGAGTCGGAACTGACTGGGAAAAATCCGGCGGCGCATGGGCGCTGCCGCGATGGATGATCCCATTATGCCACCGTGCCCGAGCAGGACAAGATGAGCTGTTATCCTAGTATGGATACTGACAGGATAATGGTTTATGCACCCTCGGGCGCGTGGCCCGAGGGGCGCCCACCGCATCCTCAACGACGTGCCGCCTCGTACAGCGGCATGACCTTCTCGGCATTTCGCTGCAGCTCGGCGCTGCGTGTGGCCGGCGACGGGTGGGTGGAAAGGAATTCCGGGGGCGCGCTGCTGCCGCCAAGGGCCGCCATCTTCTGCCAGAGTGTGACCGCCGCCCGCGGATCGTAGCCGGCCCGAGCCGCCAGTTCCACGCCGATGAGGTCGGCTTCCGCCTCGTGGGTACGGCTGTTGGGCAACGTGAACATCACATTGGTGAGCGCCGCGCCGAGATCGCCCACGCCCTGTACGCCCGTCACGGCAGAGAGCACCGACAGCCCGACTTGGGTGGCCATCTGCTGGGAGATCTGTTCACGTGAGTGCTCACGCAAGGCATGCGCCATTTCATGGCCCAGGACGGCTGCCAGTTCGTCATCGGTTGGCTTGATGCGATCAATCAGGCCGGTGTAGATGGCCATTTTCCCGCCCGGCATGCACCAGGCATTCACATCGTCAGCACTGATGACGTGGATTTCCCAGGGCCACCCGCTGGCATCGGGACGAAACGCGCCAACTTGTGCGATGAGCCGGTTGGTGATGGTGCGCACACGCTGCACCTGGGTGCTGTCCTTGTCGAGCGCCCCCGCAGCCCGCGCCTGGGCGATCATTTCGCCGTATTGCTGATTGGCGGCCTGCTGCAGTTGTTCAGCAGGGACCGATGCGGCAATGAATTGCTTGCGGTCGACGCCCACGGTGCCACTGCCCGTGGTCTGGACGGTCGCACAGCCAGCCGCAGTCGCCAATGCCAGAACGCCCACCCAGCGGGCTGCCCGTATTCCCAGTCTTCTTGCATTCTTCATGACGAATTCCTTGAACGGAAGAAAAATGACTCAGACGCCTCGCTGGGCACGCTGCCGCAAGGCGTGATCCATCAGCACGATCGCCAGCAGTGCCTCGGCAATCGGCGTGGCGCGGATGCCCACGCAGGGATCATGCCTGCCGAAGGTCTGCACCGTCGTGGGTTCCCCCGTGACGGTCACGGAACGACGCTCCACTCGGATGCTGGAGGTGGGCTTGATCGCCAGAGACACGGTGATGGGCTGGCCGGTGGAAATGCCGCCCAGAACGCCGCCGGCATGGTTGCTCTGAAAGCCTTCCGGCGTGATTTCATCGCCATGCTCCGAACCGCGCTGCACGATGCTGTTGAACCCCGCACCGACGGACACCCCCTTCACCGCGTTCAGACCCATCATGGCGTGGGCAATGTCGGCATCCAGCCGATCATAGACGGGCTCCCCCCAGCCGGCGGGCAAATGCTCGGCCACCACCTCGATGCGGGCACCGATGGAGTCGCCGTCCCGCCGCAGGGCATCCATGTAGGCTTCAAGTTCCGCCACCACACCCGCATTCGGCGCGAAAAACGGATTACGGCCGACTTCGTCCCAGGATTCGAAGGGAATCTCGATGGGACCCAGCTGACTCATATAGCCGCGAATGACCGTACCGTACTGCGTGGCCAGCCATTTCTTGGCAATCGCGCCGGCGGCCACCGTCGGGGCCGTCAGTCGGGCCGAAGAGCGGCCGCCGCCACGCGGATCACGCACACCGTATTTCTTCCAGTAGGCGTAGTCGGCGTGCCCCGGACGGAAAGTCTCGAGAATGTTGCCGTAATCCTTGCTGCGCTGATCCGTATTGCGAATCAGCAAGGCGATGGGCGTGCCGGTGGTCTGCCCTTCGTAAACGCCCGACAGAATCTCCACCTGATCGGCTTCCTGACGCTGGGTCACGTGGCGCGACGTACCCGGGCGGCGCCGATCCAGTTCATGTTGAATGTCCGACGCGTCGAGGGGCATGCCTGGCGGGCAGCCGTCCACGACGGCGCCGATGGCCGGCCCGTGCGATTCGCCGAAGTTAGTGACACAGAAAATCTTGCCTAGAGTGTTGCCGGACATGGTCGAATACAAAAATGGAAGTGAATGGGCGGGAAGCGCAATGCAGGCGATTGTATCGCCCGCCTGTCGCCGTGCTGCACGGTCGGCCTCAAGATGAGCAGCTGACTTCCAGGCGCTCGGCCCACTCAGGGGCCGCCTGGGCGTAGTACTCGAACCCCTCGCGCGCCTCAAAGGGATTGCGCAGCACCGTCAGCAGGGCCTCGATTTCGCCGACATCCCCCTTGGCTGCCGCCTCGATGGCTTCCTGAGCCAGGTGATTGCGCAACACGTACAAGGGGTTCACCGCATTCATGGCGGCGCGACGATCGGGTTCGGCAAGCGTCTGCCCCTTCAGGCGCCGGGCGTAGCGATCCAGCCAGGCGCGTGCGCTTTCCGGCTCGGAAAACAGGTCGAGAAAGCACCGGGGTTCGCGTTCGACATCGGCCAGAAGCCGGAAGGCCAGGGTAAAATCCGCCCGCTGTTCATGCAACAGGCGCCACCAGGCGTCCACCAGCTCTTCGTCTTCAGCGCGCCAGACCTCGAGCCCGAACTTGCGACGCAGGTTGTCGTGATAAGCGATGAGGAAGTCTTCCTGGTACCCGGACAGCGCGTCGCGCAAGGCGTCTTCCTCGATTCCCAACGCCAGGAACACGCTGCCCAGGCGATAGAGATTCCAGTGCGCGACCGCCGGTTGGACATTCCACGCATACCGGCCATGGGTGTCGCTGTGATTGCAGACATGATTCGCCTGGAAGCGATCCATGAAGCCGTAGGGCCCGTAATCGATGGTCAGCCCCAGAATCGACATATTGTCGGTGTTCATGACCCCATGACAGAAGCCCACGGTCTGCCAGTCAGCCACCATGCGGGCCGTGCGGCGCACCACTTCGCGCAGCATGCGCAGCACTGCCTGCTGCGTGCCCGCGGGTTCGCCGGACGCCACTTCGCGCAGCGCGGGAAAGTGACGGTCGATCACGTAGTCCGTCAATGTCTGCAGGGGCTCGGGCTTGCCCGCCCAATGCTCGAAGCTGCCAAAGCGCACGAAACTGGGGGACACACGTGTCACGATCGCTGCAGTTTCCACCGTTTCCCGATAAACGGGCTCGTCGGAAACCACCAACGCAAGTGCCCGGGTGGTGGGGATGCCCAGGCCGGCCATGGCCTCGCTGGCCAGGTATTCCCTGACGGACGAACGCAGCACGGCCCGCCCATCCCCCATGCGTGAATAGGGCGTGCGCCCCGATCCTTTCAGCTGCAGCTCCAGCGGCCCGTGCGGGGTCAGCACTTCACCCAGCAGATGCGCCCGGCCATCGCCCAGCTGCCCGGCCCAGATACCGAACTGGTGACCACTGTAGACGGCGGCCAGCGTCCGCCCGCCCGGCAGTGGCCGCTGGCCCGAGACCACTTCGAGAAATTCGGGCGCGCCGAGCGCAGAGGGGTCAAGTCCCAGCATGGCGGCCACTTCCTCATTGGCATGCAGCAGGCGCGGCGCTTTGAGGGGCTGGGGTGGCAGAAAGGTATGGAATGCCGGCGGCAGTTCCGCATAAGAGTTGGCCACCTGGAGATCTTCGAGGCGGGCGGCCAGCCGCGCGGGACGGCCGCCGGAGGCGGGCGAAGAAGGCACTGGAGAAAGGTCGGAATCGATATTCATTGCTGCCCGATGGCTGACTTGCCGGCCTTGCGTCGCGCGGCCTTCTTGGCAGGCCGACAATAGAGGATGGCCGATACGTAGAACAGCAGGGACAGGGCAATTTCTAGGCCTGCCAGCCAGGCAGACACCGGGTTGAGATCGGACCACGCCCGCATCACGCCTTCCATGAAATACAGCAGAATGAACATGGAGGCCCACTGCATGGTATAGAGGTTGCCCTTCAGCACACCCCTAAGGGGCAGCAGCAAGGGCAGCGCTTTGAGCGCCATCCATGAGCCACCGGGAAAAATGGGCGCGAGCCGCAGTTCCCAGGCAAGACAAAGGGCAATGAGCCCGAACAGAGAAGCCACCGCGGTCCAACGCCAGATTGAATTGGGAGATGTCGTCATGCTGGTATTATCACCTGAAAGAACAAGAGGCTGACAGGCCATGGAACGGCTGACGGAAACTCACACCACGGCGCCCGGCAATGCGGATCGGGTGCAGGAAGAAGGCGGCATCTGGAGCACCGTGCTGGCTGTACTGCGGTACGCCGGACGGCGTGCGCGCGAAAAGAAGGTGGCACAGGTGGCCTCCAGCCTGACCTACACCACGGTGCTGAGCCTGGTGCCCATGCTGGCCGTCGTGCTGTCCCTGTTCACCGCCTTTCCGCTGTTCTCGGAATTCCGTTACGCCCTCGAGAGTTATTTTTCTACCAATGTCATGCCGGAGGTCGTGTCCGAGACGGTCATGACCTACCTGAATGAGTTTGCGGCCAAGGCGTCCGGCCTGACGGCAATCGGCACGCTGTTCCTGATCGTGACCTCGGTGATGCTGTTTCGCACCATCGACGAGGCCTTCAACGACATCTGGCAGGTCGAAACGCGCCGGCCCCTGCGTCAACGCATGCTCGTCTACTGGGCGCTGTTGTCGCTGGGGCCCATTCTCGCGGGCGCCAGTGTCTGGGCCCTCTCCATGCTGGCACGGGAATCCATGGGCCTGATCGGCGACCTTCCGGCGCTGGGCACCTTCGCGCTCTCGATCATTCCGATGTTGTTGGCGGGCTGCGGCTATTCCGCCCTGTTCTTTGCCGTTCCCAACCGCACGGTACGCTGGCGAGACGCCATGATCGGAGGGTTCTGCACCGCCATCGTGCTCGAAACGCTCCGGGTGGGCATTGCCTACTACCTCACCCGCTTTCCGTCCTACACCATCATTTATGGCGCCTTTGCCACCATCCCCATCTTCCTGTTGTGGGTCTATTTGTCGTGGCTGGTCATTTTGCTGGGCGCCACGGTCACGGCCCTTCTGCCTGCCCTGCGCCAACGACGCTGGGCCCAACAGCACTACACGGGGGCCGCCTTTGTCGATGGGATCCGCGTACTGCACTTGCTGTGGCACGCCTGGAAGGGGCCGAACCCGGGCCTGTCCATCAGCGACCTGTGTGAGAGGCTGAGTCTGCACCAGGATGAGCTCGACAAGGTACTGCGCACGCTCAAGCATCTGGGTTATGCCGTCAACACGGAAAATGAAGGCGAGGAAGTCTGGGTGCTGGCCTGTGACCCCGGCCGCAGCCTCATTCAACCTCTGATTCACGCCTGGCTGCTCGACACCGAGCAACCGGGTATGGTGACCGAGCCGTCACTGCGCATGGCCGTCGCCCGTTCGATCGCGGGAGAGCCCGTACATCTGGATACGCTGTTCCAGCCTGCGGCCCCCTACCCTAACCCCCCCTCATGGGGCACAATGTCCAAAGAAATCCCACTGGAGACACCGGGAGACCATTATGTTGAAAGTCAGTGAAATTCTGCGCGTGAAAGGCAATACCCTGTTCACCGCAACCCCCGACACGTCCATCCAGGACGCCATCGACTGCATGTCCGAGCAGGACATCGGTTCCCTGGTGATCATGGATCACGGTCAACTTGCGGGCATGCTCACCTTCCGCGAGATCATTCGTTATCTGCACAAATCGGGCGGTTCTGTCGGCAACTACACCGTGCGCAGCATCATGGACGACGCCCCGGTCAGTGTCTCGCCCAACACCGGTTTCGAAGAAGTGCAGCGTCTGATGCTCGAGAAGCACGCGCGCTATATTCCCGTGATGGACGGCCCGACCCTGCTGGGCGTGATTTCCTTCTATGATATGGCCGCCGCCATCGTGGCCGCCCAGGCCTTCGAGAACAATATGCTCAAGGCCTACATCCGCGACTGGCCGGGCGACCAGGCATCGGTCTGATCCCTTCCACGCAGGAAAGGGGCCCCTCAGCGGGGCCCTTTTTCTTTCAGGCCAGTTCGGCCCAGGCGCGGCGCAGCAGTTGGGGATCATTGGCGGCGAGCGCCCCGGGGTCCGAGAGACGCTGTCGCCACCTGCGGGCGCCGGGTCGGCCGGTCTGCCACCCCAGCATGGATTTGATCACATGGCGCAGGGCCACGCCCCGTTCCACCTGCTGCTCCGCGTAGGCCAGCATGGCCTCCAGCACGACGTTGTTGTCCACCGGCGCCGACAGGTGTCCGAGGCGAACCGAGAGCTCGACCAGGATGTCGGGCGTGTGCCAGGCGGCCCGGCCCAGCATGACGCCGTGGAAGCCCTGCTGCAATGCCCGTTCACACTGGTGCGCCGTGGCCAGCCCACCGTTCAGCACAAAAATGGCGTCCGGGAAATCTTTCATCAGTTGCGCGGCCACGTCGTATCGCAGAGGCGGGATTTCGCGATTGTCCTTGGGGCTGAGCCCCTTGAGCACCGCGTTGCGGGCATGAACGACGAACACGCGGCAGCCCACATCGTGAATCTGGCCGACGAAATCCCTGACGAAGGCATAGGACTCATCGTAGTCCAGGCCCAGCCGATGCTTGACCGTCACCGGCACTGGGACGGCATCCTGCATCGCCTTGATGCAGTCGGCCACCAGCGCGGGCTCGGCCATCAGGCACGCCCCGAACGCGCCTTTCTGCACGCGCTCGGAGGGGCACCCGCAGTTCAGGTTGATCTCGTCATACCCCCATTCTTCGCCTAGGCGAGCCGCCCGCGCCAGATCCGCCGGCTCACTGCCCCCCAGTTGCAGTGCCACGGGGTGCTCGCTCGAGTCGTAATCCAGATGTCGGGGCACGTTCCCGTGCAGCAAGGCGCCGGTGGTGATCATTTCCGTATACAAGCGCGCCTTGGGCGCCAGGAGACGATGGAAGTAGCGGCAGTGCCGGTCGGTCACGTCGATCATGGGCGCAACGCAGAGCTCCCACGCTTTGGCATCGAGGTGGGGCGCGTTCGAATCGGGAAATTCGGCCAGGGCGCGGACAGGAATCGTCATCTGGAAGAGTTTTCGTGCAAAAAGGGAGGTAAAACCGCCTATTTTCGCATGAGTGCCCAAGGTGGACTAAAATTCAGCGGCCCGACTTATGGCCCCACTCGAGGAATCACACGCACCCATGGCTGTTTTCACCCCCGTCAGCGAAGACGACGCCCGCGCACTGCTGCAACATTACTCTCTGGGAGAGCTGGTCTCCCTGCGCGGAATTACAGCTGGTATCGAGAATACCAACTATTTCCTGAATACCACTCGCGGCGAGTTCGTTCTCACGATCTTCGAGGTGCTGACAGCCCGGCAGCTGCCCTTCTATATTGAACTCATGACGCATCTGGCAGAACGGGGTGTGCCCGTTCCCCACCCCCAGGCCACGCGCGAAGGCGCCCGCCTGATGGAAATGCACGGAAAACCCTGCACCATCGTCACACGGCTGTCGGGAGGGTACGAGCCCGACCCCAGCCCGGCCCATTGTTCGCAAGCCGGCGAAACCCTTGCACGCCTGCATCTGGCCGCCCGGGACTTCCCCATCCATCAGCCGAACCTGCGCGGTCTGGCGTGGTGGCAGGAAACCGCCCCGCGCGTGCTGCCCTTCCTGGATGCCGCACAGGCCGACATGCTGAAAACCACCCTCGAGGAGCAGACGGCCTTCGCGGACTCCGACACCTACCGGGCGCTGCCTTCGGGGCCGGCGCACTGCGACCTGTTCCGCGACAACGTCCTCTTTGACGGAACCTACGAGAACCCGCGCATGGGGGGCATCATCGATTTCTATTTCGCCGGTTGCGATACGTGGATCTTCGATGTCGCCGTCTGTGCCAACGACTGGTGCATCGAACGGGAAACCGGCGCTTTCATCCCCGATCGTCTGGACGCCTTCCTGCGCGCCTACGCTGCGGTCCGGCCCTTCACGCCCGAAGAGCGTGCCGCATGGCCCCGCATGCTGCAGGCCGGTGCACTGCGCTTCTGGATCTCGCGGCTGTATGATTATTTCCTGCCGCGCCCTGCACAGACCCTCAAGCCGCATGACCCCCGTCATTTCGAGCGGATCCTGCGCTTGCGTCGCCAGGTTCTCGCACCTTCCCTGCCCTGATCATCCATCACCATGCAAGCCGCCATACTCCCGATTCACGCAGGGTGGTTCTGGATACACCAAGGGTATCGAATCTGCATCCGACAGCCTCTGGCCATGTTCTTCTGGAGCATGACCCTGGGCCTGTTGATCACCTTCAGTTATTTGATTCCCATCCTGGGGCAGATGGCGCTCATCATCGCCACGCCCAGCCTGACCTTCATCACCCTGTCGGCATGCCAGCGCATTGATTCCGGCGAAACCATGCAGCTGGGCATGTGGACCCAGCCCCTGCGCGACCGCAACGTGCGCAATCGCCTGCTCCTGCTCGGGGTGGCGTATCTGCTGTGCTGCCTGGCCGGGGGCGTACTGGCCACCGTTCCCTTTCTCGAGAGCCTGACCGCCGCCCTGGAAGGCGCGACCCAGGTCGACGACATGGCGCTGCTACGCGCGATGCAGGCTCCCATGCTGACCTTTGGCGTGCTTTACGTGCTGATTTCCATGCTGTTCTGGCATGCGCCAGCCCTCATCGGCTGGCATGGCATCCCCATGAAGCAAGCCCTGTTCTTTTCGATGGTGGCCTGTTGGCGCAATAAGTGGGCCTTCCTGCTGTACGGGTTGAGCTGGGCCGCCATCTTCTTTGCCGTGCAGATGGCGGCCAGCCTGCTGATCGTGGTCGGCCTGCCGCCGGAAATCGTGCAACTGTTACTGACGCCGCTGAACATTGCGGTGGCTGCGGTGCTTTACGCCAGTTTCTATCCGGCTTACGTGAGCGTGTTCCGCTAGCCCCACGTTCAGCTACCCCTGTGCCGCCTGCACGGCGGCCTGGAAGTCGGGCGCACGCTTTTCAAGGAATGCCGACGCCCCTTCCCGAAACTCGGGGCCCGCCGCTCCCTCGAGAAAAGCTGCCCGTTCCGCGTCCAGATGTTCCGACAAGGTGCGCGTGCCGGCGCCACGCAGCAGCGCCTTGCTGCGCCCATAGGCCTGAGTGGCCCCCTCGGCCAGACGCCTGGCCATGGCCGCCAACCGTTCGTCAAATTCATCCGCGGGCACCACCCAGTTCACCAGCCCCAGGGCCTGTGCCTGCCGAGCGTCGACCGCGTCGGACAGCAAGGTGAGTTCCATGGCCTTGCGCAGGCCCAGCAGACGCACCAGGTGCCAGCTGCCGGACCCGTCCGGGCTGGCACCGATGCGCGTATAGGCCATCTGGAACACCGTATTGTCGGCGGCCAATGCAAGGTCGGCGGCGAGAGCCAGGCTCATGCCGGCGCCGGCGACCGGGCCGTGCAGGCCCGCCAGCACGGGAATGGGAAGAGCGGACATCTGCCGCAGGGCTTCATGCAGGGGATCCAGGAGCAGCGGCGCATTGTTCACCGGGTCGGCTGCCATGGTGGCAATATCGCCGCCGGCCATGAACCCGCGCCCGGCACCGCGCAAGATCAGAACACGGATGTCCGTATCGGCGGCTACCTTCCCGATCGCGTCACGGAAGGCTTCCGCCATTGCCTGATTCAGCGCATTCAACGCCGACGGGCGGGAAAACGTGATCTGTGCAACGGGGCCCTTCACCTCATACAACAGAGGGCTGTCTTCACTGCTCATTTGGTCTCCTGCTTTCTGCTTGTCAGTTGTGGAAAAGCGGCCTGCAACATGGCCTCGATGAAATCTTGGGCAGGAATGCGACCCTCGGGCTTGTACCAGCGCACCATGTGGTTCATTCCTCCCAGCACGAATTTTCGCAGCACGACCGCATCTCCGCTGAGCTGGCCAGCCTCCACCGCATCGGAAATGGCGCGGTGCCACAAGCCCTCGTAGGTGTCCGCAAGACGCCGGGCGTACTGGCGGGCCTCGGAAGAGAGGCTGCGCCAGTCGAAGATGATGGCATGCATGGCATTGCCCCCGACCCCATGGATGAGGCTGTTCATGTGCAGGCGAAACAGCGCGATGAGCCGCTCGGCCGGGTCGCGATCGCTCTCGAGCACGGCCCGACCTTCGTCAATCACTTCCTGGATGCCGTCGGCCATGACGGCCAGCAGGATTTCTTCTTTGTTGCGGAAGTGATGGAAGAGACTTCCGGACTGCAGCCCTACAGCGGCCGCCAGCTCACGTACGGTCGTGCGCTCATAGCCCAGCTCGCGAAACAGCCGGCCCGCCGCCAGCACCAGCTCGTGGCGCCGTCCCTCTTCACCGGAACGGGGGGCAGCAGCGTCTGCGGCTCGCTTCTGTGTCATGCGTAAAGCGCCTCGATTTCGTTGCCGTAGGTCTGATAAATGTTGGCGCGGCGCACCTTCATGGTGGCCGTCACTTCGCCGTCGTCGTGGTCCAGTTCCTTGGTCAATAGATGGAAGCGACGGATCTGCGCCACCTGTGCCAGCTGCCTGTTGGCTTCGTCGACTTCCTGTTGCACCAGCTCGCGCACCTGCGGATTCTCTGCCAGCGAACGGAAATGCGTGAAGGCAATGCCATGGGCCTCGGCCCATTTGGACACGGTTTCAAAATCGATCTGTATGAGCGCTGCCACAAACTTACGTCGATCCGCCACAACGATGCATTCCTTGATGTACGGGCTGTCTTTCACGGCGTTCTCGATCTCCGAGGGAGTCAGGTTCTTTCCCCCTGCCGTGATCATGACGTCCTTGAGACGATCGACAATATACAAGGTATCGCCCTCCTGCCGCACAACATCGCCCGTATGGAGCCAGCCGTCGCGGATAACCTCCTGTGTCTGCTGAGGATTCTTGTAGTAGCCTTCGAAAACGATGTCGCCGCGCACCAGCAGCTCGCCGGTTTCCGACACCCGGCACTCCACCCCCGTCGTCGGGGTGCCGACCGAGCCCCAGCGCACATCATTCAGGGGCTGGCCGAGAATCATTCCGGTCGATTCGGTCAGGCCATAGACCTCGATCAACGGGACACCCAGGGTACGGAAATAGCGGATGACATTCGGCGAGATGGGAGCCGCACCGGTGAGCGCCACCCGCGCCTTGCGCAGGCCGATGAAATTCAGGAGGGCCCGCAGCACCAGCCAATACCAGAAGCCGTACACCAGGCGTTCGCGCAGGGTACGCCGGGCCGCCGACTTGTGTGCAAAGGGCTCGCAGGCGGCCAGCGCCTTCTGGTAGAGCACCTGCATGGGCCGATGGCTTTCCTGCATCTTGATGGTGATGGCCGCGTGCAGTTTCTCCCAGATGCGCGGCACCCCCAGGAACAGCGTGGGCGCCACCTCGCGCAGGTCTTCCTGAACGGTCCGCAGCGATTCGCCGAAGTTCACCTGCGAGCCCAGATAGATGGGAACGAAGGTGGTCAGCATCTGCTCGGCCACGTGGCACAGCGGCAGATACGACAGATGGCGCGAATCCGGCTCCAGCTCGAGGCGGTCCACAATGCCCGGCACCACGGCGCGCATGTTGCGATAGGAAATCATGGCGCCCTTGGGCTTGCCCGTGGAGCCCGAGGTGTAGATCATCAGCCCGATATCCTTGAGCGACTGGCGCGAGAGCACATCGTCGATCAGACCGGCGGCTTCCGAAGCCCGCTCGCGCCCCCGTTCTTCAAGCGCGGCGAAACTGTGAATCCGTCCGTTCAGGGCTTCCGGATAGTTGCGAAAGCCCTTGGTTTCCATGACTACGATGTGTCGCAGCGCGGGAAGCTGATCGAGCGACTCGATGACCTTTTCTGCCTGTTCCTGGTCTTCGCAGAACACCAGCTCCACATCCGCGTGACCCAGCACATAGCTGGCCTCGGATGCCGGACTGGTGGGATAGACACCGACGGCCACGGCGCCGATGGCGCCCGCCCCCATTTGCGCCAGCACCCACTCCAGGCGGTTTTCCGAGATGATGCCGACATGGCCACCCTCCTTCACCCCCAATGCGTGCATGCCCAGACCGACATGGCAGGCCCGTTGCCAGAAGTCCTTCCAGGTATAGGGGTTCCAGATGCCGAAATCCTTCTGCCGGATCGCGATCGCATCGGGTGTACGGGCCGCCCGTTCGCGCAGCATCTGCGGCAGAGTCAACGCTTCAGGTTGGAACGATGGACGCCCCATTGCCTCCTCCTTCACGACAGCCAGCGCTTGCGGCGCTTGTAATGCTTCACATCGCGGAAGCTGCGCCGCTCGCCACTGCCGCCCATTCCCAGATAGAACTCCCGCACGTCCGGATCACTGGCGAGCCGTTCGGCCGAACCATCAATCACCACCTTCCCCATCTCCATGATGTAGCCGTAGTCGGCAATGGCCAGCGCCACCGACGCGTTCTGCTCGACCAGCAGCATGGCCGTGCCCTGTTCGGCGTTGATCCGGGCGATGATGCCGAAAATATTTTCCACCAGCACGGGCGACAGTCCTAGCGAAGGTTCATCCAGCAGCATCAGCCGCGGCCGCGCAATGAGGGCCCGACCAATCGCGAGCATCTGCTGCTCGCCGCCCGACAGGTAACCCGCCAGGCCGCGGCGGCGTTCGTGCAGCCGCGGAAAGTACTCATAGACCAGGTCGAAGTCCGCCTTGCCAGCTTGGCGGCCTTCGAGGGCATAGGTGGCAGCCACCAGGTTTTCTTCGACGGTGAGGTCCTCGAACACCCGCCGCCCTTCCATGACGTGGCTCATGCCCCTGCGCACCAGCATCTGTGGCGCGGAGGCGGCCACATCGTGGCCATCGAAATGGATGCGGCCGCTCACCAGTTCGCCGTCTTCCAGCTCCAGCAGCCGGGAAATCGCCTTGAGCGTTGTGGACTTGCCCGCCCCGTTGCTGCCCAGCAGCGCCACCACCTGCCCGCCGGGCACGCTCAGGGACAGGCCGCGCAAGACCTGCACGACCTTGTTGTAGACGACCTCGATGTTGTTGAGTTCGAGGATCATGCCCGCCAACCTCAATCCAGAATGATCCAGTCGGACGCCGGCACCATTTTTTTGCTGGCGTAGTCTGCCCGATAGATGCGGCCCACCGGCACCGAGTTGCCCTTCACGCTGATCGGCACGCCGATGATGCCGCCGGTGTCGAAATCGCGAATCGACTGCAGGGCCGCCTTCATGTTCTTCGAGGTGAGCTCCTTGCCCTCGTCCAGTGTGCGCTTGACGGCCTCTGTCATGAGCATGGCGGCCATGAAGCCCTGCATGTAGGCCGTGCTCTGGTACTCGGGCCGCATGGCGCGGATCTTCTCCAGCATGGGGGCCTTTTCCTCGTCGTAGTAATACCGGAACGGCATGACGCCCATGAAACCGTCGGCGTTCTCGCCCATCTGCATGACGGTGGAGTTGTCCATGGTCCAGAAGGTGCCCATATAGCGGCTCTTCAGGCCCATCTGCCGCCCCTGAGCGACGAACTCGGGAATCGGAGCGAGCACATAGCCGTGGAAGATGGTGTAGTCGGGTCGTGCACGACGCAGCTTGAGCACTTCCGTGGAGACGTCCACACTGCCCGGCGGCGTCATGATCTCGGCCCCGACCTTCAGACCCAGCTCTTCGGCCCGCTTGCGCGAGCTTTCAATGGGGTCGCGCCCGAATTCAGTGTCCGAATACACGAAAGCAACGGTGGCGCCAGGCGTCTCTTGGGCGATGTATTTGAGCAGGATGCCGAACATTTCGGTGTAGTCCGGCCCGACCAGGAACTGCGCCGGAAATTTGTCCGGGTCATTGATTTCGGTGGCGAACGAAGCACCCGTCATCAGAATGTCGCCCTTTCGATCCAGCTCCGGGTTGATGGTCTTGGAAAAGCCCGTGGAATCACCGTAATACAGATTCACCTTGTTCTGGCTGGTGATCTTCTTGAACGCCGCCACCGAGACATCGACCTTGTAGCCGGTATCTTCGGGCACGTAGACCACCTTGCGGCCATTGATTCCGCCCTGTTCGTTCAGCATCTTGACGTAATCGCCAATGCCGGCGTGAATGCCGACCCCGGCAAAGGCGAAGACGCCGCTCATGGGAATGGACCCGCCAATGACGATGTCATCCCCCTGCGCCTGCGCGGCAGGCGTCAGCGCCATGCCCAGAGAGACCCCCAGAGGGGCGACCACGCGCCTCATGAAACGGGATAAACCTGTGTAACGGTGACTCATGCGATTCTCCTGAAAGGGAATGGCGGATTCCGCTCAGTTGCGGAACGGCCAGAGGTGGAAGAAACGCCGTATGCGTCGCCATACCTCGGCGAGGCCATGCGGTTCGAAGATGAGAAAGCCGACGATCAACAGGCCGAACACAATGGTTCGCACCGGAGAGACAAACTGGAGGGTGTCGCCGCTGACCGGCAGCAAGCCCACGAGGATGCGCAGCACTTCCGGCACCATGGTCATGAAAATGGCTCCCAGGATGCCGCCCAGAATGGTGCCCATGCCCCCCACGATGATGGCGGCCAGAAAGAAGATGGACATGATCAGCGGGAAGCTTTCCGGCGTGACCACCCGGAAGAAGTAGGCCCACAGGCCACCGGCCACGCCGGCGTAGAAGGACGACAGCCCGAAGGACAGCAGCTTGTAGCGCAGCAGGGGAATGCCCAGAACCTCGGCCGAGATGTCACGGTCGCGAATGGCGATGAAGGCGCGGCCGATGCGGGTGCGAAACAGGTTGGCTGCCCCCAGCACCATCAGCACCGTCACGGGCACGATCAGCCAGTAGATGCGGAAGGAGGTATCCAGCGCCACGCCTGCGACCTGTGCGGGCGGTACGGTCATGCCTCCCGTGCCCCCGGTGAAACCGGAATTGACGAACAGGAAGTGCGCCAGAAACGAGGCCGCGATGGTCACGATGGCCAGATACAGCCCCTTCACGCGCAGCGAGGGAATGCCCACCACAATGCCGCCAGCCATGGCCACCACGCCCGCCGCCAGCAAATTGAGCAGGAAGAACCCACCGACATGGTGCTCCATGACGGCCACGGTATAGGCACCCAGACCCATGAAAGCGGCCTGCCCGAGGCTGACCAGACCGGTGTAGCCGGTGAGGATGTTCAGCCCCGTGGCGCTGGCGACATTGATGGCCACCAGGCAGGCAAGGTAGAGCCAGTAATCGTTCGCCATGAAGGGGTAGGCAATCAGTGCCAGCCCGAGCAGTGCAGCCCAGACCCGCTGCGTGCGGGAATCGAACAGGGCTTCGTCCTGAAGATAGCTTTCCTTGGCAGTTGCAATGCGCATGATCAGAGCCTCTCAATCTCACGGGTGCCAAACAGGCCATACGGCCGGACCATGAGCACGGCCACCAGCACCAGGAAGGTGATGAGCAGCTTGAACTCGCCGCCCAGATACGCGCCCGCCAGGGCTTCCAGCACACCGATCAGCAGGCCGGCGAGCAGCGCACCCAAGACGCTGTCGAGCCCGCCCACGATCACCACCACCAGCACCGACAGACCGAAGATCCCCATGGAGGATGACACGCCGCCGATGGCACCCACCGCAATACCGGCCACGGCCGACAGGGCCGCGGCGACGATCCAGGCCAGGGAAAACACGCGCGGCACGTTGATGCCCATGGCATAGGCCGCCCCCTGGTCTGACGCGGTGGCCCGCAAGGCGACCCCGCCTCGCCACCACCGGAACACCGCCAGGCTGATGGCCACCAGCACCACGGCCACGAGGAAACTGTAGAAAATCTTCGGTGAAATGAAGGCCTCGCCCAGGAAGATGGGTTCATTGGGAATGAACTCGGGAAGACGCCTCTGGTCAGCCGACCAAATCAGTTCCACCAGACCCACCATGATGGAACCCAGGCCCACGGTCACCATGAAGACGGAAATGGGCGATTCCCCCAGCATGGGGCGAATGGCCAGGCGTTCGACCACCCCACCCAGTACGGCGCACACGGCGATGGCCGCCATGATGGCCACCGGAATGGGCCATTGCATGCCTGCCGCAAACGCAAAGAAGGCATAGGCGCCCAGCATCAACATTTCACCAATCGCCAGGTTCACGACCTGGGTGGCCTTGTAGATGATGACGAAAGCCAGCCCCGCCAGTGCATATAGGCCGCCCGCGCCGATACCGGCCAACACCACCTCGAAGAGAAACAGCCAGTCCATCAGGCCACCTCGCTCAGCGGTGGCGTGCCGCCGCCGGCGCTGGCGCCCGGCTGGAGCCCGTTGTCTGCGGCAGCGCCACTCGCCCGGGCGCGACCGGTGCGCAGACGCTCGCGCAGTTCGGAGACATCGCCAGAACCCAGGTAGGCTCGCACGACCTCAGGATTGGATTGCACTTCCTGGGGCTTGCCCTGCGCGATCACCTGACCGAAGTTCAGAACGACCACATGATCGGAAAGGTCCATGACCAGGCCCATATCGTGCTCGACCATGAGCACGGTCACGCCCCATTCCGCATTCACATCCAGAATGAAGCGGGCCATGTCCTCGGTTTCCTCCCGATTCATGCCGGCCACCGGTTCGTCCAGCATCAGCACCCGGGGCTGCATCGCCAGCGCACGTGCCATTTCCACCCGTTTCTGCAGGCCGTAGGACAGCGAAGCCACGGGCGCATGGCGGATGTGGTCGATTTCCAGGAAGTCGATGATGCGCGCTTCGATGTCGGCGCGCAGCTCCATTTCCTCGCGGCGCGCGGCGCCCAGGTAGAACAGACTCTGAAAGATGTTGGTCTTGAGCTGGCAGTGCCGGCCCAGCTTGATGTTGTCGAGCACCGACATGCCGCGGAACAGGGCGATGTTCTGAAAACTACGCGCCAGACCCAGGCGGGCTCGCTGCGGTGCCGGCAGGCGGGTGATGTCCTGCCCTTCGAACTCCACGCGCCCCGCCACGGGGCGATAGAACCCCGAAATCGTGTTGAACAAGGACGTCTTGCCGGCCCCGTTCGGACCAATGACCGTTGTGATCGAGCCGGGCATCACCTCAAAGCCCACCCCGTTGAGCGCTTTCACCCCCCCAAACGCGAGCGTCAGGCCGTCGACTCGCAAGACAGGATCCACTGTCGCCACACACGCCTCCCCGTACTTATGCTTATCATCGTTCTGGGTACCGCCAAGCGCCGATTCCCGATCAAGCGCTCGGTTGAACAATGGACGAGCGAGGTCATTCGGACAAGCGCGGAAATACCCTCAGCTGCAACGCAGCATGGATGCGCGCGAGCGTGTCGGGATGGCGGGCGCAATAGCCGGCGGGCAGTTCCACCACAAGATGGGCCCTTGCTGCGAACGCCATGCGCCAGGGCCTCATGCACTCGATGCGGCGACACTCCCTTCCCTGCTTGTCGAGAAACACCACATCAATGGCCTTGCGCAGGAAAAAGGTGTGGATGGATCGACAAGGCACCAGAACCACGCCGTCATGCGCGGATCGGCCGGGAAAGGCACCCACACCCAGCAGCCGCGCGCGGAAGGTCGAGGCCACATATAGGGTCAGGGGCGCCTTGCAAGAAACTTGGGGGACGGGTTTCATCGTGGCCGGGTTTCGCCCTGACATCACCTGTTCAGCGCCAGAAGCTGGGTGGCAATGGGAAACGCAATGATCAGAAAGGAACAGGGAAAAATGCAGAAGATCAGCGGGAACATGAGCTTCACCGGCGCTTCCAGCGCCTGTTTCTCTGCATGGAGAAAGCGCTCGGTGCGCCACTGGTCTGCTTGGGCCCGCAACACGGGCGCCAGGCTCATGCCGGAAGTTTCCGCCTGAGCGACGGCCCCGACGAATTGTTGGATCGGAGCAAGATCACAGCGCTGCGCCCAGCGACGCAACGCCTCCTGGCGCGGGGCGCCTGCCCGGATGTCTGCCAGGAGATGTCGGACCTCCTCCCGAAGTGGCCCCTGAGGGCCTTTCTCAGCCGCCTGCTTCATTGCCCCCTGCAGATTGAGGCCGGCTTCCACACACAGCGTGACCATGTCCAGGAGAAAGGGAAAGGCCCGCAGCATGTCCGTTCTGCGGCGCCGGATGCGCTCGCGCAGCAACCGGACGGGCCAGAGGGCCGCCAGTGCGCCCGCCGCCAGGCAAACCAGGGCTGTCATGCCGGGCCCACCCCTGCCCGCCAGCAGCAGCGCCACGCCGCTGGCCGAAATGAGGAACAGCACGCATTGCCAGGCGAGGAATTGCTGCGGGGTGCCGTAATGGCCGGCGTCGGCCTGCTCAAGCAATTGCTGGATGCGCCGCCGCCAGTGCCAAGACATGCAGCGGTTGCACAAGGGCGTCACGGCCAGCACCCAGGGCCACAGCACAATGAGAAGGATCGGTCGGGCGTGGCCGCCAGTCAGACCCACGCGCACAAAAGGCGTACCCAGCCACCACGCCGCCATGCACAAGGAAACGGCTGTCATCACCATGCTGACCAGCAGCCACATGTTCACACCTCGATGTTGACGATACGACGAACCAGGGTGATCCCGAGGAACTCCAGCGCCCCCACCAACAGAAGCACCGCCCAGCCTGCCGGGGTCGTCCACAAACCTTCCATGGTGACCGGATCCAGGCGGTAGAGGGCGGCAATCAGCAGCGGGGGCAGACCGCCCATGATCCAGGCCTGCATGCGCCCCTGCGAGGTCAGGGCACGAACCTTCCCCATCAGCTGCAAGCGGGTGCGCAGGGTTCTTGAGATCTGCTCCAGCGTGTCCGCCAGGCTTCCCCCCGTATGGCCCGCCACCTTGATGGTGGCGACGACCAGTGCGACCGATTCGGTGGGCAATCGCTGTTGCAAGGCATCCAGCGCCTCGGAGAAATTCACACCCACCCGCTGTTGCTGCAACAGCAGACTCAGCTCCTGACCCAGCGGCCGCTGCACGTGCTCGCACACCTGTTGAAGCCCTTTCTGCAAGCCTGCCCCCGAGCGCAATGCACCGGCCAGGGCCAGCAGAAAATCAGGTAATTGGGCGTCGACGCGACGGAAACGCCGTTGGCGCGCCCAGCGAAGCAGCTTTCTCGGCAGCACCAGGGTGAGCAGACCGGTCACCCCCGCCGGCACCGGGTGACCCAGCATGAGCCAGCTCATGCCGCCTACCGCGCACGCCAGCGCAAGATTGGCTCCCCACAACTGGCGAGGGTCGAGAAACACGAAAAAATCCGCCAGACTGTGCACGGTATCGTGTTGGAAGGTGGCTCGGTAACGGCCATATTCCTGCTGCAGGATTCTGCAGCCCAGCCAGGTCGCCACGGCCGCGAGCCAGGCCGAAGCCAGCATGAGGATCAGGAGCTCCATGGTGTCTTGTTCGCGTTCTGCGCCAGGCGCGAGACCTGGTTCATCCATTCGGAGGGGATGCGCTGCGACTGGTCGGTGAAGCATTCGGGCTGCACGCCGCAGCCCTCGAATTGCGGGGCCGGCGCATCACGATAGAGAAAGAGGTCCTGCGTCTGGATGCGGCCACCTTCCATGCCGGTGACCTCCGCAATGGCCGTGATCAGACGACGCCCATCGAACAGACGGGCCTGTTGAACGATGAGGTCGATGGCAGACGCGATGTGCTCGCGAATGGCGGCGAGGGGCAGGTCCAAACCCGCCATCAGAATCATCGTTTCCAGGCGCGCCAACGCGTCGCGCGGCGAGTTGGCATGCAGTGTCGTCAATGACCCTTCATGGCCGGTGTTCATGGCCGCGAGCATGTCGAATGCCTCGGCGCCGCGGCATTCACCGACAATGATGCGGTCGGGCCGCATGCGCAACGCGTTTTTCACCAGATCGCGGATGTCGACCCGCCCCTGGCCCTCGGAGTTCGCCGGCCGGGACTCCAGAGAGACCAGGTGCTCGTGATGGAGCTGAAGCTCCGCGGCATCCTCGATGGTGATGAGCCGTTCGCCCGCAGGGATGCAGTTGGACAGAATGTTGAGCAGGGTGGTCTTGCCCGAACCCGTCCCGCCGGACACGAGCACGCTCTTGCGCGCCTGCACGCTGACCTCGAGAAAGGCCGCCATGTGCCGGTCGAGGCTGCCGCCGGAAATGAGGTCGTCCATGGTCAGACGACGTTGGGGAAATTTCCGGATGGTCAGACAGTGTCCGCGCAGGGCAATGGGAGGAATGACGGCGTTCACCCGGGAGCCGTCCTTCAGGCGCGCATCCACCATGGGCGAGGACTCGTCCACCCGGCGGCCCAGGGGCGCAACGATGCGATCAATGACGGCCCTGACGGCCTGCTCGCTGCTGAAGCCCTGCGAGACGCGCTCCAGCCGCCCTGCGCGTTCAATGAAAATCTCGTCATGCGTGTTCACCATGATCTCGTTGACGGTCGCATCCGCCAACAGGGGTTCGAGCGGTCCCAGCCCCACGGCCTCGTCCACCACCTGCCGGAGCAACTGCTCGCGATCGACGGTATCAGGCACTTGCTCGTCGTGCTCAAGCAACCGAGCGAGCGTGTCGAACGCTTCTGTGCGCAAGGCCTCATCGCTGAGCGACAGGATGTCGCGGCGGCGGAGGTCCAGCGCGTCCAGCAGTGCCTTGTGGAGGCGGCGCCTATGATGGGTGTCACTGGCCCTGACACTGGCGTCTGTGTCCCCCTGGTGACCCTGGGCCGGGGCACTGGGCGAAGCGTGCAGTCGATCGGAATCCGGAAGCGCGGAGCCATCGCCGCGAAGGCGGTCGGCAAGCTTGCCGGCGATATCGTCCTGTGCGTCCATCGGGGCGACCGGCTGCCCCTGCGGCGTCGCGTCGACATGCGCCTCATCATCACCAGGCACCCCCTCGTCGCCGCGCGCCGCATCAGGACGAGGAGCACACCCCGCTGCCTCGGCCGGCAGCTCCCTGACGACCATGCGGCACGGGCCGATGATGATTTCATCGCCCGGCGCAAGCGGGCCGTACTGCGTCACTCTCTGGCCGTTGACATGGCTGCCCGCCAGGCTGCCAAGGTCTTCCAGGAAAACGGTACCGCCTCGTGTGAGCAAACGGGCATGTTGCTTTGCCACCCGCCAGGACTTCACCACCAGTATGCTCTCAGGGGCCCTTCCGACACTGACGGGCAGCGCAAGCCTTCTATACTCAAAACGGCCGTCTTCATAGGTCAGCTCCAGTTCCAACATGCCTCCTCCTGCGGTTACGTGCATGTCACCTGCCAGCCCGGGCAGCGGGCACCGACGCTGCTGGCCCTGAAGATGGGGCTGCGCGCCATTGCCCGCCCGAGCCGGTCCAGGGTTGCCAGGCCTGCGCGACCGGCGCGTGGGGATTGGGCAGGGCTGGTCTTTCACGAACAGGCGTGACCAGCTCGGCCTCTTGTGGAAAGCCCTGTTCCAGCAGTTGCTCCCCCTGTCGGACACGCCGGGCCATGTCGGGATGTTCGGGCGTCACCACCACTGGTGTGACAAACACGGCCAACTCGGTGTCGCTTCTCTGTTTCTTGACCGAACGGAACAGACTGCCGACCAGGGGCAGCCCGCCGAGCCCCGGAACACTGTCGATGTTGCGCGCATCTTCCCGCGACATGAAACCGGCCAGCACCAGTGTCTGCCCGGACCGGGCATTGAATTCCGTCGATGCCCGCCGTGTCTTGAGCGCCGGGCCGTTCTCCACCGACAGTGCGTGATCGATACTGCTGACCTCGACCTCAATGCGCGAGCGCACCACCCCACTGCGTTCCACCCGAGGCGTGATGCGCAATGACACTCCGTAGGGTTTGAACGCAGTGTTCGTGGCGCCATTGGCGTCTGTGGTGGAGTAGGGAACCTCGCCGCCCGCCAGAAACTCTGCCGTCGAGCCGCTGCGCGCCACCAGCTGGGGCTGGGCCAACACCATGGCTCGCCCCGCTTGCTGCAAGGCATTGAGCTGTGCTGGCCACAAGGCGCTTGCCCCCAGATACCCTGCAGCGACCCCGGATGGAAACGCCACCGGCACGACGTTTTCGCCGGGGCGATCCGCCAGCCGGCGGGTGCCGCCATCCCATGCGATGGCAGCGTTCAAGCCGCCCATGGCAGGCGACTGCCAACGGATGCCCAGCTCCTGCATGAGCGAACGCGGCACCTCCAGTACCTGAACATCAAGCATGACCATGCTGTCCCAACCCACCCTGCCGGTGAAGTTCAGCAGCTGAGGATAACGTCGTGCCAGCTCGTCGACCCGCAACAGCTCATCATCGCTCAGGTCGTTGCCTTCCACCAGCAGCTTGTCTCCGACCGGTGTCAGCCTGACCCCCGGCATGCGGCCCAGCACTTCCCTCAACTCATGCTCGATCCGGCGCGCCCCTTCCGGCGCGACCTCGACGTCGAAGCGACGGCGACTGCCATCCAACGACCAGATCTGCAGAGCCGTGGAACCTTCATTGCGGGCAAAGACGATGACCTCCTTCTCTTCGGTGGTGACGGCATTGATGACGTGGCCATCGCCGACCGCCACGCGGGCGACCTCGGTGGCCGACAGCACCCTAACCTCGCCCACTTGCATCTGCAACAGGGTCTCTGCAATCGCGCGCCCCGACCCGAGGCAGGCCAGCATGCAAAGCAGTAGCGGAAGGCGGAGGCGCAACATGGAGCTACTCCTGAAGGGTCTCGAGGGGTTCGAGCGCATCAAGGGAAGGCGCATGTTGCGCGCCTTGCTGTAGCCAGGCGCTGGTCAGGGTCGGCACAGCCGGCAGATCGAAAAGACCGGAAGGATGGCGTACGGTGCGTAGATCCGGGACCAGCTTCGGGACATTGCGCGGTTGCTGATTGCCATACAGAACGGGCGCGCGGGACGTCGATCTGACGGGGGCCGGCGTCGCCACCCCCAGTAAACTCGCCAGGTCGCCCCTTACCGCCCTTCGCGTCGGCCGATCATCGCCGGGGTTGCGCAAGACGGCGGTCAGCGTGCCCGCCTGGCGGGCGGCCACCAGTTTGACGGCATCTTCCGGCGAAGTGTCCAGGGTCACCGTGGAATACCCGCTGTCGGTCGACGGCGTATCTTCCCCGAAGGTGAGGGTCTGCATGCCAGTCGCCAGAACCAGCACCCCTTGCAGTAGCGGCGCCGTAATGCGTCGGCGCTGATGGTCGAAGGAGACATACAGATCAATGAGATCCCCTGGTTTGAGCAGACCAGAAACGGAATTGATGGCATCCACCGGCATGGTGATCGCACGACGGCCCTCCCCCAGCTGACTGGAGAACGAGACGTTGACGCGCGTCTGGCCGTGCACCGGCATGACGAGATCTCCGGCACGCAAGCCCGTGCGCAACACCTGCCCGAGCAGCCTGGCATGCTGCCCGGGAGCGACACTTTCGCTGGGCACCAGATGCGCCGGGAAGTCGCGGGTGGCGAGATGATCAGCCGTGAGCCGGGTGCCCGGCGCGAGGTCATGCGCGGCCACCACACGGGAGACGACCGGCGTTCGGGCCTCGGCTTCCAGCCTCTGCACATGCCCCTGGATGTGCTGGCGAGCCGAGAGCGCGGCCGCGGCACCGGCCAGGAGCGCCACCCCAAAGACGATGAGGGAGCGGATATTTCCGATGCGCCACAAGAAAGCAGACAGATGTCGCATGGTTCAGGGCTCCGACAACGTCAGCGTCACGGTGCGGCCGTGCGCTGCGCCAGACGGCGAAACGGGAATATCCAGCCTCCCGGCCCATGTGGCCTGTGCGCTGGGAGCAACGTCCGCGCCAGACGGGTACCTTGTGCCGACCGGCGCCAGCCGCAGCACACCGGCCGGGCCGGCATCGAAAATGCGTTCGGGCCCCGCACCCGGCATGGGATGGGCGCCAGGTGTGGGGCCCGGACTGAGGGTGGATACGTAGCCCTGGGCTCCTCCCGGCCGCCCCTGCACTTCTGCCACACGGTGCGACGGGCCCTGCATGCCCGACAAAAGAACCCGCCCGTCGCCCACCAGAAACCGCCGCAATTCACGATAGGTGCGGGCAAGATCGCGCAGTACGATGTCGGGAGGGAAGCGGCTGGTGAACGGTTTGACGGAAAGAAGTTGCCCATTCAGACGCAATTGCCACGCCGGACGCCAGTCGATGGTCTCGGCCCGAAGAGAGGGTCCCGCCAGCAGCAGAATGCCTGCCAGACAGGCCCGGAGCCAAGGTCGTGCCCGCCGCAGCGGAAGTGAAATTCGATTCGTGTCACGCATGTCCGCGTCCTCCGTGGTCAGTCGACGATCAAAGGGGCCGGCACATGGCCGCTCCACCGGGAAAGCCAATCGAAATCAGGTTCCGCCCTGCCCCATCCCGCATCCACCCCGGCCGTGCGCAACTGCACCGTCCTGCCATGGCCCATCGAGCCCGCCTGGGCGCCTGCCCACGCCAGGGCGGACTGACCCACCCGCGTCTGGGTGTCGGAATCCGACACGGCGTGCCCCCCGCCCCGCAAGATCGCCGTTGCGCGTGACAGGGTGGGATACGGGGCGTCATACACGTCCAGGCCCAGTTTTCCGCGGGGACCATGGGGCGGCCACCGCGGGCCTCCCCAGAACGTCAGACTCACCCGCGCGGAGATCAGACCCTCGTCTTCCA
>JAJUFT010000117.1 GCA_029263615.1 Alcaligenaceae bacterium | reverse complement strand
GGGGTATCTGGGCCGTGGCTGCCGGCCGCTGACCGCAACCGGCGGTAAAAAAGCACGGACTGGCATCCGTGATTTTTTCTTGCCTCAAGCCACGGGGTCGGAGCTGGCGTCGGCCGACGCCCCCCACGCCATGTATCCGCCGTCGACCGGCAGCGTCACCCCCGTGATGAACGCCGCCTGGTCCGAAGCCAGGAACAGCATCGCATCCGCAATGTGCTGCGCGCTGCCGAAACGACCCGCCGGAGTGCGACGCAGAATTCTCTCACCGTCCAGCTTCCCTTCATCCAGCAGGCGCCGGAAGAAAGGCGTCATCATGTAGCCCGGCGCAATCGCGTTGACCCGTACGCCTCGAGAGGCCCATTCGCAGCCGAGCGTGCGCGTCATCATGCCGATGCCGGCTTTGGCCGCGCTGTAAGCATTGCGCGGCGTCAGACCCAGCACGCCGCCAATGGAACTGAGGTTCAGAATCACCCCATTGCCTCGCGACAGCATCGGCACGGCGACCGCCTTGCTGACGATATAGGTACCGGTGAGATGAATGTCCACCAATCGCCGAAAGGCAGCCACGTCCTGATCCACCGTGGGCAAAAAGGTATCGGGAATGCCTGCACTGTTGATGGCGATATCAATGCGGCCGTAACGCTGCAGCACCTGTGCGACGGCGGCCGCAATGGCCTGTTCGTCCGTGACATCTGCACCGATACCCAGGTTATCCGGCCCGATCTCGGCACTGCAACGGGCCGCCGCCTCCGCATTCAGGTCAACGATGGCGATCTTCACGCCCTGTTCATGGAAAGCCCGGGCGGCCGCCAGCCCCAGACCGCTGGCACCTCCCGTGATGAGCGCGACCTTGTCCTGCAAATCCGAATACACCGCCGTCATTTTTTCTCGCTTTCCAGTGTGATGCCCGCTTCGCGGATGATCTGACCCCACAGTGCACCCTGCGTCTTCACATGCTCCGTAAACGCCTCCGGCGACAGCTTGAAGGGTTCCACCCCCAGATCGAACAGCCGTTGGGTGACTTCCGGTGTCGCCAGGGCGGCATCCAGTGCTTCGCTCAAACGCTTCACCACCTCGTCGGGTGTATCGGCAGGCGCGGCGAGCCCCTGCCACGCATAGGCCTCGAACCCGGGCAGACCGGCCTCCGAGAAGGTCGGCACATCGGGCAGGGCCTTGCTGCGTTCCGTCATGGCGATGGCAATGGGCCGAACCTTGCCGGACTGGATGTAAGGCAGACTGGCCGCCGTGTTCACCAGATACATGTCAACCTGGCCGCCCATCAGATCCTGCAGTGCAGGGGCATCCCCCCGATACGGGATATGCAGCAGCTTGAGCCCGGCCGTCTTCTGAAACAGTTCCATTCCCAGGTGGTTGGGACCGCCCGCACCGGGTGTTGCGTAGGTCAGCTTCCCGGGGGACTGGCGCGCCAGGTCCATGAGTTCCTGCAGATTTTTCGCCGGTACGTTCAGGTTGACCACCAGCACGAAGGGAAATTTCGTCGTGCCGCCGATATAGCGAAAGTCCTTCAGTGCGTCGTAGCGCACTTCGGAGTACAGGCTGGGGTTCAGCGCCACGGTCGAGACATCCACCGTACCGACGGTATAACCGTCAGGACGCGCCCGGGCGATGACATCGGCTCCGATCATCGTTCCTGCCCCCGGCTTGTTTTCCACCACGAAGGTGGCGCCCATCTGCTCGCCCATGGTCTGCGTCAGCAGCCGCGCCACAATATCGGTGCCGCCCCCGGCCGGAAAGGGCACCACCCAGCGTACCGCCTTGTCGGGATAGGCTGCCGAGGCGCCCGCACTGACCCCGAACACCATCAAACTTGCCGCCAGCAAACTTTTCAACTTCTTCACGTTTTCCTCCTTTCCTGGTGTCGATGACGCGTCATGCTCCGGAGATCACTCCAGAACAATGCCCGCCTTCTTGATCACTTCACCCCACAGGGCATCCTGCTGCTTCACAAAGGCCTCGAAGGCTTCCGGCGTGGTGGGTGTGGCCTGCACACCCATTGACGACAGGGTTTCCTGGACCTTGGGGTTGTCCAGCGCCTTGTTCAACTCCCGGTTGAGCCGGGCGATGGCCTCTTCCGGCGTGCCTTTCGGTGCGATCATCCCCTGCCAGGAAAACGCGATGAAGTCCGGCACACCGGCCTCTGCGAAAGTGGGGACGTCGGGAAGGCTGCTCAGGCGCGCTTCGGTGGACACCGCAATGGGCCTGACCCGTTTCGACTGGATATAAGGCATGCTGGACGCGGTATCGATCAGGGAGAACTGAATCTGCCCGGCAACCAGATCCTGCATGACGGGCGCTGCACCGCGATACGCCACATGCAGGAACTTCGCTCCCGTGCGCTGCTGGAACAGCTCCATGGCCACGTGGTTGGGCCCGCCCATGCCGGGGGACCCGTAGCTAATGGCCCCCTGCTTTTCCTTCGCCAGTTTGAGCAGATCATCCAGGGTGTGGACGGGGAAATCGGGGTGCACGACCAACACGTAAGGGAAACGCGCCAGGCCACCCACGAAAGAGAAATCCGTGGACGGCGTATAGGTCAGCTTGGGAAACAGATGTTGATTCAGCGCCAGGGTGGCGTTGTCGGCGCTGCCGACGGTGTAGCCATCCGGCTTGGCTCGGGCGATGTAGCTGGCCCCGATAGCCGTGTTTGCGCCCGGCTTGTTTTCCACAACCACTGACTGTCCGAGGGGCTCGGTCATCTGATTGGCCAGTGCGCGGGCCACCACATCCGTTCCCCCGCCTGCGGCATAGGGCACCACCCAGGAGATGCTGCGCTCCGGATACCCGGCCGCATGGGCCATGATCGGCACCGCCGTCGCCACCACACACAAGAGATTCTTCACCCGGTTCTTCATTGTCGTCTCCTCGACTGTTTTTGATGTCTCGATGAATCGGTTTGCCGCAAGGTCTAGCCAGCCGCACTTGCAGGGCGCACGCCGCCAAACGTCGACCACGACCCGGCGACCAGCCAGCCCGCGTCGACAGGCAGGTTGATGCCAGTGATCATGGCGGCTTCGTCCGACAGCAGGAACGCCACGGGGCGGGCAATATCGTCCGGCCTGATGAGTGTGCCGAGCGCGCTGTTCTGTTTGAGCTTTTCCGGGTCTCTCAGGCCCTGATCGATCTGGCTCTGCAAGGCGGCCGTCACCGTATACCCGGGTGAAATGGCGTTCACTCTCACCCCGGAACGGCCCCATTCCGCAGCCAGGCATTCCGTCAGGTTGATGACCGCCGCCTTGGCCGGGGAATAGGCGTGCAGTGGCATGGAGCGCATGCCCGCGACCGACGCGATGTTCACGATGGCGCCCCGACCTCGGCGCGCCATCGCCGCACCGAAGGCGGCACAGCAGAAATACGTGCCTTCCAGGTCGATGCCGATCACCTGGCGATAGGTGTCGACATCCAGCACGTCGGGGGGCAGGGGTGACTGCACGATGCCGGCGCAGTTCACCAGGCCGTCCACTTCCACCCCGGAGGCGGCGATCCGCTCTGCCAGAGCGTTCACCTGATCGGCCTGCGACACGTCGACCTGGTGTGCCAGCGCCGGATCCTCCGCCACGGCAGCCGCCTTGTCGAGGTCACAGTCCACGACCAGGACCTGCGCCCCCCGGGCGCGGAGCAGCTTGACGCACGCCTCGCCGATCCCGCTGGCCCCCCCTGTCACTACTATGGTCTTTCCACTGAAACCTTCCTGCAGATGCATTGTCTCCCCCCTCTCATTCAAGAATGCCGTAGTGTTCGTGCCACCCCTGCGCCAGGCACGGGGAAGCCCCTGCCCCTGCGCGCGCAGCGCGGGGCAAAGTAAAGCAATGTGGCGATGTGTGTTCCGTGTCGGCCGGTCGCCCGGCCGCAAAAGTGATTTACTGCAGTGGCGAAAAGCGCGTGGGACGCAGAAGCCGGGATTCCATGCGCAAGATCCAGGGTGTGACTTTCCCGGCATACGCCAGCCAGTCGGGGTCGGACCACATGGCCTCACGCCGCTTCAGACGGTCTTCGAAACTCTCGTAAGCCCAGATATGCACAACGGTGTTCAATTCACCGATTTCCGTCGTGAAGAAGCCCACCAGCTTGCCCAGATGGCGGGTCATGATCGGCAGACCCTCCTCTTCGAGCAGCTTGAGGAACGTCTGAAAATTTGCGGGCTGGAACAGGTAGTTCCGCTCTTCATAAATCATGTTTGCTGCTCCCCCTGCATCGACTCCTCCCTGAGTTCATGATTTCGTGCGTTGTTCAGAATTTGAGGCCAGTGATCTTTGAGCACCTGACCGGATTCATACACATGTTCACGCATCAGCATTTCCGCACGCGTTCCCTGCCCTCGCGCAATGGCGTCGAAAATCCGGCAGTGCGCGTAATGAGAGCGACGGACGATTTCGAGAGACGACCACACCACGATGCGGTCGGACGCCAGCGGGATCTCATTCGCACGGCGCACGAAGTCGCCCAGTTGCTGGTTGCGTGACGCCCGCAGAATGGCATTGTGGAAATCGACATTCATCTGCTGGTAGGCGCTGTGGTCTTCCGGCGCGAGCGCCTCCCCGCTGACGATGCGTTCACCCAGCTCCACGCAGTACGCCAGCGTTTCCGACAGGTGCTGGGGCACGCCATGCTCGGCCGCCAGCCGGCAAGCCATGCCTTCGAGGGTCGCCCGGATGTCGTAGGCCTCCAGCACTTCCTCTATGGAGAATTCGCGCACCCAATAGCCACGATTGCTGGCATAACGCACCAGCCCCTGTTCGGTCAGCGCTTTCAGGGCGGCAATCACGGGCGTGCGGGAGGTCTGCATGTCTTCGGCCAGACCCAGTTCCGTCAGGCGGCTGCCAGGCAGGTATTCGCCCGCCAGGATAGCAGCCCGCAACCGACTGACAACGGTCTGGGCGAGCGTGTTTGACCCGGTGCGCGGCAAGCCTCGGCCTTCAGGCCGGGGAAGGATAGCGCGGACGCCGTAGGCGTCCTTTGGGCGGTCAGTGTGGCGTCTGCTGCTGCTCGATGTACTGGCGCACGATGGAAATCGGCGCGCCGCCGCAGCTTGAAGCGAAATAGGACGGCGACCACAGCACGCCTTTCCAGTAGCGCTTCTGGATGTCAGGCCGTTCCTTGCGCAGCAGGCGACTGGAGACGCCTTT
>JAJUFT010000069.1 GCA_029263615.1 Alcaligenaceae bacterium | reverse complement strand
TTGGCTGTAAGGGCTTGATTTCTTTCGGTATTCGGTGGCTCCCCGAACAGGGCTCGAACCTGTGACCTGCGGATTAACAGTCCGTCGCTCTACCGACTGAGCTATCGGGGAACTGAAGAAAAAGAACTATAACACGTTTTTGAACTGCCGTGCAAGCGTCTCTTTCAAATTTCACTTTCTGGTGGCTTGCGCCGTTGCGGTGAGGCAAATTTTCGGTGCGCCAAAAAGTGAAGTTCGATTTATAGCGCGAATCGCAAATCGGTGTCAAGCGGGTGGCCGTCGCAGTTCGCTTCGCGGCAGGTCACACCATCCAACCATCCACTTTCCGCCACACCCCGCAATCTGCCACGTCATCCGCAGGAACCAAATCTATAATGATGCTCATTCCGCCCACCTTGGCCTTCACGTTGCATGTCGTCGCCTTCGCAAACCTCTTCCATTCAGGAATCTTCATCCCTTAGCGTTTTCTGGAGCGGTTTTCTCCTGGCATGCCTGGGGTCCATTCTGTTCTCTGCCAAGGCCATCGTCACCAAGCTGACCTATCGTTACGGCGTCGATGCGCTGACGGTGATCGGCTTCCGCATGATGTTCTCGCTGCCGTTCTTCCTGGCCATTGCTGCGGCGCAGGCCTACAAGGTGAAGCGGGGGCAGCTGGCGCCCTTGAGCGGGCGGGATTCGGTGCTGGTGGCGGTACTGGGCTTCATCGGCTACTACCTGTCGAGCTATCTGGACTTTCTGGGCCTGCAATACATTTCCGCGGGGCTGGAACGTCTCATTCTCTTCCTGGCCCCTTCCTTCGTGCTGTTGATCTCGGCAGTGTGGCTCAAGCGCCGCATCTCGCTCGCCCAGTGGCTGGCCCTGTTGCTTTCCTATGGGGGCGTGGCCCTGGCCTTCATTCACGACCTGTCCTTTGCCGGCAGCAATGTGTTGCTGGGCTCGTCCTTCGTGCTGGCATCGGCCATCACCTACGCCACCTACCTCATCTGCTCGGGCGAGGTGCTCAAGCGCATCGGCTCCACACGGTTGGTGGCCTATGCCATGAGCGCGTCAGGCATCTACGTGATGATCCACTTCTTCTCGGTCAAGGGCTGGGAGGGCATGGTACAGCTGACGCCGGTTTACTGGCTGTCACTCGTTCACGCCGTGGTGAACACGGTACTGCCCACCTTCATGGTGATGTGGTCCGTGCAGCGCATTGGTGCGCCCATGTCCTCACAGCTGGGCATGGTGGGCCCGGTGTCCATCCTCTTCCTCGCCTGGTGGCTGCTGGGTGAGCCGATCACGCTGCTGCAGGTGCTGGGGACCGCACTGGTGCTCTCCGGCATGCTGGTGCTCAGCCGCTTGCGGCCGGGCAAATAACAGGCGCAAAGCCCGCGTGTAACGGGGGCCAGGCGCGCTCGGCCCGCTTTCCGGGCCGAACGGGGCGGCCATTCAACGACCCATGCGCAGGTCGAGCTCTTCGCGATGCACGTCGTGGGTGACGAAGCCGATGTCGGGGTCCGGCATGGCCAGTCGTTGCGGGTCGGCCAGTGTCTTGCGAATGTCTTCCAGGCCGCGCTGCCAGTGCTCGCGCATGGCGGCCAGCCCGAACTGATAATCCTTGTAGTGAAGATCGTAGGGCTGATTGCGGAAGATCAGATGAATGACGTTGTAACGCGCGGCCGAGCTCACTTCTTCAGCCAGCTGCGCATATTCCGAACGTGAACGAACGTCTTCCGGCAGGTCCTGCAGCATTTTGTCCAGCAGGTGACGCAGCCGTTGCGATTGGCGGAAGTGCTCGGTGACGAAGCGCGTGCGGCTGGAATAACGGATGTCCTGCATGCGGTCATAGACTTCACCCAGGTTCGTGGGGGCGCCACCGCGGGCGCTCCAGAGGTCGACCTGGAAGACCAGGGTGTCACGCATGGGCCGTTGCTGCAGGACGTCGCCCAGCGGGGTGTTGGAGACCAGGCCGCCATCCCAATACAATTCGCCGTCGATCTCCACAGGCGGAAAGGCCGGGGGCAGGGCGCCCGAGGCCATGAAATGTTCCGGTGTCAACCGGGTGTGGCGGTTGTCGAAGTAGACGAAATTGCCGTTGCGCACGTTCACCGCGCCCACCGAGACATGCAGTTCGGAATCGTTGATGCGGTCGAAGTCGCAGAGCTTTTCCAGCGTGGTGCGCAGGGCGTCGATCTCGTACAGGCTGCTGCGGGTGGGGGCTTCGTGCATAAAGGAAAACAGCGGCACCGGCATACGGGGCCGGAAGAAACCGTGCTGGCCGTCGATCATGGCGCGGGCGGCATTCAGATGCCCCAGCCACTCCCGGGTCGCATCGTTCATGTCGAAGATCGACTGTTCGAGGAAGTCCGGCAGGGCCATGAACGGCAGGTTGGGCCGACAGATGGTTTCCCAGAACTCACGCAGGCGTTCGACCTGCCGCTCGGGCGGGTTGCCGGCAATGATCGCGGTGTTCAAGGCCCCGATGGAGATGCCGGCCAGCCGGTTCAGGGGAATGCCGGTTTCCTGCAGGCCTTCAAAGACGCCGGCCTGGTAGGCGCCCAGCGCGCCCCCGCCTTGCAGCACCAGCGCGATGGTCTGGTAGGGGGGCAATGGCAATGTCTGCTTCATGGGGGCTGCGAGAGTGTTCAGAAGAACCAGGAAGCGGGGTGGTGCTTGAGAGCCACGCCGACGATGTAGAAGAAGATCAGCACGGCCACCACCGCAGCAATGGCGCGGCTGCGGGCCGTGCGGCCCCGCTTGATGGCAATGGTGCCCACGCCGACGTAGGCGATCAGCAGAACGATCTTGGTCAGCACCCAGGGCTGCGAGGCAGCCGGGCCCAGCAGCATTGCCAGAAGAATCGCGGCCACCAGCAGCACGGTGTCGATGACGTGCGGCGCAATCTTCACGAATTTCTTCTGCAGCAGGCTGTTCTCCGTGACGGACCAATAGGCCCGCACCATGAAGAACAGGATGCTGAGGGTGGCAGCCGTAACGTGCAGGTGCTTGATGAGCAGATAGTTCATGTCGGGGTCGTATCGCTTGAGGAAGTAACGGTTGGGGTTTTCAGGCCGAGCTTGCGTGCCCGTTTGTGCAGGTTACTGGAATCGATCTCCAGCAGACGGGCGGCACGTGCCCAGTTGTTGCCCGTGGCGCTGAGCGCCGCCCGGATGCGCTCGCGTTCGAACTGTTCCAGAGCAGTGCGCAGAGGCTGCGGGTAAGCCACCGCCAGTCTAGCCTGTTCGGGTCCGTTCTGGGTCGTGGGCTCGATTTCTGAAGCGCTTGGCGCCCCCTGCGGTGGACGGTCGCCGGGCAGATCCAGGTCGAGCATTTCCGCGGGCAGGGTCAGGATCTGGTCGCGCGAGGCGCCTCGGCTCAGGAGCTTGAGGGCGGCGCGGCTGATCACGTGTTCCAGCTCACGCACGTTGCCGGGCCAGGGGTAGGCCAGCAGCGCCTCTTCGGCGGCATACGACAGGCGCAAACCGCGTATGCCCAGGCGCGCCCGGTTGAACTCCAGGAAATGGCCGGCGATCAGCAGCACGTCGCGGTCACGTTCCCGCAGAGGCGGGATGGGTACGGGGTAGACGGACAATCGATGGTAGAGGTCCGCCCGGAAGCTGCCCTCCAGGGTGTTTTTCTTGAGTTCGCGGTTCGTCGCCGCAATGATCCGCACATCCGTTTTGATCGACGTGTCGGTGCCCAGGCGCTGAATCTCCCCGTTCTGCAAGGCGCGCAGCAGCTTGGCCTGCACGGAGAGCGGCAGCTCGCCAACCTCATCCAGGAAGAGCGTGCCTCCCTGGGCTGCCTCGAAGCGGCCCATGCGGTCCTGGGTGGCCCCGGAAAATGCGCCCTTCACGTGGCCGAACAGCTCGCTTTCCGCCAGCGACTCGGGCAGGGCCGCGCAATTGACATGCACCATGGGTTTGTGGCGTCGGCGCGATTTGCGGTGCACCCGCCGCGCAAACAGTTCCTTGCCCACGCCCGTTTCCCCGAGCAGCAGCACCGGCAGGTCGGAATCGGCCACCACGTCGAGCTCATGCAGCAGTTGGGCCATGGCTTCACTGCGACCGATGATCTCGGTCTCGTCCAGATACTGCATGTTCTGGCCGCCGCCCGCGCCCAGCTGACGCAGGTGGCGGTTCTCTTTTTCCAGCAGGGTGACGCGGATAGCAGTTTCCAGCAGCAAGGCGTAGCGCTGCACCTCCATGCGCGTGTCGTCGTCGAAGGAGCCGGTCTTCAGGGCGTCCAGCGTCAGGGCGCCCCAGAGCTTGCCCTGCACGTACAGGCTCATGCCCAGGCAGTCATGCACGGGCAGGGGAGCACCGCGGCGGTCGTCCAGCAGGCCGTCGTAGGGGTCGGGAAGGGGGCTGCCCGGCTCGAACCAGGTGGGTTCGCGCCGCGACAGAATGGTGGCAAAGCGGGGGTGCTCGGCAACCTTGAAGCGCCGTCCCAAGGCGTCGTCCGCCAGCCCGGCCGCCCCCACCAGGCGCAGACTGCCTTCGTCGAGCTTCAGCAGCCCCACGGCATCCGAATGAAACCGTTGCTGCAGCACATGTGCAAGCCGTTGCAGGCGGACGGCGTCGGGAAGATCGGTGACCAGGTCGGCCAGTATGAGCGAATCCATGTGGGTACTTTACACCCTCAGGGTTGAATCGACCCTATCAACAGGGTCTGTTTTACCCGATCGAGCGCATTTTCTTGATCTGCGTCTAGAAAAAACGCCAAAAAAATTGGCATGGACGTTGCGTTAAGGGGGGCACGATTCAAAAACGGAGGGTTTAGTCCCATGAACGCCCAAGTCCCGCTCGACGTCGGCGTCCTGTCTGTGGAAGAGCTGGTGGCTCACATCGTTAGCCGATTCCACACCGGGCACCGCGAGCAGCTTCCTGAACTCATCGCCCTGGCGCGGCGCGTCGAGCACGTGCACGCCGGTCACGCCCGCTGTCCTGTCGGGCTCACCGATGAGCTCGAGGCCCATCTGCAGGAAATGGAAAGCCACATGCTCAAGGAAGAGCAGGTGCTGTTCCCCATGCTCTGTCGTGGCATGAACGGGCCGGCTCAGGGGCCCATTTCAGTGATGAAGTTCGAGCACGGCCATCATTTCGATGCGATCGAACGGATCCACAACCTGACTCAGGATCTGATTCCCCCGGATGACGCCTGCAACACCTGGCGTGCCTTGTACGCCGGGCTGGGCGTTTATGCGCGGGAACTCACCCAGCATATCAATCTGGAGAACGACGTGTTGTTCGCACAAGCTTCGCAAGCAGTGAAAGGAGCGCAAAATGCGTGAATATAAAAAACTATGGTTGCTATTGGCCGCGGTGCTGCTGGTGACCTTCGGCATCCTCGGATGGAGCGGGGTGGAAGTCTACAAACAGGTTCCGCCCATTCCCTCCAAGGTGGTGACGACGTCCGGCCAGGTGCTGATGACCGAAGAGACGATTCTTGACGGCCAGACCGCCTGGCAAAGCACCGGCGGCATGCAGGTGGGTTCCATCTGGGGCCATGGCGCGTACCAGGCACCGGACTGGACGGCCGACTGGCTGCACCGCGAACTGCTTGCCTGGCTGGATCTCGCTGCTCAGGAGAGCGTGGGCGTGCCCTACGATCAGGCCGAGCCGCGTGAACAGGCCTGGTTGCGCGAACAGCTGAAGAACGAGTACCGCAGCAACACGCTCGACCCCGAGTCCAAGGTGGTGACCATTACGGATCGCCGCGCCAAGGCCATCGAGCAGACGGCCGTGTATTACGACAAGCTGTATGGGAATGATCCCGAGCTTCGCGGTTCGCGCGAAAGCTTCGCCATGAAGGAAAACACCCTGCCCAGCGCCGAGCGTCGCGCCGACCTGGCAAAGTTCTTCTTCTGGACGGCATGGGCCGCTTCCACCGAGCGTCCGGGCACCGAAGTGACCTACACCAACAACTGGCCGCATGAACCCCTGGTCGGCAACAAGCCCTCGACCAACAACGTGATCTGGTCGGTGGTGAGTGTGGTGTTGCTGCTGGCAGGTATTGCCTTCCTGGTGTGGGGCTGGGCCTTCACCCATCGCGAGGAGCCGGAGCCGCAGGCACCCGCCAGCGACCCCTTGCTGGCCGCAGGTCTGACGCCTTCGCAACGCGCCCTGGGCAAATATCTGCTGATGGTGGTCGGGTTGTTCCTCTTCCAGATTCTGCTGGGGGGCTTCACCGCGCACTACACGGTGGAAGGCCAGACTTTCTATGGCATCGACGTCTCGCAGTGGTTCCCCTATTCGCTGACCCGGACCTGGCACTTGCAGACGGCGCTGTTCTGGATTGCCGGCGGCTTTCTGGCGGGCGGACTGTTCCTGGTGCCCCTCATCAATGGCGGCAAGGATCCCAAATACCAGAAGCTGGGGGTGGATATCCTGTTCTGGGCACTGATCATTCTCGTGGTCGGGTCCTACATCGGCAACTACCTGGCCATTGCGCAAGTCATGCCGGCTCATCTCAGCTTCTGGTTCGGTCACCAGGGCTATGAGTACATCGAACTGGGCCGCTTCTGGCAAATCGTGAAGTTCCTGGGCCTGGCCTTCTGGCTGTTGCTCATGCTGCGCGGCATCATGCCCGCACTGCGGCAGCGCGGTGGCGACAAGAACCTGCTGATGCTGCTGACGTTCTCGATCGTGGCCGTGGGCCTGTTCTATGGCACGGGTCTGTTCTACGGTGAACGCACCCACATCACCATCATGGAATACTGGCGCTGGTGGGTGGTTCACCTGTGGGTGGAAGGCTTCTTCGAAGTGTTCGCCACCGTCGCCCTGGCCTTCATCTTCTCGTCCATGGGTCTGGTCTCCAAGCGCGGGGCAACCATTGCCAGCCTGGCGTCGGCATCGCTGTTCATGCTGGGCGGTGTGCCCGGTACGCTGCATCACCTGTACTTTGCCGGTACCACCACGCCGGTCATGGCCATTGGCGCCAGCTTCAGCGCGCTGGAAGTGGTGCCGCTGATCGTGCTGGGCTATGAAGCCTTCGAGAACTGGCGCCTGAAGGAACGTGCGCCGTGGATGGCCAGCCTGAAGTGGCCCGTGCTGTGCTTCGTGGCCGTCGCCTTCTGGAACATGCTGGGTGCCGGGGTGTTCGGCTTCATGGTCAACCCGCCGATCTCGCTCTACTACATTCAGGGTCTGAACACGACCCCGGTACATGCCCACGCAGCGCTGTTTGGTGTGTACGGCTTCCTGGCCCTGGGCTTCACCCTGCTGGTGCTGCGCTACATCGTGCCGGGCTTTGCCTTCAACGAAAAGCTCATGCGCCTGGGTTTCTGGGGCCTGAACGGTGGTCTGGTGCTGATGATCGCCACCAGCCTGCTGCCCATCGGCATCATCCAGGCCCACGCAAGCATCACGGAAGGCATGTGGTATGCGCGTAGCGAGGAATTCATGCAGCAGCCGCTGCTGGAAACCCTGCGCTGGGTCCGCACCTTCGGTGACATGGTCTTCATCGCCGGCGGTTTTGCAGTCGCATGGCAGGTGGTGCAGGGTGTGTTCGGCGGTGGCCGCCGTGCCGCCCGTGCCGCCGAAGTGGTTGCAGCGCCTGCGGAATGAGGCGGCACCTGCCCACCAGGCAATTCTGAGTACCCCGTGAGTGTTTTCCGGCCCGGCTTGTAAAGCGGGCCGGTTTTTTTTGTGCTTCAGCCCAGATGGCTGCCGTGCGGCGGGCGGGCCGGAATGTCCATGGCGCTCAAGCCTTCGATAATGCCGCAGTCCTTCGCCGCACTGCCTTCGGCACAGCGTTGCCGGAGCGTGACCAGGTCGGCGCGCAGTTGTTGCAGTTCCGCGATGCGGGTATCCACATGGCCGATGTGTGCGTCGAGCAGCCGGTTGATGGGTTCGCAGTCCTGATCCGCCCGGTCCAGCGAATGCAGCAGACTGCGGATCTCATCGTGCGTCATGTCCAGGCTGCGGCAGTTGCGGATCAGCCGCAGGCGTTCCAGATGGGCCGGCCCATATTCTCGGTAGTTGCTGGCATTGCGCTGGGGCGGCGTGAGCAGACCGGCCTTTTCGTAATAGCGGATGGTTTCCGTGCTGCAGTGGGCAGCTTCGGCCAACTGACCAATTCTCATCCGATGCTCCTTCCGCGGAAAGACCGCGGCAAATGGCGATGAATCAAGCAGGACGGTGGCGTGCACCACCAGGAAAACAAGAATGCCTGGTCACATATCATTATAATTTGAGCCACATGTCTTGAGCCGGCCAGCCTGCTGACGGTCGGCGGTTTCCTTGGAAGTACGATGCTAGCCATAGTGGATGCATACCGGTCGGGCCTGCTGGCACGCCGTCATTGGGTGAAGAATATCGTCGCCGGCCTGATCGTGGGGGTGGTTGCGCTGCCCCTGGCCATGGCCTTTGCGATTGCCTCGGGGGTGAAGCCGGAACAGGGTTTGTACACCGCCATCATCGCAGGCATTATCGTTTCCCTCTTTGGCGGCAGCCGGGTCCAGATTGCCGGGCCTACCGGCGCCTTCATCGTGATTCTGGCTGGCATCGTGGCCGAACACGGTGTGGTGGGACTGCAGATCGCCACCTTCATGGCGGGCGTCATGCTCATGCTGCTGGGCTTTGCTCGCATGGGTGCCGTCATCAAGTTCATTCCCGCTCCGGTCATTGTCGGCTTCACGGCCGGCATCGGCGTCGTGATCTGGGTGGGCCAGTGGAAAGACTTCTTCGGCCTTCCGGAAGTCGGTGGCGGCCACTTCCATGAAAAGCTTTGGGCCCTGCTGCAGGTTTTCCCGCAACTCGACCTCATGACGACCTTGCTCGCCTTCGTGGCGCTGCTGCTGGTGATCTTCACCCCGCGGCTGCCCGGCGTGCTGGGCCGTCTGCCGGGCCCCCTGGTGGCACTGGTGGTGGTGACCCTGATCCAGGCGATCTTCACTTTCGACACCGTGGCCACCATCGGCAGCCGTTACGGGGAAATCCCGCGCGGGCTACCCACGCTTGAAGTTCCCGACATCACCGTCAGCCGGCTGGTGGATCTCATGGGCCCGGCTTTCGCCATTGCCATGCTAGGGGCGATTGAATCGCTGTTGTCCGCCGTGGTGGCTGACCGCATGGCCGGGACCCGGCACCACTCCAATCAGGAGCTGATCGGTCAGGGGCTGGCCAACGTGGTGGCGCCGCTGTTCGGCGGCATTGCCGCCACCGGGGCCATTGCGCGGACGGCCACCAATATCCGCAATGGCGGCAACAGCCCGATTGCCGGGGTGGTTCACGCCCTGTGTCTGGTCGTCATTCTGCTCTTCCTGGCTCCGCTGGCGGCTAATATTCCGTTGGCCGCGCTGGCCGCCATCCTCTTCGTCGTGGCCTGGAACATGAGCGACGTGCGCCACGTCGTGCGCATGATCCGCGGTGCCCCGCGCGCCGATGTCGTCATCCTGCTGGTGACTTTCTTTATCACCGTCTTCGTCGACCTGGTCGTGGCGGTGAATATCGGGGTGGTGCTGGCCATGCTGCATTTCCTGCTCAATATGGCGGAAAGCGTGGTTGTGCGCCGACAGGACAAACTCGAACTGCAACGTGAACTGGCAGCCGAAGGGCTGGGCGAACTGCCGGACGAGGTGGGCGTCTACATGATCGAAGGCCCCTTCTTCTTTGCCGCCGTCGAGAATTTCTCGCAGGTGCTGGATCGCAGTCGCGAAGCGCCCTCCGTCGTGGTGATCCGTTTGCGCTACGTGCCTTTCATCGATGCCACGGGTCTGCAGACGCTGGAAGACGTCATCACGCAGTTGCAGCAGCAGGGTGTTCGGGTGATGCTCATCGAAACGAATGAGCGGGTGCAGAACAAGTTGCGACGCATGGGGCTGATGGCTCGCCTGGGTGAAGGCAACGTGCTGCGCAACCTGCCCGAAGTTGTTTCCAGTCTGGAATAATTATTGAACAACGGTAACCAGATGCGTACACTGCCTGTTTCGCAGCAGTCTACGCATCGGTACCGGTCGCGCGTGGGTTTCATGGCCGGCATGCAAAAACAAAAGCATATTCAGGACAGGTCATGCCTTGCGAAAGCCCGGGGCCCCTATCGTTGCGCGTCGACGTTCTCAGTTCGCTCGCCTGCAGTCGCTTGGCGAAAGAGGGGCTGACGCGCGCCCTTGAAATTCTTCTTCACACCCAGGCCTGGGATTTCGGCGTGGCGTGGTTGGGGGAAGACGACTACCTGCGGTACGCCGCAGACTGCCTTTCTCCCCATATCGAAGCTGACGCTCACCGTTTTCAGGCCTTCGTCGAATCTGTGCGGAGCCGCGTCAGGCCGAATCGTTTTCCTCAAGCATCTTTGAAAGGAGGAGGCCTTTGCAGCTGCCATTCGGCGGCATGCATGGCCGGTTGCTGCTGGGGGGGAGAACCCGCCGAAGTCGGCATGCAGACGGCACTGGCACTGCCTCTTGCCCGGGGCGGGGTGGTGTATGGCGTCATCGAACTGTTCAGCCGCACACCGCGCGATCTCGATGAAACGTCCCGCCAGGGTCTGCAGGTGATCGCCAACGACCTGGGCAAGTTCCTGTGGTCGCGCCGTCTGGAAACCCGTGCGCGCTTGCGCTCGGCGCGCTGGGAAGGAGCGCGGCGCACGGCCCGGCTGGCCTACTGGGAATGTTCGATCAGCACCGGGCGCCTGCGGGCTGCAATGAATATGTCGGAAGTGCTGGGCGTCAACCCTGCCAACCTGCCCACGACCCTTGATGAATATCTGCTCCTGGCGCCCGAGGAAGACCGCAGCGCGCTGGTGGCCGGCCTGGCCGACCTCACCAACCCCTCCATCGGCAGCATCGAGCTTGAGCATCGCATCGTGCCGCACGAAGAAGGGGAGCGCGTGGTGGTGGTTCAGGGCATGGCCGATTTCGACGCCGACGGCAATGTGCTGAATGTCTCCGGCACGGTGCAGGACATCACGCCCTATCGTCGGCTGGAAGACCGTCTGCGCCTTGCCGCCACGGCCATCGATCACGCGGGGGACGCCATCGTGATCTTCGATGCGCGCGGCGCCATCATGTCCGTGAACTCCGCTTTCACCCGCATCACGGGCTACAGCGAACCCGAAGCGCAGGGGCAGCAACTGGATGAGCTGCTCAATCGGCCCAGTGGCAAGCATGACGAGTCCTTCTTCCGACGTCTGTTGGGCCGGCTGCGCACCTACGGTCGATGGAAGGGCGAACTCTGGGCGCGCGCCAAGAATGGCCGGGGCTTTGCCATGCTGCTGAGCCTGAGCGAGATCCGCGATGACAAAGGGCGCGTTTCGCACCATGTCGGCGTCTTCACCGACGTGTCGCGGCAGAAGGAGTACAAGGAACGGCTGGAGGTGCTGGCACTGCACGATAGCCTCACCGGCCTGCCGAACCGGGCCCTGTTCCTCGACCGGGGCCAGCAGGCGCTGAGTCGGGCGACGCGCAACAGTCTGCAGATCGGGGTGATCTTCATCGACCTCGATCTGTTCAAGCGCATCAACGATACCTGGGGTCATGCAGTGGGCGACGAAGTGTTGCGCCGGGCCGGCGAACGCATGCGTGACGCCATGCGCGATTGCGACACGGTGGCCCGTCTGGGCGGCGATGAATTCGTCGTGCTGCTGACCGATGTGAAAGGGGTGGTTTCCTGCATCGTGGCGGCCGAGCGCCTGCTCGAGGTCATTACCGAACCATACGCGGTGAACGGCATTTCGGTGGCACTGGGTGCCAGTCTGGGCATTGCGTTGTCGCCCCAGCACGGCGATGAAATCCGTTGCCTGCTTCACCGGGCAGATCAGGCGCTTTACTCCATCAAGCGCAACGATGTGCGACGCATTGCGGTGTGGTCTCCGTCCATCCAGGAGGAACGGGCGCCTGTTGCGGAAGGTTTGCCGAGTTCGAACCGCAGCGCGTTGCGCAGCTGAGCCCTACGACTGCTTGCGGCGGCCGGCACCGCGTGCGCGTCTGGAAACCACCGGGTTGACAACCACCGTGTCGGGCGAGCCGGCGCCGTCTCCCTGCGCCGGGCCATAGCTGACTCCGTGGTCGGCCAGATAATCGCGGATCAGTTGGCGGACCACCTGCGAGGGGGTGAGGTCCTGGCGGGCACACAACTGCTCGAACGCCTTCTTCTTTTCAGGGTCGACAAGGACGGTGAGCCGGGCGGTTTTTCTTTCCATGGAAACTGTTTCGTATTCGGTTCGAACCGCATTGTAAGGAATGTCGGGCGGTTCGCGTGTTGGCCCCGTCGGTCGGGCCGACGCAGTCAAGCTGCCGGGGCGTTACGGCCGGAAAGGGCGCTCATGAACGCTGCCCGGGCGGAGCGGCTTCGGCCAGGGCGCGTTCCAATTCCCGCCGAAAGCGTTCCTGCAGACCGGGTGGGTGGCCCAGCAAGGCGGCCGCCGACACCACTTTGCCCGCATCGTAGCGGTGCTCCGTGCCCAGCGCGGTTTCAAACGCATTGGCATGCGCCGTGACCGCTTGGGTGTCGACGTCCAGCAGCAAGAGGGCATGCACCAGGCCAAGGTGCTGGTCGGCACTGCCCGGTACCCGCCGCCAGCTTTGGGCTGTGCCGGCGATCTTCACGGGCTGCCCACCCTGAAGCACGGCGAGATTGTAGCGCCCGTCGCAGAAAGATCCGTGCACGGCGGCGGCGAACGATTCGATGCCCAGGGCCCGCAGCGCCCGGGCGAGCACGTCGCAGATCAGCTCGTAGCCCGGTTCGGAGTGCTGCATGGGTGGCCCCGCCACCGCATAGGCCAGGCTCAGGTTCACGATGCCCGGGCCCTGGGGGACGATGCCGCCCCCGGTCTGGCGTACCGTCACCGGCCAGCCCTGTCGGGCGAATCGGTCGCAGACCGCATCGAAATCTTCATGACGCCGATAACTGCGTGGCACCACCAGACTCTGCCGGGTTTCCCATACGCAGGCAAGGGGGCCATATTGGGCCACATGGTCAAGCAGGGCTTCGTCGTGGCGGGCGTCCTGAGCCGTTTCCCCCGGTGCTGCCAGCAGGCGAAAGCCGGCCCGGCTTGCGGGCGCCAGACCCGTGCCCGGCCGAGTTTCAGACACGGGAGACGGCAAACTGTTCATCGGACATGAAGAAATACCGGATGGCGTCGATCAGGCTGAGCACGATCACCAGCGGCGGGAAGAACCAGAGAATGAGCAGATAGACGACGCCGCGGCCGATCTGGCCCAGATAGAAGTGATGCGCGCCGAGCCAGCCCAGACAGATGGCCAGCACGATGGCAACCTTGCGATTGCTGGAGGCGCTGCGCAGTTCCTGACCACGGTTGCGGAAGACCCACCAGCTCACGGGGACCGTCAGCGCAATGGCCAGCAACACCTTGGTGGTGTGGGTGGAAATGTAGTGATGCAGACCCCAGTACACGTCGGAAAAGTTGTGAATCACCCACCCCGTGAGCCGCGCGACCCAGACGTAGGCCTGAGACAGGAGGGCATGACCGAAGGTCAGTGCCAGCAGGATGGCCAGAAAAATGGCGACGACCAGAATCGCGCGTTGCAGCATTCAGACTCCTTGAATTAATCCGTGCACGCCTGGCGCACCGCTTTTTCCCAGCGAGCCATTTGTTCTTCGGCCCACCCACGGTCGCATTCGGGCTCGAATGTTTTTTCGACCTTCCACTGGGCAGAAAGTTCGTCCTTGCTACGGTACACCCCTGCGGTCAGGCCCGCCAGATAGGCGGCACCCAGTGCCGTGGTTTCAATCACGGCGGGACGCAGCACGGGGATGCCGAGCAGGTCGGCCTGGAACTGCATGAGCAGATCGTTCACGCATGCGCCTCCGTCGACACGGAGTTCCCTTAGGGCCTGGCCGCCGGCCGCCTCGGCATCGCGACTCATGGCCTGCAGCAACGCCGCGCTCTGGAATGCGATGCTGTCCAGTGCGGCACGGGCAATGTGGGCCACCGTGCTGCCCCGCGACAAACCGGTGATGATGCCGCGTGCATCGGGTTGCCAGTAGGGGGCGCCCAGGCCGGTGAAGGCCGGCACCACAATCACGCCGTCGGAATCCGGCACCGTGCGGGCCAGCGCCTCGATGTCGCTGCTGCTGCGGATGGCCTTCAGACCATCGCGTAGCCACTGCACCACCGCACCGGCGACAAAGACGCTGCCTTCGAACGCATATTCCGGCCGGGTGCCGGCCTGGGCGGCACGGGTGGTCAGCAGGCCGTTGGTCGAGACATGAAATTGTTCGCCGGTGTGCATCAGCATGAAGCAGCCGGTGCCATAGGTGTTCTTGGCCATGCCGCTCTGGAAGCAGGCCTGACCGAACAGCGCGCTCTGCTGATCGCCGGCCACCCCGCAGATGGGAATTTCACCCCCCAGCCATTGGGCGTCTGCCGTTCCGAAGTGCGAGCCGGATGGTTGCACCGCGGGCAGCAGGGCAGGGGGAATGTCCAGCGTCTGCAGCAGGGCGTCGTCCCACGCGTTCTCATGGATGTTGAACATCATGGTGCGCGAGGCGTTGCTGACGTCGGTGACGTGCCGGTGATCGGCAGTCAGTTGCCAGATCAGCCAGCTGTCGACCGTGCCGAACGCGAGCTCCCCGCGTTCCGCCAGGGCACGCGCACCTTCCACGTTATCCAGCAGCCACTGCAGCTTGGTGGCCGAAAAATAGGCGTCGATACGCAACCCGGTGCGGCGCTGGATGTCGTCTTCATGCCCCTGTTCGCGCAGCCGCGCGCAGGCCGGCTCGGAGCGGCGATCCTGCCAGACAATGGCGTTGTGAATGGGCCGGCCCGTGCGCCGGTTCCAGACCAGCGTGGTCTCTCGCTGGTTCGTGATGCCGATGGCGCGGATGTCCGATGCCTTGAGACCTGACTTGGAAAGGGCCTCGCGGGCGGTTTCCAGTTGCGTGTTCCAGATTTC
>JAJUFT010000058.1 GCA_029263615.1 Alcaligenaceae bacterium | reverse complement strand
TTGTGCCGATGAGTGCCTGTATACGCCTGGTGTTCTGCCCGAGCACTTCCGCTCAACATCTACAGGAGTATTACTCATGAGCACTCAAAAAGAATTCGGTATCGTCAAGTGGTTCAACAACGAAAAGGGCTTCGGCTTCATCTCGCCTGAAAACGGCGGCAAAGATCTTTTCGCGCACTACACGGAAATCGTTGGCGAAGGCCACCGTTCCCTGGAAGAGAACCAACGCGTTTCTTACGTTTCCGGCATGGGCCAGAAGGGCCCGCAGGCCAAGGCGATTCAAGTCGTCTAAGTCTGTCGCCTGACCGCCGCTCCGGCGGCGGCCCGCACGGAATTTTCAACACCCCAGAGGCTTCGGCCTCTGGGGTGTTTTGCATTGCGCTGCTCTGTTGCAGGAAGGCCCCGCTTGCGGGGGGTATTTGCGTTAAATCTAGTAAAGAATTGAAGCATTCAGGTTCATAGCGTTTTCCCTGATCTAGAATGGAGGGATACGCGTTTGTCTGGCTTGCGAATGAACGAATCGAAAGGGTCGGTGTCGAGATTGCTGGTTCTGGCAGGCGCCATTGCGCTGGGCATCGGCGCATTGGTGCTGGTGCTGCTCATGGATTCGCGCGAGGCCACGTGGCATCGTGCCACGACATCCAACGAGAACTTGCTTTATACGGTCGGTCATGTGGTTGAACGCACGCTCGATTCTGGCGACCGGGGCATGCGTCACGCCATTTCCGTGATCGAACGGGGTGGCGGCCTGGATCCCGACAAGCTCTTCGCCGGCATGCCGGAAAACGGTTACGGCATTCAGCTCGTGCTGGATGCAGATGGCCATATCATGGCAGCTTCCAGCGTGCCGCCCCCGGGCGACTGGAGCTTCGCAGATCGTCCTTATTTCACGGTGCACCGTGACAACCCGGACGTCGGTCTGTTCATGGGTTCGCCCTTCATCTCCGCTTTTGACGGCATTCCCAGTGTGCCGCTCAGCCGCCGGTGGAACCGGCCCGACGGCAGTTTCGGCGGCGTGGTGGTGCAGACCCTGAAGCTCACGGTGCTGGCCAAGCTGTTCTCCAGCTTCGAGCTGGGGCCTGAGAGCGGTATCAACATCTTCCTGAAAGACGGCAGCATTCTCATCCGCTTCCCCTATACGGGCGTCTATGTCGGCCGCAGTCTGGCCGGCACCCCCAATTTCGAGCGTTTCGCTCGAGAGAAACGCGGTCATTTCGTGGGCGTTGCCGCGATCGACAATATCGAGCGCCTTTACGTGTTCCGGACGTTGGAGCGCTATCCGCTGATCATGAATGTGGCGCAATCCACCGAGACAATTCTAGGCAGCTGGCAGCGCAACGCGATATGGCTGGGTGCGCTCACGCTGTTGCTGATGGCGGCGTGTGTGGGCCTGGCGGTGTTGGCGGAACGAGGCCTGCGTGCGCACCGTCGAACCACCCATCGCCTGGCGCAGGCTGAACGCGAACTGCGCACCATTATCGACAGTTTGCCTGTGCTGGTCGCCTATTGGGACAAAGACCTGATCAACCGCATGGCGAACAGCGCGCATGAGCGTTGGATGGGTCGCAGCCCCGACCAACTGCGGGGCCGCCGGCTGGATGAAGTCCTCGACGATTCAACCTGCCGGGAGCTCAAGCCGCAGCTCGATGCCGTGCTGGCGGGGGAACATCGCATGTTCGAGCGGCCCTTGCTCGATTCCCATGGCAAGGTGCGTCACACCGTCTGCACCTTGATTCCCGATCTGGAAGACGAGGCCGTCAAGGGGTTCTTCTCCGTGGTGACGGATATCACCGTGATCAAGGAGTCGCAGCTCGCGCTTTCCCAGCAGCAGGAGCGATTCCGCATCATCCTGGAGTCCATCAAGGATGGCGTGATCACGACCGACCGCGAGGGCAGGGTGCTGTATCTGAACCCTGCCGCCGAGGCCATGCTGGGCTGGAATCTGGAGAGTGCCCGTGGCAAGCTGGCCGAAGAGGTCATGCAGGTGGAGGCGCCCGAAGGCTCGGACATCATCGCCTGCCCCCTGCACGAGGTACTCACCCAGCACAACGCCAGCCGCAGCAAGGTGGAGCTCATCCTCAAGGGGCCTCGCGGGGTCAGGATTCATATCGAGAATTCGGCTTCCCCCATTCTGGACGAAAGCGGCCGCCTGCTGGGAGCGGTGGTGGTCTTCCACGACAGCGGGCCGGTGCGCGCCATCGCCAACAAAATGAGTCACCTGGCTCAGCACGACGCCCTGACGGGTCTGCCGAACCGGCGCCGACTGGATGCCGTGGGCGAGCAGGCGCTCAGTCAGGCCCGTGACGGCAGCGCGCAAATGGCGGTGCTTTACCTGGATCTGGATGGCTTCAAGCTGGTGAACGACAGGCACGGCCATGCCGTGGGCGATCAGCTGCTGGTGGCGGTCACCCGGCGCATGGGTGCCAGTCTGCGGGAAACCGACACCCTGTTCCGGCAGGGCGGGGATGAGTTCGTGGTGCTCATGACTGACGTCGCCAGCAAGGACGACGCGAAGGCGCTGGCCGAGCGGCTGATTGAAGTCTGCCGTTCACCGGTTGAAGTGGCGGGCTATGTGTTCAAGGCGACGGTGAGCATCGGCATCAGCCTCTTTCCGGGCGATGCGGTGGATTTCCAGTCGCTCATCCACTACGCCGACGAAGCCATGTATCGGGCGAAGATGAGCGGCCGGAATGGTTATGCCTGGCACTGCGAGCGGCCGGATCTTGCACTGACCAGAAGTGATGCGGCGCCGTGAATCAAAAGCCGCACAGTGCCATGAGGTTTTCCCATTGCAGCTTCATGTCGGGCGACAGATGACCGGCAAACGCCAGCGCCAGCACGAGAAATAACACCAGGAACCCGGCCACGCGCCAGGCGGGTCGCAAGCGGCCCGGGCGCTGTTCGGGTGTGGAGATGTCTGACATTTCTGACCCTGCCGAAGTTCAGGCGGCGGTCGGATGGGCGAGCGTTTCTTCCTTGATGGGCAGGCACAACACCGCTGCCACCACCGCCAACACGATTCCTGCCCACCATACCAGTGTATAGCTTCCCGTGACCTGGTAGGCGTATCCGCCCATGGTCACGCCGATGAAACTGCCGATTTGGTGACCCAGGAAGGCAATGCCCGACAGGGTGGCCGCGTACTGCAGGCCGTAGATCTGGCCGATCAGCCCCTGAGTAAGGGGTACCGTGCCCAGCCAGAACAGGCCCATCCAGGCAGCAAAGGCGTAAGCCACCAGGGGAGACGGCGGCAGGGTGATCAGGAACAGAATGCCGAACGCTCGCAGGAAATAGACCCAGGCCAGCAGCGTTTTCTTGCTCAGGCGCTCGCCCAGCTTGCCTGCGTAATAGCAGCCGGCAATGTTGAACAGGCCGATCAGGGCCAGCGCGGTGGCGCCTTCGGAGGGCTTCAGGCCGCCGTCCATGAGGTAGGCGGGCAGGTGCAGGGTGATGAACGCCGTGTGGAAACCGCAGACCGCATAGCTCCAGAACAGGAAGTGGAAGGATTTGTGTGCCAGCGCCTGGCGAATGGCGCTGCCCAGCGAATGGGTGCTGCGTGTGGCAGCAGGCTTGCCGGTCAGAAAGGTGGCCAGTGGAATGCCCAGCGCCACGAACAGGGACAGCACCCACAGTGCACCGGTCCAGTCCAGCGTCGAGATCAGAAACTGCCCGCCGGGCACGACGACGAATTGCCCCATGGAACCGCCGGCGGCGGCGATGCCCATGGCGGTGCTGCGGTAGGCAGGTGGGACGGCGCGGGCGACGACGGGCAGCACGACCGGAAAGGTGATGCCGGCCTGGCCCAGGCCGACCATCACCCCCGCAGTCAGGTAGAGGGAAAGTTCGTCGGGGGAGTACCGCATGCCGAGCATGCCAAGCATGTAGAGAAAGGCGCCGAGTGCAATGGTGCGGCCCGAGCCGTAACGGTCGGCCATGATGCCCATGAAGATGGCGCCGGCCCCCCAGACCAGATTCTGTATGGCGAATGCCAGTGAAAACACGTCGCGCCCCCAGCCCTTGTCCAGCCCCATGACCGGCATGAACAGGCCGAACGTGGCGCGCACGCCCAACGCAAGCAAGACAACGAAGGCGCCGACGTACAGGGTGCGCATGTAGGGGGTGGGGGAGCTTGCGTTCATTGTTGCGGTCGAGAAATCAGGAGAAAGCGCAATGTTACCGCTTCACCTGCCTCCTTGGCTTGTGCGCGTTCGTGGTGCTGGGACGAAAGCGATTTCCTAGGGAAATTGCGCCTTGACGTTTCTTTACATGGTGGTTAGCAAATTCGCGCCGCGAGATCTATAATTCGCCATCTCAATTTTCATAATGTTACAAATGGCCACCGAGTACGCGTTTTTGTCCGGGCATTATCGTCGTGCCGATCGTCTGATGCTGCCATTGCTCTGGGCGATGTTTGCCATGACGCTGTTCCTGGCGCCGTGGTGGAATACCTGGACGCTGGCGTACACGCTGGGCCTGGCCTTCGCAGCGTTTCCCACCGCGCTGATCCTGCTGAAGCCAGGCTCCCGGATGACGCGCCTGAGCGTGGGCGTCTCCTTCATGCTTTTCAGTGCGTTGCACATCCACCAGTCCATGGGGGTGACGGAGCTGCACTTCGGCATCTTCGTGCTGCTCGCCGTGTTGCTGTGCTACCGCGACTGGCTGGTAATCGTGACCGCGGCGGGGGTGGCCGCGCTGCATCACCTTTCCTTCAATTATCTTCAGGGTCTGGGCTGGAACACCATCTGCTTTGCCGAGCCCGGTTTCGGCAGGGTGCTGGCGCATGCGGCCTATGTGGTGGTGGAAACGGCGGTACTCAGCTATATCGCGGTGTGGTTGCAGCGCGAGGCCGTTCAGGAGGCCGAACTTCAGCAGCTGGTGAGCCGGCTGTCCGTGCAGCAGGATGGCAGTGTCAACCTGGCGATTGATGAAGATTACGAAAGCGAAGGGGCCTGGGTGCTGGCCGGGGCGCTGCAGGAGGTGCGCACGGCGGTCGAGCGCGTCCGCGGTGCAGCCTGGCTGAGCCACGACCTGCTTGGCCGCATCGGCCAGCACGGCGCGGCCGTCCAGGAAGGCGCCGATCGTCAGGCAGCGCTCGCCGACGGGGCAGCCCGGGCGATGGAAGAGATCAATAGGGTATCCCGCCAGAACGTGGCCTTGGCCGAGAAAACGGTGGACCAAGCGCGGGAGGTCAGCCGCCGGGTGGAAGAAGGTGGCGAAGTCATGCGGGAATCGGTCGCCACGATGGACCGCATCAGCGAATCCTCCGCACAGATTTCCAGCATCACCGATGTCATCGACGGTATCGCCTTCCAGACCAACATCCTGGCGCTGAACGCGGCCGTGGAAGCAGCGCGTGCCGGCGAAACGGGTCGCGGCTTTGCGGTGGTCGCCAGCGAGGTCCGGTCACTGGCTCAACGCAGCGCCGGGGCGGCCAAGGAAATCCGTGCCCTGATCGAAACCTCCAGTCAGCAGGTCGAGCAGGGCAGTGCGCGCATTCATCGTGCGCAACAGGTCATGGCCGGGCTGTTGCAGGAAGTCAGGGAACTGGGCGTCGCGCTGGAAGAGAGCCGCGGTTCGAGCGAGCGGCAGAGCGCCTTGATCGATGAGCTGGCCATGCGGGTGCAGCAGATTTGCGAGATTGCTCGTGACAACCAGGGCGTGATGGGTCAGGCCAGCGCTGCAGTAAGCCGGCTGGAGCAGGCCACGGAAGGTCTGGTGGAGTCGGTGCAGATTTTCAATGTGGAAAATGAAAGGCCCCACCAGCGGGGGCGGGGCCTTACTGCCGTTGCGGCAGTTGCACTACCGAGTAGTGCGATAGGAGCAGCTTGAAGCCGCTCGCCATCTCTTGATGGCAAGTCCAGTGTAGCGCGCATCCCCCTCCCTAAAATCGGGGTTTTCCCGTAGCATTCTTTGCGGCCACGGGAATTTGCGATTTACTTCAGTGCTTGAAAGAATCGCGAGAAAAACATGACCCACGAACGTCCTGAGGATTTCCGCCTGGTGGTGGGAAACTGGGAACGCTGCCGGGAGGACGCCTCCCTCATTCGTCACGAAGTCTTCGTGGTGGAGCAGCAGGTCCCGCTCGAGCTGGAGCTCGACGAACATGATGCCGAATGCGTGCACGCGCTCGCTTATGAGGGCAACACGCCTGCGGGCACCGGGCGGCTTCTGCCCGATGGCCATATCGGCCGCATGGCAGTGCGGCGGGCTTATCGGGGCAAGGGCGTGGGCTCGCGCATTCTGACCGCACTGGTCGATGAAGCGCGCTTGCGCGGCCATCTCGAGGTCGTGCTGGCTGCCCAGGTGCATGCGCGCGATTTCTACACCGCTCACGGCTTCGTGCCGGAGGGCGACATCTTTCTCGATGCAGGCATTGACCACATCCTGATGCGCCGCGCCCTCACGAGCTGAAGGCGGCCACGGTTCCAGGGGATTCCGTGTGTTTGCAAACGGGCACGGTTCGCGTTTTAATAAGAAATGCGAATCATTCGCAGTATCAATCTTGATATTGCGGGTTCCCGTTTCCCTCACTCCTCCTCTCACTCATTGGACAGCAAGATGCCACCTGCTCAATCCGTCCCCTTCAACGCGACATCTTCCGTTGCGTCCTCTTGCCTTTTCGCCCTTACTCCCATCGCGCTGTGTCTTGCGTCGCTTGCCGGCCTGGGTGCTGCACACGCCCAGGAGGTGAAGACCCTGGATACGGTCGTGGTGACCGCCTCCGGCTTCGAACAGAACCTGGTCGATGCGCCCGCCACGATTTCCGTGGTGCCCCGCGAAAAGCTGGAGCAGGGCTCCTACAAGGATTTGCACGACGCCTTGCGCGATGTGCCCGGGGTGATTCTCACGCCTTCGGACAACAACGCCCGCGACATCAGCCTGCGCGGCATGGGTGCGCAGTACACCTTGATTCTGGTCGACGGCAAGCGCATGAGTACGCGCGAGACCCAGACCAACGGAAGCACGGGCACGGACCAGAGCTGGGTGCCGCCGCTGGAGGCCATCGAGCGTATCGAAATCGTGCGAGGACCGATGTCCTCGTTGTATGGTTCCGACGCCATCGGGGGTGTGGTCAACATCATCACGCGCAAGGTCGCCAAAGAATGGACCGGTGCCGTGCGGCTGGAAACCACCGTGCAGCAACACGACGAGTCGGGCAACCAGCATCAGGGCAATTTTTACCTGAGCGGCCCGTTAAAGGACGATCTGCTGGGCGTGACGCTGTTCGGCGTGTATTCGCATCGCGACGAAGACCGCCTCTACCAGGGCTACAACAAATACGAGAACCGTGCGGTGACGGCCCGCTTTGCCCTGACGCCGAACAAGGATCACGACATCGTTCTGGAAGCCGGAACCGCTCGCCAGATTTACAATTCCCGCCCTGAGCGCACCCTCGAAGCAGATGAGGCCCCGTCGTTTCGCAAGTTCGAGCGGGAACATGTCGCGTTGACACACTCCGGGCGCTGGGGCAATGGGTTGCAGTCGGAAACCTATGCGCAGCGCGAGGAAACCAAGAATCTCTCGCGCGACATGACCATCACCAACACGACTTTCCGCACGGCCTTCAACAAGGCGTTCGGCGACCACTTCACCACGGCGGGTCTTCAATATGAACTGAACGAGCTGGTCGACACCACCACCAACACCCTTTCCGACCGCTCGGACCTGGACCGCTGGCAGTACGCGCTGTTCGTCGAGGATGAGTGGCAGTTGACGGACTCCTTTGCCCTGACGCTGGGTTTGCGCATGGACAGGGAAAAGACCTCCGGCGTGCATTGGTCGCCCCGAGTCTATGGGGTCTACAAGCTGACGGACAACTGGACGGTGAAGGGCGGTGTCTCCACCGGCTTCCGGGCCCCTTCCATGCGCCAGACCATTCCGGACTGGGGCGCCGTGAGCCGGGGTGGCGATATGTACGGCAACCCCGATCTCACGCCGGAAACCTCGCTGACCAAGGAGATCGGCGTGGTCTACGAAGGGAACACCGGGTTGAATGCCAGCCTGACCTTGTTCCACAATGATTTCGACGACAAGATCACCCGGGTTCCGTGCCCGGAATGTGGTCCGGCCAACCGCTTCGGCCGCAGCCCGACCACCTATGTGAACGTGGACAAAGCCGTGACCCGCGGGGTCGAGGCCAGCCTGAGCATGCCGTTGAGCGACACACTGAGCACCACCGCCAGCTACACCTATACCGATTCCGAGCAGAAAACGGGGGAATACAAGGGGAACCCGCTCAACCAGCTGCCCAGGCACATGTTCAACCTGAGCGTAAACTGGGAGCCCAACGAGCGTTTCAATGCATGGAGCCGCCTGAGCTTCCGGGGCAAGGAAAGCGAGCCGACCGGCGGGGCATCCGCCTCGACCACCATGGCCCCTTCAGTGACCTTGGTCGACCTGGGCGGGTCCTACAAGTACAACAAGACCGTCACACTGCATGCGGGCATTTACAACCTGCTCGACAAGGAAGTGCGCTACGACGACTACAGCTACGTCGAAGACGGCCGACGCTTGTGGCTCGGCATGGACATCAAGTTCTAGGCCATGGTCGCCAAGGTCCGGCGGAACCGGCTGAGCGAGAAGGTGAACAGCACGGACCCGATCAGGAAAAGGGCCAGGAAAGCCTGCCAGACGGTTTCCAGGCCCGCTCCCCGATAGAGAATGGCCTGGCTGAGGCTCACGAAGTGGGTGGTGGGCGCCGCCAGCATCACCCATTGCACCAGTTCCGGCATGCTTTCGCGCGGCGTGGCGCCGCCCGAGAGCAGCTGCAGGGGCAGGAAGACCAGCACCAGCAGCAGGCCGAATTGCGGCATGCTGCGCGCCACGGTAGCCATGAAGATGCCCATCGACGTGGTGGCAAACAGCGACAGCGTCACCCCCACGAAGAACAGCAGCAGCGAACCCTCGATGGGCACCCCGATGGCGCCGCGAACGACCAGGGTCATGGACATCATGGTGGCCAGCAGGACCACCAGCCCCATGGACCAGACCTTAGCGATCATGATCTCCGTGGGCGTGACCGGCATGACCAGCAGGTGTTCGATGGTGCCGTGCTCTCTTTCCCGAATGAGGGCGGCCCCCGTCAGAATGATGGACAGCATGGTGATGGAGTTGACGATTTCCATCACGCTGCCGAACCAGGCCGGCTCCAGCGTCGGGTTGAAGCGCATGCGCAGCGCGAGTTCCACTGGCGGTTCCTGCGCCACGCGGGTGCGCGCCATGAATTCCCGCACCTCGTCCTGCACGATCTGCTGAATGTAGCCGTTGCCGGTGAAGGCCTGCGACATGCGGGTCGCATCCACGTTCAGTTGCAGCGTGGGCCGCTTGCCCGCCAGCATGTCGCGCTGGAAGCCCGAGGGAATGATCAGGGCGAAGGTGAACTGGCCGGCGTCCATTCCGGGGTCGATGTCGGCGTGGCTGACCATCACGGGCGGCCGGAAATGGGGCGGATAGAAGGCCGAGGTGATGCGCGCGGACAGCGGCGAGCGGTCTTCGTCGACCACGGCCACGACGGCGTTGTGCAGGCTCTCGGGCATGGCCGTGGCGGCCGCGTAGAGCGACACGGTGAACAGATAGAGGATGAGCACCAGCATGACGGGCTCGCGCCAGAGGCTCCAGAGTTCCTTCACCCCCAGATTCCAGATGTTCAGAAGCGAGCGTTTCATGTCACTTCTCCTGTTTCTTGAGCAGGGCAATGGCCAAGCCCAGGATCACGGGCACCGCCAGCAGCAGCGGCAGGAAATAGGCGCTCAGGTCCGCGAAGTTCAGCGCCTTGCTGAAGACCCCCCGGCTGATGACGAACATATGGGCGGATGGGTAGACGGTGCCGACGACGCGGCCGAAGCCTTCCAGCGCCGACACCGGGTTCATCAGCCCGGAGAACTGCACCGCGGGCAGCAGGGTGCCGATCATGGTAAGGAAGAGCGCGGCAATCTGGCTGCGGGTCAGCGCGGAAAACAGCAGCCCCATGCCGGTGGAGCAGATCACGTAAATGAAGGTGGCCGCCGTCAGGGTCAGGAAGCTGCCCGTCAGGGGCACGCCGAACAGGGTCACCGCCAGCAGGCACATGGCCAGGTAGTTCACCATCGCCAGTGCGACGTAGGGAATCTGCTTGCCGATCAGGAATTCGGCCCGCGTGACGGGGGTGACATAGAGGTTGATGATGGAACCCAGTTCCTTTTCGCGCACCACCGAGAGGGCGGCCAGCATGGCCGGCAGCATCATCAGCAACAGGGGAATCACCGCGGGCACCATGGCGCGCAGGCTGCGCACGTCGGGGTTGTAGCGGTAGCGCGTTTCAATATTGGGCAGCAAATTGCTGGCGGCCAGTTGTGGGAAGGTCTGGGCCAGCCAGTGCTGATGTATGCCCTGCACATAACCTCGGATGGTTTCCGCCCGCGAGGGCATGGCGCCATCCACCCAGGCGCCGATCTGCACCGGGGTGCCCCGCTTGAGATCGCGCCCGAAGCCCGGGGGAATCTCGATGGCGAGGGCCAGTTCGCCGCTGCGCATCCGGCGGTTCAGGTCTTCGTAGTTGAGGATGGGGCTGCGCTCGGAGAAATAGCGTGAACCCGAGAGGCTGAGCGTGTAGTTCTGACTGACCGAGGTCTGGTCGCGGTCGAGCACGGCGAAGCGGATGTCTTCCACATCCAGATTGATGCCGTAACCGATCACGATCATCAGGATGAGGGAGCCGGCCAGGGCCAGGGTGGCGCGGATGGGGTCGCGTGCCAGTTCCAGGGATTCGCGCCAGCAATAGCTGAGCAGGCGGCTCAGGGAAAAGGTGGACGGCGTGCCGGAAGGACCTGAAGGCGCGGGCGGCGTCTGTGACGGGGGGGCTGGCGGGGACTCGGTCGCCGCCTCGGACTCGGTCGCCGTCGCGGCCTTTGCCGTTTCGCCCGCGGCTTCCAGCAGGTAGCCGATGAAGGCCTCCTCCAGGGTGCTCGCGCCGCGCTTTTCCATCAGGGCGGCGGGACGGTCGCTGTCCAGCACCTTGCCCGCATGCATCATGGACATGCGGTCGCAGCGCTGGGCTTCGTTCATGAAGTGGGTGGAAATGAAAATGGTCACCCCTTCATTGCGCGACAGGTGCACCAGGTGGCGCCAGAAGGCGTCGCGGGCCACCGGGTCCACACCGGAGGTCGGCTCGTCCAGAATGAGGATTTCCGGGCGGTGCACCATGGCCACCGCCAGCGACAGGCGCTGCCGCATGCCCAGCGGCAGGCGCGAAGGCAGTTCCTCGCTCACGTCTTCCAGGTCAAAGCGCGCGAGCATCTCATGGATGCGCGCCTCGCGCTCCGCTTCGGGCACGTGGAACAGGCGGGCATGCAGCATCAGATTCTGCAGAACCGTGAGTTCGCTGTAGAGGGAGAAGGACTGCGACATGTAGCCGACCCGCGCGCGGGTGGCCATGTCGTTGGCCTCGACTTCCTTGCCGAACAGCCAGGCTCGCCCTTCGCTGGCCGGCAGCAGCCCGGTCAGCATCTTCATGGTGGTGGTCTTGCCGCAGCCGTTCGAGCCCAGGAAGCCGAAGATCTCCCCGCGGCGGATGCGGAAACTGACATTGTCGACCGCCACGAACGTGCCGAACCGCATGGTCAGTCCCTGGGCTTCGATGGCCACGTTGTTCTCAGTGCCCAGGTCCAGCGGAGGGATCACGACGGGGGCGTGGCCCTTGCGCTTTTCTTCCGGTAGCAGGGCAATGAAGGCCTCTTCCAGCGAACGGGTGCCGCTGCGCTCGAGCAGTTCGGCGGGGCTGCCGGTGGCCAGAATGCGGCCGTCATCCATGGCCACCAGGTGGTCGAAGCGCTGGGCTTCATCCATGTAGGCGGTGGCCACCAGCACGCTCATGGTCGGGCGCTCCCCACGGATGCGGCCGATGAGGTCCCAGAACTGGGAACGGGCCAGGGGGTCGACCCCGGTGGTGGGCTCATCCAGAATCAGCAGGTCGGGGTCGTTGAGCAGGGCGCAGCACAGGCTGAGCTTCTGTTTCATGCCGCCCGAGAGCTTGCCCGCGGGCCGGTCCAGAAACGCGTGCAGGTCGGTGGCGCGCGTGAGCGTGTCGATGCGGCGCCGGCGCTCGGCGGCATCGTGGCCGAACAGCCGCCCGAAGAACTGCAGGTTCTCTTCGACCGACAGCGTGCGGTACAAATTCTTGCCCAGGCCTTGCGGCATGTAGGCGATGCGAGGGCCGAGGTGCCTGCGGTCGGCCTTGCTCGCCATGTCGCCGCCCAGCACCTGAATGCTGCCTTCCTGAATGCGGCGCGCCCCGGCAATCAGAGCCAGCAGGCTGGATTTCCCCACCCCGTCGGGGCCGATCAGGCCCGTGGTGCGCCCGGCAGGCAGATCAAGCGAGACAGAATCCAGCGCGACCGTCTCGCCGTAGCGCAGAGTGACCTCGCGCAGCACCGCCACCTGTTTGCCCATGCCCGCGTCCGTCATCCGATCACTTCCCGATGTTGGGCGTCAGGTGCTCGGGCCATTCGGCCTCCGGGTCCAGCTTCACCCAGGTGATGCCGGGCAGGCCGGTCTTCACGTATTCGAGGTACTGTTCCAGCAAGCTGGGCGGGATGCGCGCCCGCACCCGGAACATCAGCTTCTGGCGTTCGCTCTCGGTTTCCACCGTCTTGGGGGTGAACTGTGCCGTACTGGCGACAAAGCTGATTTCGGCCGGAATGACGTAGTGGGGCGCGGCGTCCAGGATGATGCGGGCCTCGCTGCCCAGGGCAACCTGCCCGGCCTGCACTTCCGGCAGGAAGAAGGTCATGTAGACATCGGACAGGTCCACGAGATTCAGCACCTTGCCGCCCGGGGCGAGGACTTCTCCGGCCTGGGCAACCAGGAATTGCACACGGCCATCGCGCGGCGCGCGCAGTTCGGAATCTTCGATATCGGCCTTGACGCGGGCAACGGTGGCCTGGGCGGCGCGGGCACGCGATTGTGCCCCCACGTGCTGGGCCTCCGCGGCCTGTACGGCGGCTTCCGCTGCCACCACCTGGGCTCGTGCAGCCGCAATGGCGGCTTCGGCACTCAGAACGGCCGTGCGGTCGTCATCGAGTTGCTGGCGCGACGTGGCACCCTGACCCGCCAGGGATTGCGAGCGCTTCATGCGCTGGTTGGCAGCGTCGAGTTCGGCCTGGCGTTGCATGATCACGGCCTTGGCGGCGGCGACATCGCTTTGGCGCAGGGCGATCTGTGCCTTGGCGGCCGCAACCGCATGCAGAGCTTCCTGATAGGAGGCTTCGGCTTCCGCCAACTGGGCCTCGAGAGTGCTGATCTGCATGCGTACCAGCGGCTGGCCTTTTCTGACGAAATCGCCTTCCTTGACCAGGATGTCGTCGATGCGGCCGGCCAGTTTGGCCGCGACATCGACCTCGGTGGCTTCGATACGGCCGTTTCCACTGGCGAAACCCGGGCCGGGGCCCGTCTCGTTGAACTGGTTCCAGCCGAACCAGCCCAGCAGACCCAGGACAACGAGCGCTCCCACGATGAGGGGAAGGCGCGACCGGATGGAGTTGTTCTTTTTCATGAAGATTTGACCGCTGGATGGACACTGAAAATCAGTATAGCCGCTGATACAAATTGAAGAATTGACGTGCGTCGAAGCAAACGGTGGGCCGGGGGGTATTGCGTAGGCCGAAGGGCTTATGACCGGGACTGTAGGGCTGGCAGGAGCTTGATGAGGATGTCGGCCGTGGCCGTGGCGTCACCCAGCGCCGTATGGCGCGCGCTTGGGGGCAGCGCCACGCCGAGACGGGCGGCCAGCGCATCCAGGCTGTGGTTCTCGCCGTCGCCGAAAACGCTGGCCGAGAGCTCGGCCGTGTCCAGCACCGGATGATCGAAGCGCAGCCCGATGCGGGGTTCGACCCGCTTGAGAAAGCTCAGGTCGAAATCAATGTTGTGGGCCACCAGCACGGCACCCCGGGCGAAGGCATGAAACTGGCGGGCGACCTCGTCGATGGACGGCGCGTCGGCCACCATGTCGTCACTGATGCCATGGATGAGGGTGGAAGAGGGCGGGATGGGGCGTCCGGGGTTCACCAGCGTGTCGAAGACTTCATTGAGCACCCGCCGGCCATTGACGACGCGCACGGCGGCCAGTTGCACGATTTCGTCGCCCCGGTCGGGGAACAGGCCGGTCGTCTCGGTATCGAACACCACGTAGGTCAGCGCCTGCATGGGCGTGCGCACGATCATTTCTTGCAGGTCGCGTTCGAGCAGTTCGAAATCGTAGACCACGCCCTGAGTCATGGGTTCCGGCGGAAGGTGTGCGGGCGGCGGTTCGTCCGGGGCGCCTTGCGCGGTGAGGCGGGGCAAGGGGAGTTCCTCCACCGGGCCGAGGAGGGTCAGCAGGTAAGCCTGGGCGCCCGGGGCGGAGTCGAGCGTTTCGCCCAACAGACGTAAGTGCAGGGTGATCTGCGTTTCGCTGCCGGCCAGCCGGCACGTCAGCGGCATGGGTGCGGCGACTCCGGCAGAGGCTTTGGCTTCCGTCAGATGATCCAGGGCCGCGCGCAGGGGCGCTTCTTCCAGAAAGTCGAACAGGCTGCGTCCCAGGCAGGGCAGGCGGGTGCCGCCCGTGTCGGTGCCCGGCGCACATAATTCTTCGCTGTTGCCGCCCAGTGCGGCACGGGCGGCCGCGTTGTAGAACACCAGATGGTGGTCTGCCGTGCAGACGATCACGCCCACGGGCAGATCGGCCAGCAGGCCGTTCAGATGCTCCTTTTCCGCCACGTGGCGTGCGGTTTCGCGGGCAATGGTTTCTGCGAGTTCGTTGCGCGCTTCATTGAGATGGCGCATGAGGGCCGTGGCGGCCGGGGCCAGGTCTCCCAAATGGCGGGCCTGGAGGTCTTCCAGGTCGGTACTGATGTTGGCATGCACGCGTGCCCGCAGCTCCCCCGAGAGGCGTTCGAGGGGTTTGGCCACATTTTCGTCGAAGAGACGCCAGAGGCCGAAGATCAACCCCACGATCGCACAGCCGGCCACCACGCCGGCGGTGATGAGGGCCTCCATGGCCCAGGGGCTGGGGTGCTTGGCGTGGCCGAGGTACAGCGCCAGGCACAGGGCGGCCACCGACGCCCCGGCCAGGCCCAGAAACAGCAGCAGAATGCGCTGCCTGAGGGTCAGACGCCGCAGAGAAAAGTGAAGCCTTGGCAGCGTTTGCGGCATGGTTCAGACAGCTTGCGTTGCGCAGGCGGCTTGCAGCACGGGGTCGTTCGGCTCCACCGGCTGCCAGCGGCTGCCATGCAGGCTGCCGTCGGGCTCGATGCGGGCGTTGCCCACCAATTCGGCGCGTCGGTGGTGGTGGCAGTCGAAGGCCAGCGGGACCCTGCGCGTGGGCTGCCAACGTTCCACCAGCAGGATCTCCGTCACCACCAGGCTGGGTTGTTCGGCCGACTGCATGCGGTTGCGGGTGTCGAGCGCGACGAAGCGTGTCGTGACCGGCCAGACGTAAGTCCAGGGTGACCAGGCGGCACTGTGCTCGCCCTTGCCGACCACCGCCACGGCAGGCGGCAGCCGGGAACTGATGCGATCGAACCAGGTGTATTCGTTCCAGACGCTGTAACCGATCATGCTTGAACCGATCAGGGCGGGCAGCACCCAGCGGGGCAGGCTGCGCCCCCGCTTGGCGAGCGAGCGCCGGATCACGTAGATCATGCAGGCGGCCAGAATGCCGACCGCTGCCATGGCAAGTACATCAACCCACATAGTGTTTCGTTTCCATCCAGGGTGAGGCGAGAAAGTCGGCGTTCATCGAAGCCCTCGTTGGTTGTGCTCGATAGCCGACTGCATGGTGCGAACGACGATGAAGGCGTTGCGCAAGGTATTGCGTTCGAAATCCGACAGCTCGGCCGGCGCCAGAAAATTGGAGATTTCCCGCCCCTGCTTGATCAGATTGGCCTGATTCTGCAGCCGGAACAGGGCGATGGTGTCGTAGGCGTCGATCAGGTCGCGTCCGCCTGCGGCAGAGACCTCGCCCACTTCGAGTGCCGTCACCAGCCGCGCACGGGTGTTCACTTCGGTGATTCGACCGCGCAAGGCGTAGATGCGCGCCAGGTCGGTGACCGGAATGACGCCGTGCAGTTTCATGTCGATGTGGCCCCGGTGAGGGCCGCTGCGTACGGTGGAAAAGCCCCGCATGATGCCCAGCGGGGGCGTGTGCTGCAGGCTGTTGGCAATCATGTGCGCCACGAAAATCGAGTTCTTTGAGGCGAGTTCCAGGGTTTCGTTCTGCAAATCGCTGAACAGCGAGGTGTCGCCCCCGATGGGGCGCAGGTCGAACATCACGGAGGCCAGCATTTGCGATGCCGGCTCATGCGTGACAGCCCAGGAAAGGAAATACTCGCGCCATACCCTGACGGGCTGACACCAGCGCGGGTTGGTCGCCATCATGTCGCCGGGGCAATACACATAGCCGCAGGCGTGCAGCCCGTCAGAGACGTTGCGAGCCAGCCGGGCGAAGTAGGGCATGTCCTGTGGCCGGACGCTGTCGTGCAGGAAAATGCAGTTGTCCTGATCGGACACCCCCGACTGTTCCTGCCGCCCCTGGCTGCCGCAGGCCAGCCACAGATACGGCACCGGCGGCGGCCCCAGTTCTTCTTCCGCCAGGGCCAGCAGGCGGCGGGTGATGGCATCCGACACGTCGGTGATCTGTCGGGTGACCACTTCATGCGCCTGGTTGGCGGCCACCAGCTGGACCAGCAGGGCGGGAATGCGTGCCGCGGCCGCTGCCATTGCGGACACTTCCGTGGCATGGGCGATATCCCTCACAAGGGAGGCGGCACTGGTCGCCTGGAAGCGGGTGAGGTCGGTCTGCGTGATCATGCCGACGAACTGCCCGCGTTCGACCACGGGCAGGTGGCCGACCTTGTGTTCCACCATCATGCGCAACACGTCGGAACCGAGCGATTCCCGCGTGAGAAACGCCTTGATCGGGCTCATGACGTCCCGCACGGGCGTGGTCGCGTCACGGCCTTCGGCCAGCACGCGGTTGGCGAGATCGCGGATGGTGAGAATGCCCACCAGGCGGCCATTGGCACTGTCGGTCACGCCCAGCGAGGAAACATGATGGTCACGCATCAGTTTTGCTGCGTCGCCCACCGATGTATCGGGGCCGCAGTGCAGGGGCGCGCGCGCGATCAGGTCGGAAACCCGCTGGGTTGAGAAATCGGCCGAGCGCGAGGGGGCGCCCTTGCTGTGCAGAAAGAAGCGCTGGATGGCCGGGTGGGAGTCAAGCAGCCGGCGGAATTCGGCAACCGGGATCTGCAGCACCACACTGAGCTGGGTGGCACGGGCGGTGGTCGCGGCTTTGCCGTCGCGCAGAAAACCCCGTTCGCCAAAAGTGCTGCGTGGTGCCAGGCGAGACACCACAACATCGTGTTCGTCGCGGGTTTCGATTTCCCCGCGCTTCAGAATATAGACACCGGGCAAAGGGTCGCCCAGCCGGTAGACAGTGTCACCGGGTTGGCAGCGCAGGCGGCTGCAGCGTCGGGCAAGCTCAAGGCGTTCCTCTTGTGACAGGTTGTCGTAAGGAGGAACGCTCTCGAGAAAGCTTGCGAGTTGTTCGACGGAATCTTGCATGAG
>JAJUFT010000154.1 GCA_029263615.1 Alcaligenaceae bacterium | reverse complement strand
CTGCATGGCCTTTTTGTTCAGGGGCGCCGTGACGATGGCGCGAATGCGCTGCGCCATGGCGTCGTCAATGGCATGGCAGAGATATTCGTAGGCGCCCCGGCCGGCTTCGGCGTTGGGCTGGCCCATGGGAAGGTTGTCCGGCAGCGGTTGCCAGCGATTCAGCACGGGAATCACGTGCGGGTCGCCGGAGCAGGCTTCGGGCTCGCTGATGATTTCCACGCGCAACTGACCTTCGTAGCCGAGCTCGTACACCGTGTTCTGCATGACGCCGACATCGCCGTAGACGATGGCCGGGCTCTGTAGACCGGCGGCGAAGGTCTTGACGATGATTTCGGGGCCTATGCCTGCGGCATCGCCCATGGTGAAACCCACCGGGAGGGAGGAACGCAGCCCAGCCATGATCGGTCTCCTCAGAGTGCTTCGCTGGCGTAATCGGCCAGCCGTGAACGTTCGCCGCGCTGCAGGGTGATGTGGCCCGCATGCGGCCAGCCCTTGAAGCGGTCGACCACGTAGGTCAGCCCCGAACTGCCTTCGGTCAGATACGGCGTGTCGATCTGTGCGATATTGCCCAGACAGACAATCTTGGTGCCGGGGCCCGCCCGTGTCACCAGGGTCTTCATCTGCTTGGGCGTGAGGTTCTGCGCCTCGTCGATGATCAGATACTTGTTCAGGAACGTCCGGCCGCGCATGAAATTCAGGGACTTCACCTTGATGCGGGAGCGTATCATTTCCAGCGTGGACTGGCGGCTCCAGTCCGTCGAGCCAGAGTCGCTCGCCAGGTCATGGCGGCCCGCGCCCAGATGCAGCACTTCGAGGTTGTCCTCGAGGGCGCCCATCCAGGGCAGCATCTTCTCTTCTTCGGTGCCCGGCAGGAAGCCGATGTCGTCGCCCACGGGAACAGTGGCCCGGGTGATGATGATCTCGTTGTAGCGGCTGATCTCGAGTGTTTGCGCCAGGCCGGCGGCCAGCGCCAGCAGGGTCTTGCCCGTGCCCGCCTGACCCAGCAGCGAGACGAAGTCGATATCGGGGTTCATCAGCAGGTTCAGGGCGAAGTTCTGTTCCCGATTGCGCGCCGTGATGCCCCAGACACTGTTGCGGCCATGCCCGTGGTCGCGCAGGGTGGCCAGAACGGCCGACTTGCCGCTGACTTCCTTGACCTGCGCATACAGAGGCATGTCGCCTTCGAGATAGACAAACTGGTTGACCAGAAACTGGCTGCACAGCGGACCCCTGACCCGGTAGTAGGTGGTGCCGTTCTGCTGCCAGGATTCTATGTCCTTGCCATGCTTGAGCCAGAAATTGTCCGGCAGGGCCATCACCCCGTCATAGAGCAGATCGGAATCGTCCAGAACGCGGTCGTTGCGATAGTCTTCGGCCTGCATGCCCAGGGCACGCGCCTTCAGACGAATGTTGATGTCCTTGGACACCAGAACGACCTGCCGCTCGGGGTACTGGGCGCGCAAGGCGTGGACGACGCCGAGAATGATGTGGTCGGCCTTGCCCAGCGGCAATTCCACGGGCAGGGAGAGGTCGAGCGCGGCGGTCTGGAGCCGCAGCTGGCCCAGGGCTTCCTGGTTGCCCAGGGCGTCGAGATTGACCCCTTTTTCAAGGTCCTGGTTGTCGCTGACCAGGGCGTCGAGGAAGCGGCTGACCTGTCGCGCATTGCGAGCGACTTCCGACATGCCCTTCTTGTGATGATCGAGCTCTTCCAGCACGATCATGGGCAGGTAGATGTCGTGTTCCTCGAACTTGAACAGCGAGTTGGAGTCGTGCAGCAGCACGTTGGTATCGAGCACGAACAGTTTGCGCTGTTCGGCCGGCAGACGGGTCCGCCGCGACGCGCGGGCAGCCCGCGGGGCAGGCGCCGCTGCCTCTTCCCCCGCGAGGCCCGCATTGGCCTTGGCGACGCCGGCCGGTGCAGGCGGCGCTTCCTGAGCGGGGATGTCCTCGGCCGCCGGGGCGGCCTCTGTCGCCGTCGTTTTTTCTCTGGCGGCTGGGACAGCAGGGGCGGCGGGTGCGTGAACGGCCGGGCTCTTCGCCGCCGCCTTCTTCGCTGCCGTTTTCGTTGCCGTCGCCTTCTTCGCCACGGATTTCCTGGCCGCCGTCTTCTTGGCGGCGTT
>JAJUFT010000127.1 GCA_029263615.1 Alcaligenaceae bacterium | reverse complement strand
CGCAAGCTCGATTTAGTCATAGAATAAGAACAGGGATTTGTCGAATTTGTTTGTCCCGCTCCACGTATGAAATGGAGGTAGCGTGATCTCCGAAGAACTTGAAGTCAGCCTGCACATGGCCTTTGTCGAGGCCCGCACGGCACGACATGAATTTATTACCGTAGAGCACTTGCTGCTTTCCCTGCTGGACAATGCGGCCGCCGTGGAAGTCTTGCGCGCCTGCTCAGCAAACATCGAGTCCTTGCGTCAGGATCTCCGCAAGTTCATCGCCGAGAACACCCCCGTTTTCCCGGGCGACGAAGATGTCGACACCCAGCCCACCCTCGGTTTTCAAAGGGTGATCCAGCGGGCAATCATGCACGTTTCCTCGGGCAACTCCAACAAGAACATGGTCACGGGGGCCAATGTCCTGGTCGCCATGTATGGCGAGAAGGATTCCCACGCGGTCTATTTCTTGCAGCAACAGGGCGTCACGCGTCTGGATGTCGTGAACTATCTGTCTCACGGTATCACCAAGACGCCGGAAGAACCGCCCGTTGAACAGCCGAAGGCACCACAAGTGGAAGAAGCCAAATCCGATCAGCAGAAGTCTCCGTTGGAGCTGTATGCCACAGACCTCAACGCAGAAGCGCGGCAGGGGCGCATCGATCCGCTCATCGGCCGCGAACACGAGGTCGAACGCGTCATTCAGGTTTTGTGCCGTCGGCGCAAGAACAATCCCTTGCTGGTGGGCGAGGCCGGGGTCGGTAAAACGGCCATCGCGGAAGGGCTGGCGTGGCGCATCACGCGCGGCGACGTTCCCGACATTCTTGCGGATGCTCAGGTTTATGCGCTCGACATGGGGGCGCTGCTGGCGGGCACCAAGTATCGTGGCGATTTCGAGCAGCGTCTGAAAGCCGTGCTCAAGTGCCTGAAAGACAATACCAACGCCATTCTTTTCATTGACGAAATTCACACGCTCATCGGGGCGGGTTCGGCCTCAGGCGGTACGCTGGACGCTTCCAATCTGCTCAAGCCGGCGCTGTCTTCTGGACAGCTCAAGTGCATGGGGGCCACCACGTACAACGAATACCGCGGCATCTTCGAAAAAGATCACGCTTTGTCGCGGCGTTTCCAGAAGGTCGATGTCGTCGAACCCACCGTCGAACAGACCATCCAGATCCTGCGTGGGCTCAAGACGCATTTCGAGGCGCATCACGGCGTTCGGTATTCCGCCGCTGCACTCACTGCGGCCGCGCAGCTTGCAGCGCGTCACATCAATGATCGTTTCCTGCCGGACAAGGCCATCGATGTCATCGACGAGGCCGGTGCGGCGCAACGGCTGCTGCCGGCCTCCCGTCGCAAGAAGCTGATCGGCAAGGCAGAGGTCCAGGCCACGGTGGCCAAGATCGCCCGCTTTCCGCCGCAAAGCGTCTCCACCGACGACCGTAACAAGCTGGCCACCCTCGAACGCGACCTCAAGACCGTCGTGTTCGGGCAGGACGCCGCCATCGAAGCGCTGGCCGCGGCCATCAAGATGGCCCGTTCAGGCCTCGGCAAGCCCGACAAGCCCATCGGCTCCTTCCTGTTTTCAGGGCCCACGGGCGTGGGCAAGACCGAGGTCGCCAAACAGCTGGCCTTCGTATTGGGCGTGGAGCTGTTGCGCTTCGATATGTCGGAATACATGGAACGTCATACCGTGTCGCGTCTGATCGGGGCGCCTCCGGGCTATGTCGGCTTTGATCAGGGGGGGCTGCTCACCGAGGCGGTCAGCCGGCAGCCGCACTGCGTGCTGTTGCTCGACGAAATCGAGAAGGCGCACCCGGACGTCTACAACATTCTGCTGCAGGTGATGGACCACGGCACGCTCACCGACAACAATGGGCGCAAGGCCGATTTCCGCAACGTCATCCTCATCATGACGACGAACGCGGGAGCGCAGGCTCTGAATCGCAACACCATCGGTTTTGCCGCACCCAGTACTGCAGGCGATGAAATGGGCGAGATCAAGCGCATGTTCACCCCCGAGTTCCGCAACAGGCTCGATGCCATCATCGGCTTCACGCCGCTGTCGCGTGACATCATTCTGCGCGTGGTCGACAAATTTCTCCTCCAGCTCGAGAATCAGCTGCACGAGAAGCGGGTCGAAGTCACGTTCACCGATGCCCTGCGTGAGCATCTGGCCAAGGAGGGGTTTGATCCCTCCATGGGTGCTCGGCCGATGCAACGGCTCATCCAGGACACCATCCGCCGGGCACTGGCTGACGAACTGCTCTTCGGTCGCTTGGTAGATGGCGGGCAGGTCGAAGTCGGTCTCGACGACGAGGGCAAGGTCAAGCTCACTTTCCCGGAAAACGGCAAGGATGACGGCCAGGGGCAAGACCCACGGCCCTCACGCCCGGAACCCGAATTGGTTGATTGATGTCCGGGTCGGAGCCGTACGCGGGCTTGGGCCAGGTGGCTGAAGCCCGCGCCGCTCATGTGTCTTCGCAGGCTCTGGTCGCGTCCGGCCAGAGCCATGCTCCCTTGGTGCTGGCATGCAAGCACTGCGACACCCTTCATGTTGACGTCGAGGTCGAGCCCGGCGGAATGGCTCTGTGTGACTGTTGCGGGTACGTGCTGCGGCGGCGCAGCCGCTTCACCCTGAGTTTCTGGTCGGCGCTCACGGCGGCCGCACTCATCGTCTTCGGCATTGCCAATCTTTTTCCGTTGGTGGAGCTGTCGCTGCTGGGCAAGACCGTCAGCACGAATTTCGTTGGGGCCCTCTGGACCACCTGGGCGAGTGGCCACTTCCTTCTCTCGGCCATGACCGGCATGGTCGGGTTCTGGTTCCCGCTCACCCAGCTCTGCTTTCTGTTCTGGGCGCTGGGCTGTCTACGGCGAGGCGACCTTCCTCACGACTTCCGCGCTGCCATGCGCATTTATCATTTTGTTGGCCCTTGGAGTATGGTGCCGGTGCTGATGCTGGCCATCATCGTGTCCATCGTGAAGTTCGCCGGGATGGCTAATCTGGACCCCGGGACCGGGGTCTGGGCGTTCTGCGTACTCACCTTCATGCTCACCGCCCTGAGCCGCCTGGATGCCGAGCGCATGTGGCAGCTTGCCGAGGAACGCGGCCTGGTCATCCTCAGTCGAGATTCCGGACTTCCGGCGGAGCGGATGGCCGCCTGCCACGCCTGTGGCTACGTTCAGCCGTGGGATCCCGAGGTCGGGCCGTGCGCCTGCGAGCGCTGTGGCATGACGGTTCGAAAGCGCCATGAAGATATGTCCTCCCGGGTCTGGGCCCTGCTGATTGCCGCCGCCGTGGTCTACATTCCGGCCAACGTCCTTCCCATGATGGAAATCCGTACGTTGCTGGGCAATAGTGCGCATACCATCCTCGGGGGCGTCATCGAATTGTGGCAGCTGGGGTCCTGGGATCTGGCCATCATCGTGTTCGTCGCCAGCGTGGTGGTTCCCATCACCAAGCTGGTGGCGCTGACGGTACTCATGTGTGCGCGGAAATGGAAGGGCAATCGCTCGCAGCGACAGCGCACCCGTCTGTACGAGCTGGTGGAATATATCGGTCAGTGGTCGATGCTCGACGTCTTTGTGGTCGTTCTCATGGCGGCCATGGCCAATTTTCCGGGCGTGTCGCAGATCATCGCCGGCCCCGCCGCTGCGAGTTTCGGCATGGTCGTGGTGCTCACGATGTTGGCTGCCATGAGCTATGATCCGCGCACCGGCTGGGATCGGCAGCCGCGCACCCCGTCGGATGAGATTGATGAACGATAAAGAACAGGAAAACGTCTCCAGCGAAGACCGCGGGCCCGGTGCCGGGCCGGCGCGGCGCGTTCCCGAGGTACGGCCGCGCAAGGAGCAGCACTTCTCCTGGATCTGGCTCATCCCCTTGCTGGCCGTTCTGGTCGGCGGTGGCTTGCTGGCGCGCGACTGGATGTCAGTGGGGCCGACCATCGTCATTGCATTCGAATCCGCCGAAGGCATCG
>JAJUFT010000009.1 GCA_029263615.1 Alcaligenaceae bacterium | reverse complement strand
GTGGGCACCGGCGCCCTGTTGAGCACCCTGCTGGGTGGGCTGCCCGGGCAATTTGCCCAAGCCCTGTCGCAAGCCATTCAGGGCAGTGGGCTGTTTTATGAGTCGCACCTGCGTGAGTTTGCCTTCGGCCAGCGCACGCTGGAACAACTGCGTTCTGAACCCCAGGCGCAGGCCGGCCGTGCGGCCGAGGGTTCGGCGCAACAAGGGGGTGCTGCCGGGTCACGCGCCACTGGGGGCGGTGCCGACGTTTCAACCGCCGCTCAAGCCGGCACGGCAAGCAGCAACCCGGCCCTGAATCAACCCTCGCCCGCCCAGGCCGCTCAGGCCAGTGCGCAACTCGCAGGCGCGCTGCTGGGCATGGATCCGTCCACCCACCTGCTCGTGCGTCAGCAGCTGGAAGTGCTGGCCAACCAGTCCTTCGCCTGGCAGGGGGAAGCCTGGCCCGGCAGTGACATGGAATGGGAAGTGCAACGGCGTGAGCCTCAGGGCGACGGTCAGGAAACCGAAAGCTGGTCGACCCGGCTCAAGCTCAAGCTGCCCGGCCTGGGGGAAGTGGTGGCCCGGCTTACGCTCGCTGATCAGCAGCTGGTGATGCACCTGGCCGCCCCGACCGCCGCCTCGCTGATGGCAGACCACACCGTGGCCTTGCGCGAACGCCTGGGGCTGCACGGCCTGCAGCTCAGCCAGCTGACGATTTCCCGAGAAAGTGAGTCTGCGGCCGGCGAACCCGCCGCTGGGGCAGCCGGCCCCTCCGGTGCTGGCGCCGATGCCGGGGGCGCGTCCAACGCAAGTGCCCCTGAAGGAGGTGCGCCGTGAGTTCCACGAACCGCCCCCCCTTCGCGTCTTCCAGCGCCCTGCCCCGCGTGGAGAAACCGGACCCTCGCCCCTCGGCGGTGGCGGTTCGCTACGACACCAAGGAGGCCGCCCCGCGCGTGGTGGCCAAGGGCTATGGCAACATTGCGGAAGCCATCATTCGCACCGCGAAAGAGAACGGCCTGTACGTGCACGAGTCGCCGGAACTGGTGAACCTGCTCATGCAGGTCAACCTCGACGCACAGATCCCGCCGCAGCTGTATGTTGCCATTGCCGAGCTACTGGCCTGGATCTATTCCCTGGAAGAAAAAGCCGGCGAGGTCATGGCCACTGCAGCCGCTGCCTCCGGGGAAAAAAAATCCGCCCCTTGAACAAGGTAGGCGGATTGCAAAGAGCATGGGCCGCCGCTGCATGTTTGCGGCGCCCCGGGCAGAAACCTTACACCGGCATGCTGGCGATTTCCTGATACGCCTGCACCAGACGGTTGCGCACTTGCAGCGTGGCCTGGAAGGCGATGCCGGCCTTCTGCATGTCGATCATGACATCATTCAGCGAAACATTCGGGTCGCCGGCCTGGAAGGCCTGGGCCTGAGCCGTGGCCACATTCTGCATTTCCGACACCTTGGAAAGCGAACGCGCCAGCTCGGCGGCGAAACCGCCCTGCGTGTCGGCCACGGCGTCGCCACGCGCAGGCATGTTGGCCGCCGCTTGGGCGACCTGGCGCATTTGCGACAGCATGTTCTCGATGGCGGAAAGGTTCTGAATGGCCATGGCGTGCGTGTAACGGTGAAACGATTGACAGTGATGGCCACTATACGCCGGAGGTCGACCTTTCAAGCCGCCTAGCAGCCGGCAAAACCGCCCCCATTTCCGGCCATCGACCCTCCCCTGCGCATCCTGCCTTCGACACCGCCCTCCGCCCCCGCCACCGAACCCATGGTGTATAGTCCGGCGCATCTTCCGCCCGTGGCCATTGCAAAACGTTTCATACCTTGTAAATGGCCCCCAAAACGCATGTTTTTCCCGCAATGGTCCGTCTGACGGTCGGGCCATAATGCAGCCTCACCCCATTCTGTTTTGCAGCATGTACACATTGCCGATCAACCCCTTCAAGTCGGGCGCCTTGCGCCGCGTTCTCCGTTTCCGAGGCCATCAATGAGTGGTATGGCTGAATTGACGGCCCGCTTTCCGGCTCTGCAAAAACTAGGCAATGTGTCGCGTTCGGTCCAGCTTGGCGCCGTCGCCGCCGCCATTGCCCTGCTGGCCATCGTCGCGTTGTGGTTCCGCGGGCCGGATTACAAGGTGCTGTTCTCCAATCTGCAAGACCGCGACGGCGGTGCCATCATCACTGCGCTCGCGCAAATGAACGTGCCCTATCAGCTCACGGAAAACGGCACGGCCATTCTGGTGCCCTCCGACAAGGTGCACGAAACCCGTCTGCAGCTGGCGCAGCAGGGCCTGCCCCGCAGCGGTGAAGCCGGTTTTGAGATCATCGACCAGACCCGATTCGGCGCCAGCCAGTTCACCGAGCAGGTGAACTTTCAGCGCGCGCTGGAAGGCGAACTGGCCAGTTCCATTCAGGCGCTGAACGCCGTGCAGCACGCCCGGGTTCACCTGGCACTGCCGCGTGAAACCCTGTTCGTGCGCGACCGGCAGCCCCCCTCCGCCTCCGTGCTGCTCACGCTTTACCCCGGCCGCATGCTGAGCGAGTCTCAGGTAGCGGCCATTTCGTGGCTGGTGTCCTCCAGCGTGCCGAATCTCTCGGCCGACAATGTGTCGGTGGTCGACCAGAACGGCCGCCTGCTCACGGCGCCGGCCGGCAGCGGCAAAGGCGACAGCGCCCGCCGCGACCTGGTCACGGAAATCGAAACCCGCACCGTTCAGCGCATTCTCACCCTCCTGAACCCCATCGTGGGCACCGGCAACGTGCGTGCGCAAGTCAGCGCCGACGTCGATTTCTCGCAACGCGAACAAACTTCCGAGGTCTACCGGCCCAACCAGCTGCCGGGCCAGGCTGCAGTGCGCAGCCAGCAGACCAGCTCGGCCGTGCAGAACGGTGCCCAGGCGCCCGAAGGCGTGCCCGGCGCCCTCACGAACCAGCCGCCCCCCGACCCGGTCGCCCCCATCAACCAGCCTGTGCCGGAAGGCGCGCAGCTCGGCCCGGACGGCCAGCCGCTGGCCGCCGTGCCCGCTCCGGGCGGTGCCGACCTCGCTGCCGGCGGTGCACAGACGGCCCTCGCGCCGGTGGGTGCGCAAGGCAATGCCCGCAGCGAAGCCACCGTCAACTATGAAGTCGACCGCACCATCAGCCATGTGAAAGACGCCATCGGCCAGCTGCGCCGGCTGTCCGTGGCCGTGGTGGTGAACTATCGCGATGTCGATGGCGAGCTGCAACCCCTGCCCGAAGAAGACATTCAGAAGATCGACGCCCTGGTGAAGCAGGCCATGGGCTACATGGCCGAACGTGGCGACAGCGTCAGCGTGGTCAACAGCCTGTTCAGCGAAGAAGGCCCGCGCGAGCCGCCGTTCTGGCAGAACCCGGCCTACATCGACCATGCCCTGCAGCTGCTCAAGTACATCCTGGTCATTGCGGCCGCCATCCTGTTGTGGCGCGGTCTGGGCCGCCCGATTCTCGACAATATGGCCGAGGCCAAGGAAAAGCTCGAGCAGGAAGCCCAGGAACTGGAAGAGAACCGCGCCGCCATGGAAGCGGCCGAGCGTCGCGCCAGCGAGATGAGCCGCTACCAGGAAAACCTCGCCACGGCGCGCACCATGGCCACGAAGGACCCACGTGCAGTCGCCATGGTGCTGCGCTCCTGGCTGGAGAAGAAGAATGTCAACTAATCCCGCACAGACCGAGGCGCTCAACCGCTGCGCCATCCTCATCATGTCGCTAGGTGAAGACGCCGCGGCCGAGGTGTTCAAATACCTCACTGCCCGCGAAGTCCAGCAGATCGGCACGGCCATGGCCAACCTCAAGCAGGTCACTCGTGGCGACGTTGACCAGGTGCTGGAAGAGTTCCGCCAGGAGGCCGACCAGTTCATGGCCATCACCCTGGGCTCCGACGACTACATCCGTTCCGTTCTCACCAAGGCGCTGGGCACCGACCGCGCGGCCGGCCTGATCGAAGACATTCTGGAAGGCAGCGACGGCGCCAGCGGCATCGACGCCCTGAACTGGCTGGATGCTCAGAACGTGGCCGAACTGATCATGGACGAACACCCCCAGATCATCGCCACCATTCTGGTGCACCTGGAGCGCGACCGCGCTTCCGACGTGCTGGCCCTGCTGCCAGAACGCCTGCGCAACGATGTCATGCTGCGCATTGCCACCTTCGGCGGGGTGCAGCCCCAGGCGCTGCAGGAGCTCACCGACGTGCTCAACAACCTGCTCTCCGGCCAGGGGGCCAAGCGCAGCAAGATGGGCGGCGTGCGCGCGGCCGCGGAAATCCTCAACTACATGTCCTCGGCCGAGGAAGAATCCGTGGTGGCCAGCCTGCGCGAGCTCGATGGCGACCTGGCGCAGCGCATCGTCGACGAAATGTTCGTCTTCGAGAACCTGGTGGATGTCGAGGACACGGCCATCCAGCTCATTCTCAAGGAAATCGACACCTCGCAGCTCACCATCGCGCTCAAGGGCGCGCCCGAGGAACTGCGCGAGAAATTCTTCCGCAACATGTCCAATCGTGCGGCCGACATGCTGCGCGAAGACCTGGAAGCCCAGGGCCCCATCCGCATGTCGCGCGTCGAGGAAGAGCAGAAGAACATCCTGGGTACGGCGCGCCGCCTGGCCGAGGCTGGCCAGCTGACCCTGACACGCGGTGGCAACGACGAATATGTCTGATCATCGGGATTCGCTCTACGACTCCGGCGGCCGTTGGCGCCGCCTGGAACTGGAATCCTTCGACACGCCGGCCGAGGCGCCGGCGGCGGCCGACACCCCTGCAGAAGCCGCCCCTGCCCTGCCCGACCCGGCCGAAGTGCTGGCCGAAATCGAACGCCTGCGCGAAGCGGCGCGCGCCCGCGGCCATGCGGAAGGCTATGCCGACGGCCACACCCAGGGCTACGAGGCCGGCTTCACGGAAGGCCGTGAAGCCGGATACCAGGCGGGCCACGCAGCGGGCCTGACGGACGGCCACGCCGAAGGGCTGGAAACCGCTCGCCAGGAAGCGCAGAAAATTCATGAACTGGCCGAGGCCTGTGCCCGGGCCGTGGGCACGCTGGAAGAGGAAACCGGCGAGGCCCTGGTGAATCTGGCCGTGAGCATTGCGCGCCAGGTGATCCGCCATGCGGTGAAGACCGAGCCCGAGCGCATTCTGGATGTGATCCGCGATGTGCTGCAGGTGGACGGCACCCAGCAAGGCATTTTGAAGCTGCGGCTCAACCCGGCAGACGTCGAGATGGTCCAGCAATTCCTGCAAAAGGACGGCACTGTGGCGCACTGGCGTCTGCAGGCCGACATGAGCATCGACCGCGGCGGCTGCATTGCGGAAACCGCGCTGGGCAACATCGACGCCACCCTGCAGACCCGCTGGCAGCGCGTGGTGGGCACGCTTGGCGTTCAGGGCTGAGGGCCGTGCCATGCCGGATCGACCGCAAGTGCTCAAAACGGCCGGGGAACGTTGGAACGCCCTTCTGGAAGCGGCCGAGCGCCGCGTCAGCGCCATCGAATCCTGGAATGTCAGCGGCCGTGTCACACGGGCCACCGGCCTGGTGCTGGAAGCCACCGGCCTGCGCCTGGCCGTGGGCGCCGCCTGCAAGATTGAACTGTCACCGGGCGGCCGCCATTGGGCCAATGCCGAAGTGGTGGGTTTCCACGGGAACACCCTGTACTTGATGCCGCAGGCCGAAATCACCGGCCTGCCGCCTGGTGCCCGGGTGGTGCCGATCGAACCCTCCGTGCAGAGCAAGCTGAAACTGCCGCGCCAGCGCATCGACCACGTGGGCCCGCCCCCGGTGCTTTCCCAACATTTGCCCGTCGGTGACGGCCTGCTGGGCCGCGTGCTGGATGGCGCCGGCCAGCCCCTGGACGACCTGGGGCTGTTCGAGAACGTGCAGCCCGTCTCGCTGGCCGCCACCCACATCAACCCGCTGGCGCGCGCGCCCATCGACACGGTGCTGGACACCGGAGTGCGGGCCATCAATGCCCTGCTGACGGTCGGCCGGGGCCAGCGCATGGGCCTGTTCGCCGGCTCCGGGGTGGGGAAATCCGTGCTGCTGGGCATGATGGCGCGCTATACCTCGGCCGATGTGATCGTGGTGGGGCTCATCGGCGAGCGCGGCCGTGAAGTGAAGGAATTCATCGAGCACAACCTGGGGCCGGAAGGCCTGCGCCGGGCGGTGGTCGTGGCGGCCCCGGCGGATGTCTCGCCGCTGTTGCGTCTGCAGGCGTCCGTCTATGCCACCCGGCTGGCCGAGCACTTCCGGGAACAAGGCAAGCATGTGCTGCTGATCATGGATTCGCTCACCCGCTATGCCATGGCGCAGCGCGAGATTGCCCTGGCGATTGGCGAACCCCCTGCCACCAAGGGCTACCCGCCTTCCGTATTCGCCAAGCTGCCCGCGCTGGTGGAGCGTGCCGGCAATGGTGCGGCCGTGGGCGACCGCCCGGCCGGTTCCATCACCGCCTTCTACACGGTGCTGACGGAAGGCGACGACCAACAGGACCCCATCGCCGATTCGGCGCGCGCCATTCTCGACGGCCACATCGTGCTGTCGCGTTCCCTGGCGGAAACCGGTCACTACCCGGCCATCGACATCGAAGCCTCGATCTCGCGGGTGATGGCGTCGATCGTGTCGCGCGAACACATTTCCCTGGTGCACCGCTTCAAGCAGACGGTGTCCACCTATCAGCGCAATCGCGACCTGATCGCCATTGGCGCGTACACCGCCGGCAACGACCCGCAGATCGACGAGGCTATCGCCCGTTACCCGCAGCTGGAAGCCTTTCTGTGTCAGGGCATGGACGAGCGCGTCAGCTACGAACAGGCGGTGGCCCACCTGGAAACCCTGTTCAAGCGCGACCGTTTTCAGCATGCCGGCCAAGGCCAGCATGACGCCTTCCGTTGAGGTCATACGACATGTCCAAAGCCCCCTCACTGGATTTGCTCATCAACGTCACCCACGAAGCCGTGGACGAGGCCGCCAAGCGCGTGCAGCAGGCCGCCAGGGCACGCACCCGCGCCCAGGAACAGCTGGAAACCCTGCACGCCTACCGCCTGGATTACGCCCAACGTCTGCAGGAAAGCGGGCAGAATGGCCTGACCGCCTCAAACTACCTGAATTTTCACCGTTTCCTCAACACATTGGACGAGGCGATTTCCCAGCAAAATACTATCGTCGCGCAATCTGAGTCCCGTCTGGTCGCCGGTCGCCAGCAATGGCAGGCGGAAAGGCAGCGGCTCGGTGCCTTCGAGGCCCTGCAAAGCCGCCAAAAGCAGCAGCAGGCCCTGCGTGAGGCCAAGCGCGAGCAGCGAGCCAGCGACGAAATCGCTGCCAACCTGTACCGTCGTATCCATCGTCAACCCTGACAGGCCCTGAATGAATACACCCAATCTCATCAGCCCGCTTTCCAGCGCTTTGGGCGCCATCGATGCTTCTCGCAACGGGAAGGCGGGTACGGCCAATGGCCTGGATTTTTCGCTGCTGCTGGGTGAAAAGCGCAGTGACCTGACCCCGCCTGCGGCGCAACGCGCCTCGCAAGGGCCTGTCTCCCGGGAAACCCCCTCTCGTCCGCGCTCGGAATCGGCCTCCGGGCGCTCCGCGTCGCAGCCGTCGGCCTCCAATGCCCCGGATGCGTCGGGCAACAACGCCGCGAACGACGCCAACCGCGGGGCGAACACGGCCCGCACGAATGAAACCGGTCGGTCCGGGTCTGGCCGCGCCGCGGATGCGTCCTCTGCATCCGGCACCGCAGCTGCCGGTCAATCGGGTCAACCGCAAAGTGCTGCAGCGGAAGGCAGTTCCGCCACCGCAACGCCCGCCGATACGGCAGCGGTCGCCCAAACCGATGCTGACGCCGGCACGTCGGGTACTGCAGACGCCGTCACAGCCGGAGCGGGGCTGGCGCACGATGCGCACTGGCTGGCACAACATGCCGCCGAATCCGGTCTGCCCGGCTTTGCGGTCGCCGCCCTGGCAGGGGAAGCCAGCCCCACGGCTGACGTCGTGCTGCCCGTGCAAGGGCTGGCCGCAGAAGGCGCCGCTACGGCGCAGGGTGCCCAAGCCGCCGTGCTGGCAAGCCTGGGCGATCCTGCCGAGGCCGACCTCCCCCTGGCACAGCGCGCGCCCACCCTGCCCGGGCTCGAAGCCCGCGTGGCAGGCGATGCCGCCCATGCCGGTCTGGTAAACCTGGCCGCCGAACAAACGCAGCCTGCCGTCGCCGGCACACAAGCCGCCCAGGCCTTCACGTTCAATGCCGAGTCGGCGCGTTTCCTCAGCGGCGCCACGCCCGCTGCCGGCACCCTTCAGGCCGCCGTGAATGCGAACTCCGCCACCGCGCCGGCCCTGCCGGTTTCCACTGACCCTGCAGGCGCTGCCACCACGCATGCGCTGCAACTGGACGCATTCAACGCCATGGTGGCCGCCGCCCGCGCCACCTCGGGCACCAGCCTGCCCCCCGTGGCCGTGCTGGCCGAGAACCCCTTTGCACAGCCCGCGGGCACGCCCATTCCCGGCATGATGCCGCTCAATGGCCTGGCCGCTGCCACCGTGGCCGCGCCCACCCTGGGCAGCATCAACGCTCCGCTGAACAGCCCGCAGTGGTCGGCCGAACTCGGTCGCCAGTTCATCAGCATCAGTCAGGCGGCCAAAGGCATCGGCCAGGTCGCCGAGCTGCGGCTCGACCCGCCCGAACTCGGCCCGCTGCGCATCACGATCAACCTGAGCGACAATGTCGCCCATGCCGTCTTCAGTTCGCCGCACGCCCTCGTGCGCCAGACCGTCGAAAATGCCCTGCCGCAATTGCAGCAGATGCTCGCACAGGCCGGCATTTCGCTGGGCGAGGCCAATGTGAACGACCAGCACACCTCCGGGCAGCCGGGTGAAGGCGCTGCACAAGGCGGCCGTTCGGGCGCACGCGAAAGCGGCAATGAGTTCGCCACAGCTGGGGTGAGCGACGCCGCCGACATGCGCCCAGGTCGGCCCACCGACCCCAATTCGCTGGTGGACACGTTCGCGTGACCCCACAGTGACAAACCACAGAGGTATCCACGAATCCTGAGCCTGTTCCCGCCCACCAGGGCCCCGAGATCATGCACAATGGCATATTCGTGATAAATCTGATTACTTTTGCTCTACCCAGCATCATTTGACGATGGCAACCGCAACGAAACGAAGCCCCGGCTCCACCTCTGGCTCCAAATCCAAAGGGTTTGGCAAACTCATCCTCGGGCTGCTGCTCGTGGTCATGATCATTGGTGCGAGCGTGGCCGCCACCTGGTACTTCCTGCAGAAGTCCGGCGTGCTCACGGGCCTGGGCAACGCCAATGCCGAGTACGTCGAAGCCCCGCGCCCGGCCGTTCCGTTGCCCGCACCCGTCTTCGCGCCGCTCGAGCCCTTCACCGTCACCTTGCGCGACGAACGTACGACGCGCATACTGTATCTGGCCATCACGCTGCGTCTGGTCGACGAAGCCTCGCGCCAGACCATCACCGAATACATGCCTGAAGTGCGCGACCGTGTGCTGCGCCTGCTGTCGGTGCAGAACCCCACCTATATCCAGACGCCCGAAGGGCGTGAACGCCTGGTGCAGGATCTCACCGACCTTCTGCAGCGTCCCTACCTGCCGCAGCCGCGCGGGCCGGAAATTTCTGCCGTTCTCTTCACTGCGTTCGTGGTGCAGTAAATGTCCTATCAGAGCCTGCTTTCGCAAGACGAAGTCGACGCGCTGCTTGCGGGCGTCACGGGGGAAGCCGATACCCAGCCCAAGCAGCAGGAAGACGAGTCCGGTGTCCGTGCCTACGACCTGAGCTCGCCCGACCGAGTGGTGCGCCACCGCATGCAGACGCTCGAACTCATCAACGAGCGTTTCGCGCGGCGCCTGCGGGGGGCACTGCTGAGCTTCATGCGGCGCAATGCCGACATCACCGTCGGCAACCTGCGCATCATGAAATACTCCGATTTCGAGCGCAACCTCCCGGTTCCCAGCAACCTGAACATGGTGGCCCTCAAGCCCCTGCGCGGTGCCTCGCTGTTCACCTTCGACCCCAATCTGGTGTTCCTGGTGATCGACAGCATGTTCGGCGGCCACGGCCGCTACAGCACGCGTGTGGAAGGCCGCGACTTCACCACCACGGAACAGCGCATCATCGGGCGGCTGCTGGAAATCACGCTGGAAAGCTATTGCTCGGCGTGGGAAAACGTCTACCCGATTGAAACCGAGTACATTCGCTCGGAGATGCACACCAAGTTCGCCAGCATCAGCAGCAGCAACGAGATCGTGGTGGTCACCTCCTTCCAGATTGAACTCGGCGCGGCAGGCGGGAACCTGAACATCTGCCTGCCCTATTCCATGATCGAGCCGCTGCGCGATCTGCTCACGCGCCCGCTGCAGGAAGGCGGCGCCAACGAAATCGACCGGCGCTGGACCAAGCAGCTATCGCGCGAAGTGCGTGCCGCGCAGGTGGAGCTGATTGCCGAGTTCGCACAGATCAACATGACCGTAGGCGAACTGATGCGCCTGCAAGTCAACGACATCCTTCCCGTGGAAGTTCCTGAAGTGGTCACCGCCCATGTGGGCGGGGTGCCCGTGCTCGAGGGCAATTACGGCACCTACAATGGCAAGATGGCACTGCGGGTGCAAAAGATGTTGACCCTGTCTCAACCCAATTCGACTGTAGCCAGTAAAGAAAATGACTGATCCCACCCAAGACCCTAACAAGGACGACGCTTTAGCCGACGAAATCGACTGGGCGGCGGCAATGGCCGAGCAGGCCGCGGGCACGAATCAGTCGAACCAGGCGGAAGGCCTGGCCGAAGCGGCTGACGACTGGGCTGCTGCGCTGGCCGAACAGGCCGCAGCCGAAGCCTCGCAGCCGGCCGCGGCCCCCGCTGCGGCGGCCAGCCAGCCTGCGGCAGCGCCTGCCGCTTCGGGCGACGCCGCTGCGCAGCCTGCGGCCGCCGGCATCTTCAAGCCACTGGTCGACAGCCACAGCGACGCCCATGGCGACATCGACATGATCATGGACATTCCTGTCCAGCTCACCGTCGAGCTCGGTCGCACCCGCCTGACCATCCGCAACATCCTGCAGCTGGGCCAGGGTTCCGTGGTCGAACTTGACGGCCTGGCCGGCGAGCCCATGGACATCTTCGTCAACGGCTACCTGATCGCCCAGGGCGAAGTGGTGGTCGTGGACGACAAATACGGCATCCGGGTGACGGACATCATCACGCCGTCCGACCGCATCAGCCGGCTGCGCAGCCGCCGCTGAACCATGAGCGAAGCCGACGTACTTCGCGTCATCGTCGCCCTGGTGTTCATCCTGATGGTGATACTGGCCGGCGCATGGGCGGTACGTCGCACGGGCCTCGCACGAGGCGCCGGCCCGCAATCCTTGCGCGTCCTCGCTTCGCAGAACCTGGGCGGCCGCGCCTGGGTGACCATTGTCGAGGTGGAAGACGCCCGCCTGGTGCTGGGTGTCACGGCCCAACAGGTCACCCTGCTGCACACCCTGCCCCCCGGCGGCTCCCCTGATGGCGCTGGCAGTGAAGGGGGCGCCTCTCCTGCCGATTCTCCCGGCTTCACATCCGCGCTGAGCCGCGCACTCAAGCGGCAATAAGCTCACCATGATTCGTCTGTTCCTTCCCGGTCTGCTGCTGGCCCTGCTGCTCGCCTTGCCCGAGCCCGTGGCCGCCCAGGCCACGCTACCGGCATTGACTTCCACCCCGGGTGCCGACGGCAGCCAGACCTGGTCGTTCAATGTGGAGACCCTGGTCCTGCTGACCATGCTCTCCTTCCTGCCGGCCATGCTGTTGATGATGACCGGTTTCACCCGCATCATCATCGTGCTGAGCCTGCTGCGCACGGCCATGGGCACCAATACTTCACCGCCCAACTCCGTGCTGATCGGCCTGGCGCTGTTCCTCACGTTCTATGCCATGTCGCCGGTGTTCGACCAGGTCTACGACGTGGCTTATGTGCCGCTGAGCCAGGGCAGCATCAACTTCCAGCAGGCGCTGGAGCTGGGCTCGGGGCCCATGCGCACCTTCATGCTGGAGCAGACCCGGGAAGCCGACCTGCTGATGTTCGCCAACATGGCGGAATTGCCGCCCCTGGCCACGCCCGACGAGGTGCCCATGCGCGTGCTGATTCCCGCCTTCGTCACCAGCGAATTGAAGACGGCATTTCAGATCGGCTTCACCATCTTCATTCCCTTCCTGATCATCGATCTGGTCGTGGCCAGCGTCCTGATGTCGCTCGGGATGATGATGGTACCACCGGTGACCATCTCCCTGCCCTTCAAGCTGATGCTCTTCGTGCTGGCCGACGGCTGGCACCTGCTGCTCGGTTCGCTGGCGCGCAGCTTCTACCTGTAGGAGGCCCTCCATGACTTCCATGACCGTCATGACCATGATCCACCAGGCCATGCTGGTGGCGCTGAAAATGGCCGCCCCGCTGCTGCTGACCGTGCTCGTGGTGGGCCTGGTGATCAGTATTTTCCAGGCCGCGACCCAGATCAACGAAATGACCCTGGCCTTCGTGCCGAAGCTGCTGGCAGGTGCCGCCGCCTTGGCCATTCTGGGCCCCTGGCTGATCACCACCATGGTGGACTACATCCAATCGCTGATCGGCATGATTCCGCAATTGGTGCAGTGACGCCCCGTGATTTCCGTCACCATCGACCAGCTCTACGCCTGGATCAACGCCTTCATCTGGCCGTTCATGCGCATTGCGGCCATGGTGGGGTCGGCGCCCCTGCTGAGTGAATCGGCCATCCCGGCCCGCGTGAAGGTGGGCCTGGCGGTCATGCTGACGGTGATTGTCGCGCCCACGCTGGAGCCCATGCCGTCACTGGCCACCGCCTCCTGGGCGGCCTTGTGGACCATGGGCCAGCAGATTCTGATCGGTCTGGCGCTGGGCCTAACCATGCGCATCATCTTCGCCGCCGTGCAGACGGCGGGCGAATTCATCGGCCTGCAGATGGGCCTTTCCTTTGCGTCCTTCTTCGACCCAGCCACCGGCAGCAATACCGCCGTGCTGGCACGCATTCTGAACACGGTCACCCTGCTGGTCTTCATCGCCATGAACGGCCACCTGCTGATGATCGGCGGGCTGGTGCGCACATTTGAGGTGCTGCCCATCGGCGTGGGCGAGCTGCATGTCAACGGCTGGGGCGTCTTGCTGGAGTGGAGCTCGCAGATCGTGGTGTCCGGCCTGCTGATGGCGCTGCCGGTGATGATCGTGCTGCTGACCATCAACCTGTCGCTGGGGATTTTGAACCGGACAGCGCAACAGCTGTCAGTGTTTGCGGTGGGTTTCCCGATCAGCCTGACGGTGGGACTCACGATTTTGGCTGTGGTGCTGCCTCAGATCAGCCCCTTCCTGGAACAACTCTTCCAGGACGGCTACGACACGATGGGCGCACTGGTGAGGGGTCTGGCGGGGCGATGAGAGGCTGAAACGGGCGGTGCTGGATGCCAGGATTCACGGGCAGGCCAGTCTTCCTGCCCGTGAGTTCCCATCCTGATCAGCTTGCCTGCAAGGCCATGCTGGGGCGCGCGGCAGCCACGCGCAGCGGGTCGGCCTCGGTGTCGATCACTTCCGAAGAATTGATCTTGAAGACGGCCACGGCTTCCGCCAGGCGACCGGCCTGCTCTTGCAGGGAGCCTGCAGCGGCGGCCGCCTCTTCCACCAGCGATGCGTTCTGCTGGGTCACGCCGTCCATCTCTGCCACAGCGCGGTTCACCTGCTCGATGCCATCCGCCTGCTCGTACGATGCGGACGAGATTTCGCCCATGATGGTGGTCACGCCTTCGACGGAGCTCACCACTTCCTTCATCACGTCGCCGGCCTGACGGGCCTGACGGGCACCGGCTTCCACCTTGGCAAGCGATTCTTCAATCAGCTGCTTGATCTCGCGGGCGGCCTGGGCGCTGCGCTGAGCCAGCGAACGCACTTCCCCGGCCACCACCGCAAAGCCCTTGCCCTGCTCACCGGCGCGTGCAGCTTCCACGGCCGCATTGAGCGCCAGGATATTGGTCTGGAATGCGATGCCGTCAATCACGTTGACGATATCGGCCATCTGGCGCGAGCTGTCGGAAATTTCCGTCATGGTGCTGACCACCGCCGTCACGGCGTCGCCACCGCGGGCTGCCACGGTGGATGCGCCCTTGGCCAGGCGGTCGGCCTCGACGGCGTTGTCCGTGTTCTGACGCACGGTGCTGGCCAGCTGTTCCATGCTGGCGGCGGTTTCCTGCAGCGCGGCCGCCTGTTGCTCGGTCCGGCTGCTCAGGTCGGTGTTGCCGGCGAAGATTTCGCGGGCACCCATGTTGATCTCTTCCACGCCCTGGCGCACGACGCTCACGGTGCGGGTCAGGCTGTCCTGCATGCGACGCAGGGCGGCATACAGCACACCGATCTCGTTGCGCGAGGTCACCTGGACACGCTGAGTCAGGTCGCCGTTGGCAATCCGGTCGAAATGCTGGCCGGCCTGAATCAGCTGGCGCACCACGGTACGGCCGAACACGATACGAATGCCGATCATCAGCAGGAAGCCGATGAACACGGCGATGCCCATGGCAATCAGCGCGCGATTCAGCGCTTCTTCGGCTTCAATGAAGAAGGCGGCGCGGATCTCCGCCTGCTTGGCGTTGAAATCATCCACGGCGCGCTGGAAGCCCTCGGCACGCGGCACCCCGAATTCGTTGTTCACGAAATAGAAAGTGACGGTGTCGGAGTTCTCGAGGGCCTGCATCATGGGGTCGACCGCGTCGTCGATATAGGGCCGGTAGGCGCCAATGATCCGGGTTGCTTCGCGGCGCTCTTCCCCCATGCCGGACATGCTGTCGCGGAAGGCGGTGAAGTTCTCGCGAACGGCGTTCAGTCTTTCGGTTGCCTGGGCCACCGCCTCACGTGCACGGGCACGGACGGCATCGCTGCGGTTCTCGCTGGCTTCCTGCTCATATCGGGCAGCCGTCAGCAGCGCAATACGCGCGGAAAGCATGTCGGAACCAATACGCGAAGCGAGCTGCGAACGGCGGTCCTGCTGTTCCAGCTGGCGAATGGTTTCCATATTCTGGTTGAGGAAGTACCCGCCGAGGGCCCCCAGGCCAATGAGCAGCACCATGAACAGGCCCAGCACCCACAGCAGCAGGGTGCCAACCTTGATATCGGCCATACGGAATTTCTGCCGGGGCTTCTTGATTTTGGACTTCGATCCCTTCAGGGCTCTGGAGGGTTTCCTTGGCATCTCCGAATCGGACGAATGCATGGCGTGATCTGACATGACTGGTCTCTATTGATGGTCAAACGGGAAAAGCACCCTCAGCGGCCAAGCGGATAACTGACCGCGTTCTGAGAGATGGGGGAGTGGAAAACGGCAGGCGCCGTGGGGGTAGGCGGCGCTTCGACAGGTCGGGGAACGTCGACACGCCGGCCATCGCGATACAGGTTCGCGTGCGGCACGTTGTTGCTCTTGACGATGCGCACGAAACGGCCGGACGCATCGAAAGCGAGCCAGAGTTCCTGGTTGAAGTAGACCGCATCTGTCGCCAGCGAGGCCGTATGCGCCCAGCGGGCCATGGCGGAACCGTCCAGCTGACGGTACACATTCACTGGTTCGCCTTGCAGCAATTCAGTGGCTTCCGCCAGCGTGGTTTCACCGGGAACCAGAAAGCGCAGGTCGGTGGTGTCGAAGGTGTTGCCTGTCGTGGAACAACCCGCGATGGCGACAACCGCCCCCGCAATAAGCAGCTTCCAAAGGCGATACAGGAATGTGACAGGCATCGAAAATCTCTAGAACAGCGACGAGGACGAAACGATGCACCGCATAAAGGTACCTGTACGACCCCCTCGAACTACAAAAACCAACAATGCCTAGACACTTTGTGACAAAGCATGTTGAAAACGCATGAATGCAACGCTAAGTATACCTAGAGGTACAAAACGTAAATAAAGTTAAATTACAGGGAAAACCCGTAATTCGTCTGATTTATGCTATTCGGGCAGGGTTCTGACGAAGTTGCGCCCCATACGACAACAGGGGCGAGCACCGGCCCACCCCTGTGATGTGTTGCGTCGCTTTCAAACGACTCAGCGGTTCAGATTGAACAGGCTGGTGTTCTGGATTTTCGTGAACGCCGCGGAGGCGGCTTCCAGCGCCGTGGTACGCAGCTGCAGCTGCGTGATGGCGGTGTAGTAATCCAGGTCTTCCAGCTCGGACAGCTGCTTCTTGTAATCCAGAATGCGCGACGAACCGCTGGAATCCAGTGCGCTGAGTTCGTTGATGCGGGTACCGCCGGACGAACGCACGGACAAGACGTTGTTGTAGATCTTGTCGACGTCGACCATGGCGCTATCGAGCGCCGTGCGGAAGTCATCCGCCGCATCGGCATCCACGTGGGGCTGTCTCAATGCCGCAATCACGTTGTCCAGTACGTTGAACAGATTGCTGTCGTCGGTGCCGTCGTGCGAGAAGATCTTCAGGCCGGTGTCGGCAGAGTTCATCTGACGTGTCTGGTCAACCTGCACAAGACGCTCGTGGTCGCTACCCTGGTACTTCCAGGTTTTCGCACTGTTCGGGTCGGTAGGGTCGATCGCCACATACGCAAAAGGTTCGGTGCCACCGGCCGCGCCGGAGAACAGGTATTGCCCGTTGCCATCCGTACTGTTGGCCAGGTTCACCAGCCCCTCACGCGTGGTTTCCAGCACTTCCGCCAGAGCCAGGCGGTCGATATCGGAAATCGTGCCGTTGCCGGCTTCCACGAGCCGGGTCTTCACGTCCTGCAGCTGCAAGGTGACGGAGTTCAGGATGTTTTCCTGCATGCCCAGATTGCGGGTGGCGACGGCACGGTTCGCCGCGTAGCGCTCGCTCATGGCCAGCGTCTGGCTGACGTTGATGGCTTTGGCGGCGGCCAGCGGATCGTCGGACGGCGTCACCATGCGCTTGCCGCTGCCCACCTGCTTGTAGAGGTGAACGAGGTCGGACTGCTGCGCGTTGATGGAGTTGACGCCCGTCTGGAAGAAAAGATTGGAACTGATACGCATGATTGTTTATCCGGTATTTGCTGAGTCCGCCAGGGCTTAGCGCATGCTGAGCAGCGTGTCGAACATGGTGCTGCTGACTTCGATCATTTTCGACGCGGCGCGGAACATTTCCAGCGCATTCTCGATGTTGACGTATTCCTCGTTCAGGTTCACGCCGGACACCTGCTGCTGCGCGGCATAGGTCTGGTTGATCAGGGATTCCTGAGCCTTGAGCGCCGTGGCGTTCTGCTGGCTGGACACCCCGATCTTGTTCACGATCTGCGAGAACGCTTCGGTGATGGACATGGTGCCGCCACCCAGTTCCTTGCTGAACTGGAGCTTGGCAAGATTCAGGGCATTGTCACCGTTGGCCGTACTGTCACCGTTGGCCGTACTGTCACCGTTGGCCGTACCGGTCTTCTCTCCGGCCGCCGCAATCTTGGCGGGGTCGGTGATGAGCACCTGCAGCCCGGACGGCATGCCGGGGGTGGCACCCCCCGCGGGCACACCCGACGCCGCATAGCGTGTGGGCTGCACGTTCACAGGCGCCGCACCGGCCTGTGTTCCCGTGTACGAGAACTTCAAGCCTTCGTAGACATCGTCTTTGTCGATCGTGACCGGGCCCACGCCGGTGGAGAGGTTGGTGATCTCAAATTGTTCCAGGTCACCGGCTGCATCGAAAACCGGATTCACGCGGTAGTCATGGCCGGTCAGACCATTGACATCGGCAATCTCGGCGCCAAAGCCTGCCAGTTCGGGAATCAGCTTGGGCCCACCCACCTGGAAGAAGGCCTGGCCGGGGTCACCGTTCAGATCGTGCCCTTTCACATGCGCTTTCTTGAACGCACTGGCCAGACCCATTGCCAGACGCCCCAGGTTGTTCTGCACGCTGTCCAACACGTCTTTGCGGTAGGAAATCAAACCACCGAGCTCGCCGCCCTGGATGGTGCTTTCATCCATTTCCACCGGCACGCGCGCGCCTGTGGAATCGGTACGGGTGATGCCCACCACAATGCGGGTGGGGTCGCCTTCCGAACGCATGGCCTGCAAGTGATAGACCTCGCTGCCACTCAGCACGACCTGGCCATTGCCAATCGACAAATTGAACCGCCCTTCCTGTTCAAAGACCTTCACGCCGACGAGCTCGTTCAGTTCCTTCAGGAGCTGGTCGCGCTGGTCGAGCAGGTCGTTGGGGGCATGCGGGCTGGCGCTGGCGCGCGCCTTGACGATTTGCTGATTGGCATCGTTGATGCGTTCGAGATAGCTGTTCACCTGATCCACCATGGTGGTGATCTGGGTATTCAGGTTTTCGCGCTGACGGGTGAGGAAAGCATCGGTTTCGCGGATCTGGGTGGCCAGATTGTTGGCCTGACCCAGCATTTCTTCACGGGCAGCCGGGTCGGCCGGCTCGGACGCCACGGCGTTCACACTGGCGAAGAAACGCTCGATGGCGGGCGAAACGCCGACCGTACGGTCGGAAAGCAGCGTATCGAGCTGGGCAATCTCGGTCGAATAGGACTTCAGGGCGGCGCCCCCGCTCCTGGCCTGCACCAGCTGGTTGAACAGGAAGTTGTCGTAAGAGCGGTTGACCGTGACGGTTTGCACGCCACGGCCGACATAGCCAGCGCCCGTGGCTTTTGCCCCTGCGGTCTGGGTGAGGACCGTCTGGCGGTTATAGCCTTCCACCGCCGAATTGTTGACGTTGTGCGCCGCCGTCGTCAGTTTGTACTGCGCGGCGTTCATTGCGCCGAGGCCCATTTTCGCAAGATTCATGTGTGTTCCGCTATTGTGGAAGGCAGCTTGGACCGCCTTGAAACCAATACATTACTGACATTTACGGCACGAACGCTGGAAACTTTACCGCGGTTCAGACGCGCAGCTTCCGGCCCGTGTCGAAGTAACCCATGATGGAAATCAGCTTTTCGGCATACGCCGGGTCGGTGGCGTAGCCAGCTTTCTGTATGCGTCGGGCCGCCAGTTCGGCCGTGGGCGCCTCGCGAACGTCTGCGTAGCGTTTGCTGTTGCCCACCAGCTTGGCGTAGTCGGTGAAGGCTTCTTCGTAGGAACGGTAGGCGCGGAAAGGCTCTTTCACCTTCTGCGGCTTGCCGTCGATGTATTCGGTGGTGGTGACATGCACGACTTCACCCTTCCAACCCGGGCCCGCCTTGATGCCGAAGACGTTGTGGGTCGTGGAGCCGTCTTCCCGCAAGATCTCGCGCTTGCCCCAGCCCGATTCCAGCGCCGCCTGGCTCAGGATCAGCTTGGCATGCACCCCGCTTTGTTCCGAGGCGACCTTGGCGGCGGTGGACATGCGGGAGACGAAATCGCGGATGTGCCGCGGCGCGCCTTCAATCGCGGAATGCACCTTTTCCGGCGCGCGTTTGACCCGGCCCAGCATGGAGATCAGTTCATCGATCGAGCCCGCCACCTGGCGGCGATTCTCGCCAATGGATGACGTGAGGTTCGGCACGCGGGAGTTCGACACCTGCTCGGGCAGAGGCGCCACTGCAAGGGGGGCTGTCGTACCCCGCTGCTTGCGGATCATGTCCAGAATGTTCTGGGCCAGGCCCATGCCGGGGCGGGCGAGCTCCAGCGAGGCCTGCTGGTCCGCCAGACTCTGTGCAAACTGGCTGCCGTCCGACTGCAGCAGAGAGGACATCGGCGCCCGGCGCGACTGCTTCAGCACCTGCTGTATGAACAAGGCTTCGAACTGCTGGGCAACTTCGCGCTCGGCGTCGGTCACGCCTTCACGCAGGCTGGCCGGGTCGGGCTGTGCGCCGCCCTCCATGCTGGTGACGGCACGCTTCAGGCGCTGCAGCGACTGAAAATCAAAGATGGACGTCTGCGGGCCGTCGGAACCGGGGCGCGGAGTGAACTGTACGAAAGACATCCGGGCGTCCTCAGATGATCTCGAGATCGGCGCGCAGGGCGCCGGCACTCTTGAGGTTCTGCAGAATGGCCAGCAGATCTTGCGGGGTGGCGCCCAGCGCGTTGAGCGCCCGCACGACGTCGGACAGATTCGCGCTGGTGTTCACGCGCTGCAGGGCGCCCTGTTCCGAGCGGACTTCAATATCGGTCGTGGGCGTGACCACGGTTTCACCGCCCCCGAATGGGGTGGTGGGCTGATTCACTTCCATGCCGCGGCTGATCACCACGGACAGGCTGCCATAGGCAATGGCGGCCTCTTCAATGGTGACGGTGCGATTCATCACCACCGTGCCGGTTCGCGCGTTGATCACGACTTTGGCGCGGGCTGGTGGCAGGCGCACATCGGTATTTTCGACCTGGGACAGAAACGCGCTTTGAGCGGCCGGGTCGATGGGCGCGCGCAGCTGCACGACTCGCGCATCCGTGGACATGGCGGTGCCCGCACCAAAGCGCTTGTTGAGGGCATTGACCACGGCCTGGGTGGCGCCGAAATCGGTGTGGTTGAGTTCCAGGCGAATGACGCCGTCGCGGGCGAAGGTGGTCGGCACCGAGCGCTCGATCACCGCACCGTTGGAAATGATGCCCCCGTTCAGGGAATTGACCTGGACACTTGAACCGCCCGCTTCCGCACCGGCCCCACCCACGAGGATGTTGCCCTGGGCAATGGCATAGACCTGCCCGTTGGCCCCCTTCAGCGGGGTCATCAGCAAGGTGCCGCCCCGCAGGCTCTTGGCATTCCCCATGGCGGAGACCACCACATCGAGGGTCTGGCCGGGTTGCGCGAAGGCCGGCAGGTTGGCCGTGACCATCACCGCGGCCACGTTGCGCACCTGCATGTTGGTGCCCTGCGGAACGGTGATGCCCAGCTGCGACAGCATGTTCGTAAGGCTTTGCTGCGTGAAGGGCGTCTGGCGCACCTGGTCACCCGTGCCATCCAGCCCGACGACCAGCCCGTAACCCACCAGCGGGTTGGAGCGGACCCCCTGAATGGTGGCGAGGTCCTTGATGCGTTCGGCCATGGCGGGCGCGGCCAGGCCTGCGCACAGCAGCGCGGCGGCGGCCGCGCGCCACATTTTCTGCCAGCGAAGCTTGGGGCTCTTGATCATGTCAGAACGGAGAAACATTGAGGAAGAAACGCTGCAGCCAGCCCATGGTCTGGACTTCGTCCATCACGCCTTTGCTGCGGAATTCGATTTTGGCGTCTGCCACCTGCGTGGAGGCCACGGTGTTGTTCCCGGAAATGGAGCGCGGGTCGACCACCCCGGAAAAGCGCAGATATTCGCTGCCGCGATTGATGGCGATCTGCTTGTCGCCGGCAATCTGCAAGTTGCCGTTGGGCAACACGCCCACCACCGTGGTGGTGAGGGTGCCGGTGAACAGGTTGTTGGCCCGTGTGGAACCCGTGCCATCCATGGTGTTGCTGCCCGACACGTTGAAATCCTGGTCGGGGCTCACGTTGCCCGGCAGGATGGTCGGCACCCCGCCCCAACCCAGGGTCGCCCCGCTGCTGCGTTCGGTGGAGGTGCCCACGCTCTTCTGTGCGTTGGTGCGCTCCTGAATCACAACCGTCACGATATCGCCAATGTTGCGCGGGCGACGGTCTTCGAACAGCGGGTAATTGCCGTAGGCGGTCGGCTGGAAGATGGAGCCGTTCGGTACGGCATCCGGCATGGCGTAGGTGGCCGGCGGCTCCGCCGTCAGCGGCCCCGTCACAATAGGTTCCGGCGGAATCATGGCGCAGCCGCCCAGGGCGGCCACCAGAACAAGTGCGGCGTAACGGCGGAAAAAAGAGAGCATCAGAGTTGCGAGAGACGGTTCAGCATGGCATCGGAGGTTTCGATGGACTTGCTGTTCATTTCATAGGCGCGCTGGGTGGTGATCATGTTCACCAGTTCCTCGGCCACATTGACGTTGGACGTTTCAATGTATTCCTGCAGGATGGTGCCCGCACCGTCCAGCCCGGGCTGCGCGAAGTTCACCGGGCCGGAAGCGTCCGATTCCAGGTAAAGGTTTTCGCCCATGCTGTGCAGGCCCGTGGGGTTGATGAAGGTGGCCAGCTGCAGCTGCCCGATTTCCACGTTCACGCCCGGCGCACCGGCTTGCGTGACCGACACCGTGCCATCGCGAGCGATGGTGACGGTGAGCGCGTTGTCGGGAATGTTGAGCGGGGGCTGCACCACGTAGCCGCCGGCCGTGACGATCTGGCCGTCCTGGTTCACCTGCAGGCTGCCGTCACGGGTGTAGGCCAGCGTGCCGTCGGGCAGTTCCACTTCCAGGAACCCCTTGCCCTGAATGGCGATGTCCAGGCTGTTGCCCGTGTTGGTGAGGTTGCCCTGTGTATGGATGCGCTCCGTGGCCACCGTGCGCACACCGCTGCCCACCTGCAGACCGGAAGGCAGCTGGTTCGCTGCACCCACCTGGGCACCGGTCTGGCGAATCGTCTGGTACATGAGGTCTTCGAAGACGGCACGGGTGCGCTTGAAACCGGCCGTGCTCACGTTGGCCAGGTTGTTCGAGATCACGTCCAGGTTGGTCTGTTGGGTTTCCAGCCCGGTCTTGGCGATCCAGAGGGAGCGTATCATTTCCTGTTTCCTATCGGGCCCCTGGGGGCCGCTTCAAGCTGATTTGGGTGTTTACTGGGCGGACAGAATGCCGTTGGCGCGTTCCGCATTGGACTTGGCTTCCTGAATGACACGCATCTGCATGTCGAACAGGCGGGCGTTGGCGATCATGCTGACCATGGCCTCGGCCGGATTCACATTGCTTCGTTCCACAAAGCCCGACACCAGGCGCACTTGCGGGTCCTGCGGAGCGGGCTGGCCCCCGGCCAGACGGAACAGACCATCGTCGCCACGAACCAGTTGTTCAGCGGGCGGGTTCACCATCTTCACCTGACCGATATTCTGGATATCGTTGGGGTTGTCACCCGCGCCGATCACGGAGATCTGGCCGTCGTCGGAAAAGGTCAGTGTGCCGCGCTCGGGAATCTCGATGGGGGCATTTTCTGCGGAAAGCACCGGCATGCCGGACTGCGTCACCATGACGTTTTCGGCGTTGATGCCGAATTCACCGGCCCGTGTGTAGGCTTCGCCATCGGGCGTCTGCACCGCGAACCAGCCTTCGCCACGGATGGCGAGGTCGAGAGCATGGCCGGTTTCGGCCATGGCGCCCTGCTGATAACTGCTGGCCGTGCTGGCAGCCACCGTGCTGACGCGCGTCGGTAGCGCGTTGTGGCCCTGCAGAGGAACAGCCCGGTAAATGGCCAGTTCCTCGCGAAAACCTGCGGTGCTTGCATTTGCCAGGTTGTTGCTGACAATGCTCTGGTGCTCGAGCACCCGTGAAGCGCCCGACGCGGCGGTATAGACGATGCGGTCCATTCAGACGCCTATCGGATGTTCAGCAGGTTCTGCATCATCTCGCTCTGCGTCGTGATCGACTGCGCGTTGGCCTGGTAGGTACGCTGCGTGATGATCATGTTGACGAGCTCGGTACTGATGTCCACGTTGGACTCTTCCAGTGCCTGGCTCATGAGCTTGGACATGCCGTTGAAGCCGGGGCGGCTGAGCAGCGGTGCGCCGGAATCGGCGGTTTGCGTCCAGGCGTTGCCACCGACCGGGCTCAGGCCTTGCAGATTGGTGAAGTCGGCCAGAACGATGTAGCCCACTTCCGCCATTTCGCCGTTGGTGTAGTTCGCAACAATGGTGCCGTCTGCCGACACGCCCATGCTGGCGTATTCGCCAGTGGCGTAGCCGTCTTGAACAAAGCGGTAAACAAACTCGCCCCCAAACTGCGTGGCGTCAGTGTAAGTGACCGGAATGGTCAGCGGTGCCGCACCGTTCGCGGCGGGGAAATTCAAGGTTGTCGAGAGTGTGGCACTGGTGATTTTCCCGTCCGTCCCGAAAACGATATTGTGCGACGCGGCCAGGGGAGTGTCGTCATCCAGCTGATAATGGACTGTCCAGTTGTTGTCGGCCGTCTTGACAAAATACTGAGTCAGCCGGTGCTCACGACCCAGGGAGTCGTAGACGGTCATCGGGACCGACATGTTATACGACTTGGGGTTGGCGTGATCAAAAGGCGTGACAGTCGGAACCTTCTCACGCGCGTCAAGGTTCATTCCACGCGCTTCAATGCCCGCCAGTACACCGGCTCCCGCGGCCGTCGTGCCCGTGGCTTTGGGTGGGATATTGCCCATGGGCAGTCGAATACGTTGTGGTTCCGTCGAATAGGTTTGCGTCGCCTGGTTGAAGGTGTAACCCGTCAGGTACTGCCCCTGCGCGTTGACCAGATAGCCTTCCTTGTTGGGCGAAAACTGGCCGTTGCGCGTATACATGACGGCGCCGCTTTCATCGACCACACGGAACATGCCCGCAGGGCCATCGATTGCGATGTCGAACTCCCCGCCCGTGACGGACAGGTTGCCCACCGTGAAATCCTGGTTGATGGCGGCCACCTGGGTACCGAGACCCACGCGAGAGGTCGCATACACGTCGGCAAACGAAACTGAAGAGGCCTTGAAGCCGACCGTGTTCGAGTTGGCGATGTTGTTGCCGATGACGTCCAGCTTCTGTGCAGCGGACTTCAGACCGCTCAAACCCTGACCAAAACCCATGATTCAATCCCTCGTAATCTGATATTCGTTCAAATGGCCGCGCACCGGGCGCGGCGCGCATTACATGATCTTGCGTACGTCGGACAGCAGGTAGGAACCCGCCAGGCCGAGATCCAGCTTCACGCCGCCGTTGGAGCTGGCCACGCTGGCCACGCGACCGGAGGTGAGCGGTGCCACCGAGACGGGGGCTTGCTGGGGGTCGAAAGCCGAAACACGCACCAGGTAGCGGCCGTCGGGCACGATGTTGCCGCTGTCGTCCTTGCCGTCCCACTCGAGCGAGTGCACGCCGGCCTGGAGGTTTTCCAGTTCCATGGTGCGCACGGCCTTGCCGCCCACATCGGTAATCAATACCCGGACGCCGCTTGCGGGCGAGAGCAGGTCCATGCCGAAATGCGTGACCTGCGTGGTGTCGCCGCTGGTACCCACACGGATGTCGGCGCCAGGCACCAGAATTTCCTTGCCGATGAGCGACGCCGCCTGCATGGACTGGGAGACATCCAGCTGACCTGCGAGCGCCAGCAAGGTCTGATTGAGCTGGTTGATGCCGGTCACCGTGGACAGCTGCGCCACCTGGGAAGTGATCTGCGCGTTGTCCATGGGGTTCATGGGGTCTTGATTCTTCAGCTGCGTGATGAGCATTGTGAGGAACCGTTCCTGGGTATCGGCCAGGAGTTCGGTCGTTCCTGCAATGTTCTGCGCTGCGGCGGAAGTCACACTGGAAACGGTTGTCATGGATTATCCGTTCTGGTTGAAGTTCACGGCCAGGCTTACTGGCCGATGGTCAGCGTGCGGTTCATCAACGATTTTGCCGTGTTGATGACTTCGACATTGGCCTGATAGGAGCGCGATGCGGAGATCATGTTGACCGTTTCCGCAACCACATCGACATTGGGTTTGACGATGTAGCCGTTTTCGTTGGCCATGGGGTGGCCCGGGTTGTATTCCATGCGATGCGGCGCGTTACTTTCGACCACCTGGCTGACGCGCACGCCGCCGACGGCCTGCACGCGGCCCTGAGCCTCGATGGGCTGCATCTGGAACACGACCTGGCGAGCCTTGTAGGGCTGGCCATTGGGACCGGCCACGCTTTCGGCATTGGCCAGATTGCTGGCAGCGACGTTCATGCGCTGGGATTGCGCGGTGAGCGCCGAGCCGGAAATCGCAAAAATGGTGAAATTCGACATGTCTCAATACCCGCTTATTGCTCGAAGACCGAGCGCAAGGAGCGCAGGCGTTGCGAAATGATGGAGAGATCGGCCTGATAGCGCGCGGTGTTGTCGGCGAACTGAACGCGTTCGACGTCCATATCGACCGTGTTGCCGTCGAGGCTGGGCTGGAAGGGCTGGCGATAGAGCAGTTCTGCCTGGCCCTTGGCCGCAGCCTTGGCGGGAATGTGGCGCGTGGAGGTGAGGTTCAGTTCAGTGGGCGGCAGACGCATGCTGCCATTGCCACCCAGGGCTTCCTGGAGGGCCTTGTTAAAATCGAAATCACGCGCCTTGTAATGGGGCGTGTCAGCATTGGCAATGTTGGCCGCCAGAACTTCCTGGCGCTGCTGGCGCAAGGAAAGCGCTGTCTGGTTGAAGTGAAAATTTTCGCCGATGCGATCGAACATTAGCCTCACCTAAGATGGGTAGCCGGCGTTTTATCCGCCATATACCAAATGGTAACCGTGTGTTCCGTCTGACAAACTTGGAAATAGAGTGGCATTTGTGAGCCAATTCCCCCCTTGTTGAGACGGACCGATTTATAGAATGCTTGCATGCGCAATCTGAACCTTCTGGCGACCCTGCTGTTCGCCGCCCTGCTGCCCCTTTTCCCGGCCAGCGTGAGCGCGCAGGCAGGCGTGCAGGACCCTTCCGTTCTCGTGTCGGAAGTGGAGTCTTTTCTGCTGAGCCAGGCGGCTGCCCTGCCCGGCGCGGCGGAAGTGGTGGTGACGCCGCCTCGCATCACCCGTCAGGCCAGCTGCGAACACCTGGACGTCTTTCTGCCCAACCCGCAGTTGCGCTCGCGCATGAATGTGGGCGTGCGCTGCCTGTCGCCCCAGCCCTGGACGCTCTTCGTGCAGGCCAGCCTGAGCGTCAACGGCTACTACTACGTGACCAACCGGCGCATGGAACCTGGCGAGGCAGTGAGCATGGACGACCTCGTGGCCCGCGAAGGCGACCTGCTGCGGCTGCCGCGCGGTGTGGTGACCGACCCCGCTCTGGCGGTCGGGTATATCGTGACCCAGCGCATGACGGAGGGCACTACGCTACGCGCTTCTGCCCTGCGTGACCCCGACTCCATCGTGAAGGGGCAGCCGGTCCGCACCGAGGCGCGAGGGGTGGGTTTTGTCGCGACAGGCGAAGGCGTGGCGTTGGAAGACGGCGCACCGGGGGCCATGATCCAGGTTCGCACGAGCTCCGGTCAGACGGTGACCGGAACGGTGATCAACAACACCACCGTGCGCATTCTTATGTAAGTCACCTTACGAAATGTAAAGCACCCTAAACTTGCATCGCCCTTTGCCGTTAAGCTGGTGAAGGAAAACGCATCAGGCACGCAGTAAACCGGAGAGCGCAGTGAAAATCACCCCGAATCTGATCAAAAGCCAGCTCGCGAGCAGCATCTCTGCCACGCGAAGCTCGCGCCCCAATGTGGGCGCTCCCACATCCGGCAACACGGAAAAGGCCGCCTCGGTCGACCTGAGCGCCGCCGCGCGACACCTGGCCGCCCTGCAGAACAGCGACCACGACATCGACATGGCCAAAGTGCAGGCACTGCGCGACGCCATCGCGTCCGGTCAGTACAAGGTCGACACCAGCCGTATCGCCGAATCTCTGATCGCCAGCGCCCGCGAACTGCTCAAATAATCTATCTGCGAGCCCGGCTCGCCTTCAACCCGAACGTGTCGCATCACACCATGACAGCTTCTCTGACCGCTCTCCAAGCCTGCCTGGAAAAGGAAGCCAGACTCATGGGTGAATTTCTGCAGATTCTGCAGGACGAAGCCAAGGTCCTGGAAGAAGGTGCCACCGAACAGGCCCTCACCGACACCACCCAGCGCAAGAACGCCACGGCCGACACCCTGATGGAAGTCGCCACGGAGCGCAATGCCATGCTGCAAGCCCTGGGGTTCGGCACCGACGGCGCGGGCCTGAGCCAGGCCGTACAACAGCACCCTTCCCTCTCTGCAGCCCGCGAGGCGCTGGTCAGCATTACCGAACAGGCGCGCGCGCTGAACGAGGCCAATGGCCGGGTGATTGAAGTCTTTCTGGAACACAACCAGCGCGCACTCGATACCTTGCGCCGCCTGGCCGGTGTGGGCGACATTTACGACGCCAGTGGTCGCACGCGCCCGGGCAACCCGGGCGCCAGCCGCAACATCAAGGCGGGCTGATCGCCGCGCGGTCGGTGCCATGCGTGGCGGTCAACGCCCAGCGGCCAATGACCGTCAGGCGCTCAACATTTCCTTCAATGCAAACAGTTTGAGGGCAGCCGCGGAGGCCGCGCTGACAGGCAGACGCTTGCGCCCCAGCATGGTAGCCGCCAGCCCGCGGCCTTCCTGCGCCAAGGGGTGTTTCTGCAGTTCCCATGCGCCCAGTCCGACCTGCGTCGCGACCAGCGCCTTGTCCTGTACCGCGCCGGCTTCCTGCCTGCCCAATAGCTGCCAGGCCTTGGCCGCATGACGCATGGCTTCGCGGGATTCCGACTTGATCACCAGCCAGCTGGCCAGCTTGTTGACCGAATGCGGCAGACCGGCATGCAGACCCATGACTTGTCGCAGGCGCTTGCCCGACGCCCGATCGACCAACATGGCGGACACCATGTGCAGGGGAAACGGCTCCTGACCACGGGCACGAATCGACACTGGCGAAGAAGCCACCCACAGCATGCGTTCATTGGCCGGGCCTCCGGCCACTTCCGCCAGCCCGAACAAATAGTCGGGGTCGGCCACCGGTTGGTGGGCCAGAGTCTTGGCCAGGGCCAGCACCGTGGTCGAGCCGTCTTCCATGTCGACACGCGTGATCGCCGGCACCTGAGCCATCCAGGCCTGCTCGCGTTCGCTCAGCAGCCGCCACAGGGAGGCATTGCCCCCTTCAAAAAGCTGGATCAGCGGCAGATCGCCCGCATTCTCTGCCAACCAGTCAAACTGATGCAGCAGCGCATCGCGGGCGGAGGGCGCCTGCGGCAGCGCAAGGCCGCTCGAGGACAACCAACCCTGCGACAGCGTCAGCTGCTGCAGCGGGCTGGAAAGCGCCGCGCCCTGATCGTCCAGCACCAGGGTGGCGCGCAGCTGGGCACCCGGCTCGCCGTGCGCCCGCAGTGGCAGTTGATCGTGGATGGCCAGCAATGTCTTGTCTTCAGCTTCGCCCCAGGCGTTGCGCACGATGCGCAGCATCTGCCGGACGGACGCATCCAGCGGCGCCGGGCGATTTTCTTCGGTGACGCTGGCGCGCCAAAGGTCATAGGCTTCCGATACTGCCGGCAGCTCGTCGATGAAATCGCAACCGCTGCGCAGGTCGGATTCGCTCAGGTGGGCCGCTCCACCCGCCGTCATGGAAAGCAGCTTGGGCAAGGCCAGCATGCGCTGACGGCTGTGGCCGGCTTCGTCTGAAGTATCCGGGGCAGGCCGGGTCATGGCCAGCAAGGCGGCAAAGTCGGCTTCCGTGGGCGCGAACAGGGTGCGCGAAGCCGGTTGCGGCGTCAGCGCCCGGTCGACGAGGTCGGTCGCGCTGAGGAACACCAGATGTTCCGGCACCTTTTGCCCGATCGACACATAGTGGATGGGAAGGCGGTAACGCAAGGCGATATCGAGCGATGCCCCCAGGCGGGTGGCTTCGTCCACCTTGGAGATGATGCAACCTTTGAGCGGGGTGCCGCCGTCTGCCGTGTAGCGGCGGGCGACTTCATCAAGCGTTTCGCCATGGCTGGCGGCATTGAGCACCAGCAGACGGGTGACTTCGCGGCCCGCGTCGGCCAGCAAGGCCGCCTGTTCATGAATGTAGCGGTCGCGCTGGCTGATGCCGACGTTGTCAATCAGAATGATCTGGTCCGGACGCAGCCCCGCCATCACCTGGCGCAGCTCGTCGCCGCTGCGAACCACATGCACCGGCGCGCGCAGCATCTGTCCATAGATCTTCAGCTGTTCATGTGCCCCGATCCGGTAGGTGTCGGTGGTGATCAACACCAGTTTGTCGGGACCAAAGCGACGCACACAGCGCGCGGCCAGTTTGGCGATGGTGGTCGTCTTGCCCACCCCCGTGGGCCCCACCAAGGCCAGCACCAGGCCGGGTTGCCAGAGCACCTCTTCGCTCGGCAGCATGGGCAGTTTGGCAATCAGTTCGTCGCGCACCCACTGCATGGCGGCGCGGCTGGACAGCTGTTCAGGCAGGCGTTTCAACAGCGTGCGCAGCAGGCTGGTGCTGAAGCCCATGCCGAGCAGGGTTTGAAACAGTGTGGCGGCCTGCGGAGACTGCCGCAGCTGGTTGCCCCAGAGCAGCTCGTCAATGCGGTTTTCCAGCGCGCCGCGCATGTCGCCAAGCGCGTCCAGAATGTTGGGCGACGGCTCGCCGGGCGCGGGCTGAGGCTGGGGCGCGGGTGCGGGCGCTGGCTGAGGCTGAGGCTGAGGCTGGGGCTGGAGCGCGGGTGCGGGCGCAGACGGCTGTGCGGTGGCGGGACCGGGCGTTTGCGGTGCAGCGGATGCCTGGGCCGGCACAGCGGGAGGGACCGGTGCCGCCGACGCGGCGGGCGCAGCCGGCTGCGCGGGGGCGCTTTCCGATACGGGCCCGTACGCGGCGCGGAAGGCCGCCGCATAAGCGCCCAGGGGCGACATGGGCGAAGGCACCGGCCCCGGTGGTGTACGAAGCGGTGGAACCGCCGGCGTAGGCGTCGGCGTACGGGGCGACGCTGCGGCGGACGGAGCGGCCCCGGTCGATGCTGCGCGGGGCGACGCCACCGCGGAAGAGGAAGCCCCCGCCCCGCCCACTTCAGGAATCTCGTTCGGGTCGGCCGCCATGATTTCAACGCCACCCTCGACCCGGCGGTTGGAGATGATCAGGGCGTCAGGACCCAGGGCGAGGCGAACCTGCCTCATGGCTTCCCGGGTCGTGATTCCGAAGAATCGGCTGATCTTCACGCTGCGCTACTCCCACCAATGATTGCCGCCATCTTCAAGACGCGATCGTCAGGTATTTCCATGGTGGAATGAATACCAATTTGCGGGAAATGATTCTTGAGAAAGCGGGCCAGCGTGGGGCGCAAGACCGGTGGCACCACCAGCACCGCAACCTCGCCAGCCGCCTCCAGTTCCTGCACAGACCGGTCGACTTCGCGCAGCAGGTTCTCTGCCAGGCCGGGTTCGATAGCGCCACTGGTGGTGAGTGCCTGGGTGAGCACGCGTTCCAGACGCGGCTCCAGGCTCATGACGTTCATTTCGGAATCGCCCGGGAACCATTGCTGGCAAATCGCACGGCCGAGGGCCACGCGAGTGAGGGCCAGCAGTTCGGCGGGGTCGGGCCCGGTACCGGCCGGATTTTGCGCAGCCAGACGGGGCGCATGCTCGGTGATGGTCTCGATGATGCTGCGCATGTCGCGGATCGGCACTTCCTCTTCCAGCAGGCCGCGCAGCAGCTTGTGGAAGGTGGCCAGCGAGAGCGTCTTGGGCACCAGGTCTTCGACCAGCTTGGGCGCTTCGCGTTCGACGTGCTCGAGCAGCTGCTGCACTTCCGGGCGGCCCAGCAACTGGGCGCCATGACGATGCATGATGTGGTTGAGGTGGGTGGCCACGACGGTGCCGGCATCCACCACGGTGTAGCCGGCAATCTGCGCCTGTTCACGCAGCGAGACATCGATCCACACCGCCGGCAGGCCGAAGGCGGGATCGGTGGTGGGCGTGCCCGGCAGCTTCATGCTGACACCGCCCGGGTCGATGGCCAGCCACTGGCCGGGCGTGGACGTGCCTCGCCCCACTTCCACGCCGGACAGCAGGATGCGATATTCGTTGGGTTTGAGCTCGAGGTTGTCGCGGATATGCACGACCGGCGGCAGGAAGCCGACGTCCTGAGCGAACTTCTTGCGCAGGCTGCGGATGCGATGCAGCAATTCGCCGTTCTGGGAATGATCGACCAGCGAGATCAGGCGGTAGCCCACTTCCAGCCCGAGCGGGTCGACCAGCTCGACGTCGTCCCAGGTGGCCTCGGCCGCGGCCGCTTCCACGGCCGCCTGCTTCTGCGCGGGCTCGACCGCCGCCGCGGCCTGCTCCTTTTCCTGGCGCTTGAGCACACTCCAGCCCAGGGCCGTCATTAGAATGGACAACGACAGAAAGGCCACGTGCGGCATGTTGGGAATCAGGCCCATCAGGCCGATGATGCCCCCGGTGATGAACAGCACGTTCGGGTTGGTGAACAGCTGCCCCAGCATCTGCTGGCTGACATCCTGCTCGTTTGCAACGCGCGACACCACCACACCCGCGGCAGTGGAAATGATGAGCGCGGGAATCTGGGCGACCAGACCGTCGCCAATGGTCAGAATGGTGTAGACCTCGGCCGACTGCCCGAAGGAAAGATCGTGCTGGCCCACCCCGACAATCAAACCGCCGATGATGTTGATCACCATGATCAGCAGACCGGCCACGGCATCGCCGCGCACGAACTTGCTGGCACCGTCCATGGCCCCGTAGAACTCGGCTTCCTGGCCCACTTCCCTGCGGCGGGCACGGGCCTCGTCTTCGCCGATGAGCCCGGCGTTGAGATCGGCATCGATGGCCATCTGCTTGCCGGGCATGGCGTCCAGCGTGAAACGCGCGCCCACTTCCGCAATCCGCCCCGCGCCCTTGGTGATCACCACGAAGTTGATGATGACCAGGATGATGAAAACGATCAGACCGACGGCGAAGTTGCCGCCGATCAGGAAGTGGCCGAAGGATTCGATCACCTTCCCTGCCGCATCGGGTCCGGTGTGGCCATGCAGAAGCACGACCCGGGTCGAGGCCACGTTCAGGGCCAGGCGCAGCAGGGTCGAGAACAGCAGCACCGTGGGGAAGGCAGCGAAGTCGAGCGGCTTGCGGGTGAACAGCGCCACCAGCAGAATCATCACCGAAATGGCGATGTTGAAGGTGAAGAGCATGTCCAGCAGGAAGGGCGGCAGCGGCAGCACCATCATGGCGAGAACCATGAGGATGAGCACGGGGCCGACCATCAGGCGGGCATGCTGGCCACCACCTTGCTTGAGGATTGCGAGAAAATCGTTCATGTTGCCTGTGCCACAGCCTTGCCGGATTCAGGGTCAAGGCCGGGCGGAATGTTCAGTGTGGAGGGCGGCTCGGGAACCTGCCCCATGCCGGGCGCCCAGGTGCGCAGGCGGTAGACCCACGCCAGCACTTCTGCCACGGCGGAATAGAGTTCCATGGGGATCTCGCGATCGAGCTCCACATGGTGATACAGCGCACGCGCCAGAGGCGGTGCGCTCAACAGGGGGACTTTATTGTCGCTGGCAATCTGGCGTATCTGCGCAGCGATGAGGTTGGCGCCCTTGGCCACCACGACGGGTGCACCGCCCTGCCCTTCCCGGTAACGCAGTGCCACGGCATAGTGGGTGGGGTTGGTGACCACGACATCGGCGTGCGGCACTTCGCTCATCATGCGGCGCCGCGCCATGGCGCGCTGCTGCTGGCGAATGCGCCCCTTCACGTGTGGGTCGCCTTCGCTTTCCTTGTGTTCCTGCTTGACGTCCTGGCGCGACATGCGCAGCTTCTTGAAATGGCTGTAGATCTGCCAGGGTGCATCGATGATCACGACCAGAATCAGTGCGGCAACAATCATTCCGCAGCACAAAGCCACCAGCGACATGCCGTAGGTCAGGGCTTCGGACGGGGTGGCATGCATGAGGGCCAGCATCTGGTCGCGGTAGTTGATGATGACCAGCACCCCCACCGTGGCAATGACGGTGGCCTTGGCGAGGGTCTTGAACAGTTCGACCAGGGTCTGCGCCGAGAACATGCGCTTGATGCCTTTGAGAGGGCTCATCCGTTCGAACTTGGGCTGCAGCGCCTTGCCGGACAGCACCAACCCGCCCAGCAGGACCGACGCGAGAATCGCCACCACCACCAGCACGCCGAACAGCGGCAACAGCATGAGCAGCGCCTTGAAGGCCAGGCCCACCGCCGAGCCCACCATGACGGTGGTGTCCCGCCCCACGTTGGGGTCGAACCACATGGAATGGTGGATGACCTCGCGCAGCTGATGGAACATGTAGCTACCCGTCACCCAGAGCGTGCCGACGCCAGCCGACAACACCAGAAAGGTGTTCAGCTCGCGCGAACGCACCACCTGCCCTTCTTCACGCGCCTTTTCCAGGCGCCGCGGCGAGGCAGGTTCTGTTTTTTCGAGGTCGCTATCCTCTGCCATGCAGTCTTAGCCGAGATCGATGAATGCCAGCAGGGATTCTAATCGATGGCCTGTTCCACGAAGGTGGGAGCAAGCCCCTGATTGCTAGGCAATTCTCGGCAGACCGCCGGCGTGCTCATGCACCGGCGGCGGCGCCGCCCTGGCCGGCTCGCCGGGGCCTCAGTGCGTGCTGCCGTTGAGCGCGCTTTCCGCGCTGCCGCCGACGGCCTGGTCGAACACGATGTAGTCCACCCCGATGCGGATCGCGCCCCAGCGCCGGCCGTCAATATCGACCGGCATGGAGATGTCGGTGATGATCTCACCTGTGTCGCGCATGTAGGTCTGGCACAGCACTCCGCCCGTGGCCCGGGCGGCATTCAGGGCCACCTGATCGTCGAAGATGCGCTTGTTGCGGCAATGCAGGGTGTCGTGTTGGAGATCGCCGGTCGGTTGGCGGGAATACTTGCTGTTGTGCGCGGGCGCGTAACCGTTGCGATCCATGGCCAGGGTGTAGCTGCCGCCGGGGAGCTGCTCGAGCGTGTGGTCGATGATGCGCGTCAGGGCGTCGTCGACATGGCGATCGTAATGGGTGTGAAAACGGGGCGGGTTGCTGCCGGGAATGCGCGTGTAGGCTTCATCGAAAATGTCGTAGCCCTGGGCCTGGGCACCCCGCAGCACGGCCACCACCGCTTCACTGGTCGCTTCCAGCATGGAAACAAGCGCATCAAAAGGCGTGTTGCCGGTGCGCAAAGCCGCCAGCATTTCCTGGAGGTGTTCGGATTTCTCGCGCACCCCGCCCACTTCCTGCACCATGGCCGTGAGTCCGCCCTGCACCTGACCACTGAGCTGCGCAATGCGGCCAATGGATGCCGACATTTCCTGATTGGTGGAGCTGACCTGCGTCACCGTATTCGCGACTTCGGTCATTTCGGCGTTCAAACGGGTGAAGTCGTGCACGAGCTGGTCGAAATTCTGCATGAAGGTGCGCACCAGTTCGCCGGAGGCATCAAGCTCACCCTGAATGTCATGACTGCGTTTGCTGGTGTCGTGGACCAGGGAAAGAATCTGCCCGGCATGTTGAACGATCTCGCCGGTGGCCGCGTTGACCCGTTCGGCCAGCTTGCCAACTTCGCTGGCGACCACCGCAAACCCGCGCCCGGCATCGCCTGCGCGCGCCGCTTCGACGCCCGCGTTCAGAGCCAGCAGGTGGGTCTGCAGCGCGATGTCCTTGATGAGACGGCTGGTGTCGTCGACCGACTGAGCGCGGCGTGTCAGCTGGCCGACCACACCGGAGAACACCTGCATGTCGCTCACCACGCGGTCGATACGCTCGTTCAGCACCTTGAGCTGTTCGAGCGTCTGTTCCGCAATGCCCATGTGGGCCTGGAAACCGTCGGCGATTTCCCGGGTGGAAGCGGCCGTCTGCTCGGACATGGCGGCAATCTGTTCGCTACGCTGCGCCAGCCCTTCGGCCTGTTGCACCTGTTCGCGCGACATGTCGCGGCAGGCCCGGGTGCGGGCGTTCAGCCGGGCCGCATTCAGGGAGATATCGATGGCAGAGCGCCGCATGACCACCAGGCGTTCCCGAAGGTCGCCCAGAAACCGCGAAAGAGGGATTGCAACCGTGCTCAGCGTCCAGGCTCTGTCCGCCAACGTGGCCCTGCCCGTGCGCAGTTGCCCCAACAAACGACCAACACCCAGCATACGACGTGTGCCGTGCTTCATGATGTCTCCCCCCTCCGAGGTGTGTTCCGGTTATCAGCCCATCTTTTTATCTGAATGAAAGCGATTCTGTTCTAAGTGTTACTCCGGGCTTGCCGCCAATCAGAATCCGAGACTGTCGAGCAGATCGTCGACCTGGTCCTGGCTGGTGACGATGTCGGGCTTGGATTGATCCACGGCCGGGCCATTGAGCAGGGAGTTCGCTTCTTCGCGACGCTCCTGCGGCACGCTGTCGATCAGCACCTGCACCAGCTCCGTTTCGATGGCCGTCACCACGCCCAGCATCTTCATGATGACCTGACCGGTGAGATCCTGGAAATCCTGGGCCATGATGATGTCCAGCAGGGCGTCCTGGGTCTGCTTGGTTTTCTCCGGGATTTCCTTGAGCATGGCGCGCGTGTCGTCGACCAGTTCGCGGGCCTCGGCGAGCTCGACCGGGTGGTCGAACCAGGCCTGCCAGCGCTCATCGAGCTGCTCGGCACGGCGCTGCAGGTCTTCCTGAACGGGTTGCAGCGCCTCGGCGGCGTTCAGCACGCGGTTGGCGGCCTGCTCCGTCATGCGGGCGACATAGTGCAGACGGTCGCGCGCGTCGGGAATCGCGTAGGCGGCTTCCTTGACGGCCTGATCCAGCCCCAGTTCACGCATGCTGTCGCGGAGCATGCGTGTCAGCTGTGCAATTCGGAGAATCAGCTTGTCATCGACGTTGCCGCCCTCAGGAGCGTTCTGCATTTCCATGGAGCTCTCCTCAGGCGCCAAGCTTTTCGAAGATCTTGTTCAGCTTCTCTTCGAGCGTTGCCGCAGTGAACGGTTTCACGACGTAGCCATTGGCACCGGCCTGCGCCGCCGCGATGATGTTTTCCTTCTTGGCCTCGGCTGTGACCATGAGCACCGGCAGCTTGCTCAGGTTGGGGTCGGCACGAATTGCCTTCAACATTTCCAGGCCGTCCAGATTGGGCATGTTCCAGTCGGACACCACGAAGTCGAAGTTGCCGTTGCGCAGCTTCTCCAGGCCCATGGCGCCGTCCTCGGCCTCGTCGACGTTCTCGAAACCCAGATCTTTGAGAAGATTCTTGATGATCCGACGCATGGTCGGAAAATCATCAACAATCAGGATTTTCATGGTTTTTTGTACCACTTGACACTCTCCGGTAAATTGATTGTTTGCAGTCCGCTTCTACACGCGCAGGTGGGTGGTCCCCGCCGCAGCCAGAATGCGCTCACTGATTTCCGACAGGGGAACGGCTTCGTCGGCCGCTCCAATGTGCAAGGCTTCGCGCGGCATGCCGAACACGACGCAACTTGCTTCATCCTGTGCGAAGGTGACGGCCCCGGCCTTCTTCATGGCCAGAAGCCCCTGTGCCCCGTCCTTGCCCATGCCGGTCAGCAGGACGCCCACCGCGTTGCGACCGGCCACTTCTGCGGCCGAGTGAAACAGCACGTCGACCGAAGGACGATGACGGTTGACCGGCTCGCTGGGGTCGAGCCGGACGATATAGTTCGCGCCCGAGCGCGCCAGTTTCATGTGCGCGACGCCACCCGGCGCCAGGTAGACGTGGCCGGGGAGCACGCGCTGCCCGTCTTCGGCTTCATGAACCTGCATGGCACAGAGGCTGTCGAGCCGTTGCACGAAAGACCTCGTGAAACCGGCCGGCATGTGCTGGGTGATCATGATCGCCGGGCTGTTGGGCGGCAGCGGTTCGAGCACCTGGCGGATGGCTTCCGTTCCCCCGGTGGAGGCGCCGATCATCACCAATTTCTCGGTGGTGGAGAAGGGACGCGCCGTCAGCATGGGCTTGCGCGGCCCTCCCCTCACCGCCTGGCGCGGGCGCGAGGCCGCCGCCGCACGGATCTTGTCGGCGATGAGGTCGGTGTATTCCATCAGGCCGTCGCGCAGGCCCAGCTTGGGTTTGGTGACGAAGTCCACGGCGCCCAGTTCGAGTGCACGCAGGGTCACTTCCGAGCCTCTTTCCGTCAGCGACGAGACCATCACCACCGGCATGGGACGCAGGCGCATGAGACGGTCGAGGAAGTCCAGGCCGTCCATGCGCGGCATTTCCACATCGAGCGTGAGCACATCGGGGTTGTGCTGCTTGATGAGCTCCCGGGCCACCAGCGGGTCGGGCGCAGTGGCGACCACTTCCATGTCGGGCTGGCTGTTGATGATCTCGGTCATCAAGCTGCGCACCAACGCGGAATCATCGACACACAGAACGCGAATCTTTTTTGTCATGGCAACATCTCACCTTCGTACTGCTCAAACGCTCACGTCTTCACGTAGACGGTCTGGCCTTGCAGACGGAATGCGTCCGTGAGGTACGTAAAGTTCTCGGAATGACCAGCGAACAGCAAGCCGCCGGTCTTGAGGGTGGGAGCGAAACGCTCCAGCACCTTCACCTGCGTGTCCTTGTCGAAGTAGATCATCGTGTTGCGACAGAAAATGGCGTCAAAGGTCGCGGGAGGCGGCCAGTCTTTCTGAAGCAGGTTGAACACGCCGAATTCAATCATGGTGCGCAGGTTGTCCTTCACGCGCACCATGCCGGCTCGCCGGCCCGTGCCGCGCTGGAAGTATTTGCGCAGGTATTCGTCCGACACCGGCTTGACCCGCTCCTGCGAATACACACCGTCGCGTGCCTTCTGAATGGCGTTGGTGTCGATGTCGGTGGCCCAGATGGACACCCCGACGTCGGGTTGGGGCACGGATTCGCGCAGCGTGATGGCAATGCTGTAAGGTTCTTCGCCCGTCGAGGCGGCAGAGCACCAGATGGAAATCGGCTTGCGGCGGGTACGGACGAAGCGCGCCAGAATCTCGAAGTGGTGTTGCTCTCGGAAAAAGGCCGTGTGGTTGATGGTGAATGAGTTGACGAAAATCTCCCACTCCGGCGAATGCGGGTTGCGGGAAAGATCGTCGAGGTAGTCGCGCACACTGGCATGGCCGACCTGATGCGCTCTGAGCGCAAGCGTGCGGCCGGCCATTTCCTGTTTGTGCTCGCCCAGAACGATTCCGGCGCGGCTTTGAAGAAGCCGCGCCGCGTACTCGAAGTCGCCTGGTGTCAGGCGGGCTCTTTCAGGGAGCGCAAAGATGGAATTCTGATTATTCAACGGTTCCATTGCCTCAGGAGCTTAACAGGGCTCCGGCCCCCTTGTCCGGGTTCAACAGGGCACCAGAAGCGTCGTACTCCTGAGCGAGCTTGCGCCTTTCGGCGGCATGCTCGGCCGTGATGTCGATCACTTCGTTGGCATTCACCTTGAACACAGCCACGAGTTCGGTAAGGCGACGCGCCTGATCCTGCAGCGAACCGGCGGCAGCGGCGGCTTCCTGAACCAGGGCGGCATTCTGCTGGGTGACGCCATCCATGTCGGCCACCGCAGCATTCACCTGCCCGATGCCGTCGGACTGTTCGCGCGAGGCCGTGGCGATTTCCGCCATGATGGTGGTGACGCTGTCGACCGAGCGCACGACATCCTGCATGATGTCGCCAGCCGCGCTGGCCTGTTGTGCACCGGCTTCCACCTTCTGCAGCGATTCGTCGATGAGCTGCTTGATCTCGCGGGCCGCCTGCGCGCTGCGTTGAGCCAGCGAGCGCACTTCCCCGGCCACCACCGCAAAGCCCTTGCCCTGCTCACCGGCGCGGGCGGCTTCGACGGCGGCGTTGAGCGCGAGAATATTGGTCTGGAATGCGATGCCGTCAATCACACTGACGATTTCCGCCATCTTGTGCGAGCTGTCGGAGATTTCGCCCATGGTGCCCACCACCGCCGACACGGCGGAACCGCCGCGTTGGGCGACTTCGGCAGCCCCCTTCACGAGGCGGTCGGCCTCGGTGGCGTGTTCGGTGTTCTGCTGCACGGTGCTCGAGAGCTGTTCCATGCTGGCGGCCGTCTGCTGCAAGGAAGCCGCCTGGCGTTCGGTCCGGTCGCTGAGATCGGTGTTGCCCAGATAGATTTCGTGTGCACCGACGTTGATTTCCTCGACGCCGCGACGCACGGTGCCGACGATATGCGTCAGGCTGTCCTGCATGCGGGCCATGGCCTGCAACAGCACCCCGATCTCATTGCTGGAATCGACGTGGATGCGCTGGGTGAGGTCGCCACCGGCGATGCGGTCGGCGTGCGAGCCTGCCACCCGCAGGGGCCGCAGCACCATGCGATTCAGGAAGGCATAGGTGAGGAAGGCGATCAGGAAACAGGCCAGCATGCCCACCGCCACCAGCTTGACCACCAGCGCGTACTGGTCGATTTCACCCTGGTAGGTGGAATCGATGACGGCCTGTTGCGCGCGCTGCAAGGCGTTCCAGGAGTCGAGGAGCTCGCGTTCCAGCGGAGGAACGATGTAGTCGCGCAGGTGTTCGTACTCGCCATCCTCGCCGCGCGCCAGGGCATCGAGCATGGGGGCGACACCGCGGCTCATGAGTGCCTCGTAGCGTTGGGCGATTTGCGGCGCCAGTTGGGATTCTGCCTCGGTGTTGGCGGCGATTTCCTGGAAACGCTTGAAGGCCGCCTGTGCGGCATCCCGGTGACCCCGCCCTTCCCTGAGTTCGGACTCGACATCGCTGATGGTGCCGAAAACACGGGCATTTGCCGCGCGAGTGAGCGAACTCTGGATATTCCGGTAACCGTCCACCGCCTGGGCCAGCGCAGCCCCGGCACGCTGGTTCTGAACGATGGAATCCAGGGAGATGTTTCCGGCGCGCAGGGACAACACGCCGAGCGCAGCACCTGCGATCAGCATGAGAAGGTAGAAGACCAGCACCAGAATGATACTGGTGCGAATCTTCATGTTTGATGCCAGCGACGTCTTACGCATATCCCTACCCCGCGTTTCTGTTCATGAACGAACCGGACTGGAGCCCGGTCAACCCTGGGCGGAAACCGCTCACACAGCGGCGGCGGCCTCCACGAGTGCCATTTCTTCACTCGTCATGAGTTTTTCAATGTCCACCAGGATGAGCATGCGCTCGCCCACGGTGCCGATGCCCGTGAGATATTCGGTGGAAAACGCCGTGCCGAACTGCGGCGCGGCGCTGATCTGCGACTTCTGCAGCATGAGGACGTCGGAGACGCCGTCCACGACGATGCCGACCACCCGCGACTTGAGGTTCAGAATGACCACGACGGTCTGGTGATCGTATTCAACGTTGGCAAGGTTGAACTTGATGCGCATGTCCACGATGGGAACGATCACCCCACGCAGGTTGGTCACCCCCTTGACGAAGGGAGGCACGTTGGCAATGCGTGTCACCGTCTGGGCGTCGTACCCGCGGATTTCCTGCACCTTGAGGATATCGATGCCGTATTCCTGTGCCGCCAGTGTGAAGATCAGGTATTCCTGGCCTGTGGTTTCGGACGTTTGCTGGGCGTCAACTTGATAGGACATTTGGTTCTCCGGAATTCTGGGTAGAGTCTATACGGTTGCCGGACGTTGATTCTGAGAAGTCTGCATCAGGGCGAAGACATCGACGATGAGGGCCACACTGCCGTCTCCGAGGATCGTGGCAGCGGAAACACCCGGAATCTTCTTGTAGTTTGCTTCAAGGTTCTTGACAACAACCTGATGCTGACCGACGAGGTGGTCCACCAGCAGCGCGAAGCGCACATCCTGCACCTGGAGAATGACGGCAATGGCACGCGTGATCTCGGTTTCGGCATCGGCCACGTCGAAAACTTCGTGCAGCGCCACCAGCGGCAGGTAATCGCCACGCACTTGCAGGACTTTTTCGGTTTCCGAAATGGAGTGGATCTGTTCTTTGGTTGGTTGCAGGGATTCGGTGACGTTGCTTAGCGGCAGGATGAAGGTTTCTTCGCCCACGCGGACCGACATGCCATCCAGAATGGCCAGTGTCAGCGGCAGCACGATGCGGATGGTCGAACCCTCGCCTGCCTTGGAGAAGATCTGGATGTGGCCGCCCATGCCCTGAATGTTCCGGCGCACCACGTCCATGCCGACCCCACGGCCGGAGATCTCGGTGACCTGCTCGGCGGTGGAAAAGCCGGGCGCAAAAATGAGTGGCCAGAGCTCTTCGTCGGGCGTGCTCTCGTTGACCGGAAAGCCCTGACTCATGGCCTTCTTGAGGATCTTCTCGCGGTTCAGGCCGGCGCCGTCGTCACGCACTTCGATGACAATCTGCCCACCGTGGTGCTGGGCGGCCATGGTGATCGTGCCTTCCGGGTCCTTGCCCACTTCCATGCGGCGTTCCGGCGTTTCCACACCGTGGTCGATGCTGTTGCGCACCAGGTGAGTGAGCGGGTCGATGATGCGTTCGATCAGGCTCTTGTCCAGTTCCGTTGCCGCCCCCTGAGTGACCAGCTTGATCTTCTTGCCCATCTTGGCAGCGGCTTCGCGAACAACGCGCGGGAAGCGGCTGAAGACGTAATCCATGGGCACCATGCGAATCGACATCACGGCTTCCTGGAGGTCGCGCGCGTTACGATCGAGCTGTTCGATGCCGTTGAGCAGGCGGTCGTGCAGAACCGGGTCGAGCGTGGAAGCGGTCTGCACCAGCATGGCCTGGGTGATGACGAGCTCGCCCACCAGGTTGATGATCTGGTCAACTTTCTCGACACCCACCCGAATGGTGCTGCTGCCGGAACTGCCCCCCGTGGGGATGGAGGCCGCCGAAGACTTGGCGGTCGGCTTGGGGGCAGGCGCGGCCGGTTTTTCGGCAGGCTTGGCGGGCTCGGCGGCAGCCAGCTGGGCTGCGGCGGTCGGTTGCGCTGCGGGAGCCGGTGGGGCGGGCTGTGCTGCTGCAGGCGCCGGTGCAGGAGCGGCGGCTGAGGCTTGAGGCGCTGCACCGGGCACCGCTTCGTAGGACACCTTCACCTGGTCTTCGTTCACGATGAAGCAGCACACCGCAATGATGTCGGCCTCTGCAGTGGCGGTCTTGAGCCAGAAGGAAATGGTGTCGCCCTGGCGCTCTTCGTGCAGGACATCGCCCATCAGGGCCATTTCGGCGGCCAGCGACGGCATGTCGCTTTCCTTACTGCGCGTAATCTGGATCTTCATCGGCAGGGTGCCGGCCGCCGCCGCTGCGGATGCGGGTGCGGCTGGCGCTGCGGCAGGCTGCGCGGGGGCCGGCGCTTCCGGGGCTGCGGGTGCCTGGACCTGAGGGGCGGCCGGTTGCGGCGCCGGCGCTGCCTGCGCAGGCTGAGCGGGCTGCTCGCCCGGCACGCGGCGTTCTTCGGCCAGCGCACGCAGTTGTGCACAGATACGATCGTAGGCTTCCTGGCTGGGCTCCTGCTGGTTGCGGTATGCAGCGACTTGGTCCATCAGAACGTCTTTGGTTTCGAGAAAGAGGTCAATCATGTCCTTGCGGAGCACCATTTCGCCACGACGAATGTAGTCGAGCAGGTTTTCCAGCAGGTGCGTCGTATCGGCCAGCATACCGAAGCAGCCGAAGGTGCCCGCGCCACCCTTGATGGAGTGGGCGGCACGGAAAATACCGTTGAGCTGGTCAATGTCCGGATCATCGACATCCAGGCTCAGGAGCAACTGCTCCATGTCGTTGAGCAACTCATCGGCTTCGTCAAAAAACGTATCGAAAAACTGACTCAGGTCCACGCCTGCACTCATGATCGATTCCCTTTACACACGTCTGTGTCTTGATGCTGCCCCGGCCAATGCGCCGGACCCGGTAATATTACCTAATGTTACCCGTTGCGCCTGCACCGGGGGCGCCTGCAGCCGCTCTTGAAGCGGGCGGGATAACCGTTTCCACCAGCGATCCGCCCAGCCTGGGGGCGAGAGGCATCTCGAATGGCGCCGAGAGACTCGAGGTGTCAACGCCTCCCTGGTGCGCCGGTTCGGGGCCCGTCCCCTGCCCCATGGGCAGCTCGGGCATCGCGCCCGGGAGATTCAGCAGTGGCGGCTCATCAAGTGAATAGGGATCGCGCTGTTCGACACCCAGCTTGCGGGAACTGCCCTGTCCGAGCACTTCGTCCAGATCGATGGGTTTGGCGTAAGTGGCATCCTGCTCGTCCATGCGTCGTTCGGCACGGCGATTGAGGACGAGAATACTGATGCGGCGGTTGGCGTCGGCGTAGGGGTCTTCCACGATATTCACCGTCGAAGACACACCCTGCACACGGCGCACCTTGGATTCGTCCATGCCGCCGGCAACCAGCTCGCGGCGCGCCGCGTTCGCACGATCGGCCGACAGCTCCCAGTTGGAATATTCACGTTCGCCGGTCGCATACTGACGCGCGTCGGTGTGGCCGGTGATGGTGATGGAGTTCGGCATGCGATTCAGCACGGGGCCGAGCTGACGCAGGATGACACGCATCTCGCGTTGCAGCTTGGCGCTGCCGGTATCGAACATCGGACGGTTTTCGCGATCGAGAATCTGCACGCGCAACCCGTCAGGCGTCATGTCGAGCAGCATTTGCGGACGGTATTCCGACATGATCGGGTCATGCTCAATCAGCTCTTCCAGGCTTTCACGCAAGTTTTCCAGGCGCTCCATATCGGAGATGTCGCCGGTATCCTTGGGCGTGCGCGGGGCAAGCTGGAAATTGGGAATCACGCTGGGGGCCCCACCGGGAATGACGGCGTCGGTGCCCAGCGGCTTGTTCTCGTTCTGGGAACGAATGGCCTCGACCAGCGGTTTGCGGAAGTATTCGGCCACGAGCGTGAGCTCGTGCACCGGAATCAGCGACAACAGCCACATGACCAGGAAGAAGGCCATCATGGCTGTCATGAAGTCGGCGTAGGCAATCTTCCAGCTGCCACCGTGCGGCGACTCGTGATGCAGTTTCTTGCGCCGGATGACGACGCGCGGTTCTCCCTTGCTCATGTTGCCATCAGCCGCGGCGTGCGCCAGCGCGCACTTGTTTCACGTGATCTTCGAGCTCCATGAAGGAAGGACGCAGATGCGAATACAGCACCTTGCGGCCAAACTCCACGGCCAGCTGTGGCGGGTAGCCGTTCATGCTGGCCAACAGCGTGACCTTGATGCATTCGAGCACCTTGACCGAAGAAATGGAGCGTCGCTCCATGCTGGCGGCCAGCGGGGCCACGAAACCATAGGCCAGCAGAATGCCGAGGACAGTACCGACCATGGCCTTGGAGATGAGGTCGGCCAGGATGGCGGGGGGTTGATCCACTGCGGACAGCGCCTTGATCACACCCAGCACGGCAGCCACGATCCCGAAGGCGGGCAGGCCGTCGGCCACGGCACGCAGGGCATTGCAGGGAATGTTGCGCTCGTGCAGATGGGTTTCGATTTCCTGATCCATGAGCGTTTCGATTTCGAAGGAGCTCATGTTCCCGCTGATGATGAGGCGCATGTAGTCGGAAATGAACTCGACCAACACGGGGTCGCTCACCACGGCGGGGTATTCGGCAAAGATCGGGCTTGAATAGGGTTCTTCGATATCGCTTTCCACCGACATCAGGCCGTCGCGGCGCGCTTTGTTCAGAAGCACGTACAGCAGCGCCATGAGCTGCATGTAGGTTTCTTTGCCGTACGGATTGGGGCGCAACACCTTGGGCACCGCACCGGCCATCATCTTGATGGACTGGCCTGAACTGGAGGCGATATAGGCGCCCAGCGCGGAACCGCCGATCAGCAGCAACTCAAAGGGTTGATAGAGGGCTCCCAAAGCGCCGCCCATGAAGACGTAGGCGCCGATGACGGAGAATAAAACGACGATGTAACCGAGAAAGATGAACACGGGGTTGCCCTAGCCAAGCCTATCCAGAGTGGGTATGTTCCCCCAAAGCGATGCCTGAGGAATGCGGTATCAATGGCCGATTTACGACCTAAATCGGCGCATATTCACATTAAAACAATTTTGGAAACTTCACGTTTCACTCAGGACACCGCGGGGTGCCGCTGCGGCACCGGATGCCGTGTCTGCAGCATCAACCGGTGCCGCCTTGCGGGCGCGTGCCCGGCTGACAGTCGTTTTCTCTGCGGCGCCAGCACTTGCCGTGCGACGCTTGCGCGTCTTGCCCGCACGGGGTGGCGGACGGCAGATGGCGCACACAAACCCTGCCTGCGGGTCATGGGCGTGGGCAATGAAGCCACCCTTGCACCGTTCGCAATAGGAAAGCTGCAGCAAATTGCTGTCAAAGAAACGGATCAGCATCCAGGCGCGGGTGAAGCTCAGAACGGGCTCCTCGCCAGGAGGGGTGCCCAGACCGCCGTCGGCCTGTTCGGCGTAGAGGCGGTAGGCCTCCACCAGCGCCCGCGAACCCTTGGCGGGCGTGTTCGTATCGATATAGCGATAAATGCTATAGAAAACGCTGGAATGAATGTTCGGCAACCATGTCATGAACCAGTCGACCGAAAAGGGCAGCATCCCCTTTGGGGGCGAGCAGCCCTTCACTTCCCGATACAGACGCGCCAGGCGGTCGTAGCTCAGACTGGTTTCCGCTTGCAATACTTGTAGTCGAGCTCCGAGCTGGATCATGTCGGTCGCCAGAAGAATTTCTTCGGCTTCTTTCGCGACACTTTTCTTACTCATGGAAGAACTCGATTCAAGCCAGTTGTTCGGGCGAACGCTGGGCAAGCAGAATGGTGGAGTGAGCTTGCTGCAACACACCGCCGAGCACATCCTGACCCAGGGTGGAGAGCAGTTCGTAATCGTTCAGGCGAAAGCCGCAAATGAGGGTGTTGGTACTGGCGAGCTTCACGAGCTGAGCGGGCGAGAGGCCCAGAAGGAGATCGGCCACATCGGCATCGAAACCAAGGCGGTACATGCCGGCGGCATAGTTGTCGCGCAGCAGGCGCTGTGCCAACATGAGATACGACAGGTTGACTTCCTGGATATCGCTCAAAGCACTGTTATCAGAGACGGGCACGATCCCATTCCTTTACGGTTAGAACCAATATTGAAGATTATTGCCGGATGTTTCTTTACGTAACCACAAAAGTATAGATTTTGTAGCGATGAGCAACTATCCATGCAAAATTCGAATGAACCAACAAGCAAATAGTATCAAAATAAATGTGAATTTACTATTTGTGCCACTTTGGTAACGTTGCCAAAAGTCAAAGATCTGAAAGTATGGGCAAATTGTGTCGCTTTTTTGCGGATTGGCGCCTTTTATGCGGGGTGATTACAACATGTTGGCTGCTTACAGGGTGCAGCGGGCCCGGATCTCGTGGTTCCGATGTTGCATTGCAGCAACTGCCTGAACATCACCGCCAGGAAGTGGTCATGACAGCGCTGGGTCTGATGGGCAGTCCGTACCGATACGGGGGCCAGGATCCTCGGGGGTTCG